>JABMPU010000030.1 GCA_013203665.1 Armatimonadota bacterium
AATGTGACGGATTTGGTACCTGAAGAATATAAAGCCGAAGCATTGAATTATATAGCCAGTCTGAAAAAAGGTGAGCTTATAGAATCACTGGAAACAAAACGAGAAACAAAAGACGGCAAAATATTAGATGTATGGATGGTTGTTACAAAACTTGTTGATAAAGACGGCAAATTAATTGGAGCAGCTACCACCGAGCGTGACATCACAGAACGCAAGCAGGCAGAGGAAGACCTTAAAAAATACCGCGAACATTTGGAAGAATTAGTAAAAGAAAGAACTGTTAAGCTTGAGAAATCCCAGCAATCACTTGCTCTTCTTCTAGCAGATGTGAATGAATCACGAGCAGAACTTGATATATCTAACATAAAACTTGCAACTTCAAACAAAGAACTGGAAGCATTTTCCTATTCTGTGTCTCATGATTTGCGGGCACCTCTTAGGGCAATTGACGGTTTTACGCGCATCCTGTTGCAAGATTATGTAGATAAACTGGATGATGAAGGAAAACGACTTGGTACAGTTATCCGGAAGAATTCCCAGAAAATGGGTAAACTCATCGACGATCTGCTGGCTTTTTCACGGCTTGGTCGGGCATCTATGAATTTTTCCAGGATCGATATGAAAAACATGGCCAAAGCTATTTACCATGAAGCGACCAATCCCGACGAGCGGAAACGCATCAATTTTTCAACAGCCGATCTTCCCGATGCAAATGGTGACCCCAATATGTTCCGCCAAGTTTGGCTGAACCTTATTTCCAATGCAATCAAGTTCTCCTCAAATCGGCCACAAACCGTTATTTCGGTTACCTGCCGGGAGGAAGAAGATAAATTAAATTATTGTATAAGTGATAACGGTGCAGGGTTTGACATGAAATATAAAGATAAACTTTTCGGCGTGTTCCAACGTTTGCACAATGAAAGAGATTTTCCGGGTACAGGCGTGGGTTTGGCTTTAGTGCAGCGCATTATTCATCGTCATAATGGAAAGGTTTGGGCAGAGGGTGAAGTAGATAAGGGTGCTTCTTTCTATTTTTCCTTGCCCAAAAAGAAAGCTGAAATGAAATATGTTAAATAAAATTTTAAAAAAATTATGGAGGAACGCAAAATGAAACAGGAATATGAAATTGTGATCGTGGAAGACAATCCCGATGATGCCGAATTAATGATCCGCTCTTTGAAGAAACATCAACTATCTAATAAATTGATTTTACTGGAAGATGGAGAGCAGGCTTTGGACTATATTTTTTGCAGGGGTAAATATGAAGACAGGGATTCGACTGGTTCTAATATGGTGATCTTCCTGGATCTGAAACTACCTAAAGTGCACGGATTGGAAGTATTAAAACAAGTGAAATCGAATGAGAAAACCAGGAAAATACCCGTCATAATCGTAACTTCTTCCAAGGAAGATCCGGATATAGCTGCTGCCTACGATTTTGGCGCCAACAGCTACGTGGTGAAACCAGTTAATTACGAAAGTTTCGTAGAGACAATAAATCATTTGGGATTATATTGGTTAGTGGTTAATGAAACCCCAAATAATGGTATTTGAATATCCACGAAAGGAATTTTTATAGAATTTTAGACCTTTTAAAAGGCGGTTGCTAAATGGAAGAGAAAATTAAAGTATTAATTTTGGAAGACCTTCCTTCCGATGCCGAATTGGCAGAACGAGAAGTGAAGACTGTTTTAAAAAGCTACACTGCGCTGGTTACTGATACGGAGCAGGGATTTATTCAGGCATTGGAAACTTTTAAGCCCGATCTGATCATTTCGGATTATAGCCTGCCTACTTTTAACGGCATGAAAGCTTTGCAGATTACCCGTGAAAAGGGACTATCCACTCCTTTTATAATCTTAACCGGTTCGATGAACGAAGATACTGCCGTTGATTGCATGAAAGCCGGAGCTGATGATTATGTGATAAAAGAACACATAAAACGGTTGGGAGCAGCAATTTTAAATGCCTTGGATAAAAAGAAAAAAAGGCAGCAACGCAAACAAGCCATGGAAGAAATTGAGAAACTCGCAAAATTCCCTGCTGAGAATCCGAATCCCGTACTTCGTATTTCAAAAGATGGAACTGTACTTTACCACAACAAAGGAAGCGAACTGCTGCTCGATCAATGGCATTGTCAGGATGGACAGAAGCTCCCTGATATATGGTCCAAGCTCGTAATTGAAAGCATTCAAGATAACGAAATAAAAAGTGCGGATGTTGAAATTGCTGATACTGTATTCTCCCTTACATTTGCTCCAATCATTGAAAAAGATTTTGTAAACGTTTATGGAT
>JABMPU010000007.1 GCA_013203665.1 Armatimonadota bacterium
CCTCGAGTCGTCCTCGCAAGCTCCATACAACACGAAACGGCACTTTATGGAAAAACACTATTTTATTTTCAAGTCTTCAAAATAATTATTCTGTTTAATTCCCAAATAGCTGAACAAAGCATATCCGGCAAATCTCTTCTTTTTCACTATTTTGATTTTATCATTTATTTGAGTTGCCGAATACTTTCCATTATCGCTCCAGGCTTTCAATCCTACAATAATTTTCTTATTCATTCTTTGTTCAGAAGCACTTTCCAATAATTCAGCCAAAAATGAATCTGATTGAGTATAAGCCATTAAATATACAGCGTCAACATAACCTTCTTTAAGCCATTTTACCCAGTTTTGAGAATACCTGTTTTTGGCGATTTCAGCATTTGGTATCACAGCAGCAGTAATTTTTGTTTCGGGAGAAACGAGTTTTATCTCAAAAGAAATTTCTTTAAGAAAACTATTTATCTGCTCCTCTTTCCAGTTTTTCCAGGATTCGGCATTTCTATTTTGCACCTCAGCTTTGAACTTATCTCGTGCAATTTCATTATATCCAAATTGCATATCGGGATAACGTATGTAATCGAGATGGATACCGTCAATATCATAATTTAACACGATATCCATAATAATATTGAAAAGATAATTTTGAACCTGCGGAATTCCCGGCTCAAGATAAGCTCCCTCCAAAATATCATTGGGCATTTTCTGCCCGGTAAAATCTGATGTTATCCACTCGGGATGTGTAAAATAAATATGGTTAGGTTGAAGTTTTTCCAAATCATGCGGAGTAGCAATGAAAACAGTAATCCAGGCATAAATTTCGATTTTAGTTTTCTCAGTTCTTTGTATAAGATATTCAAGCGGATCAAATTCGGAATCCTTCAAAACATAACTTTTATTTTCCAGGTTTGGATAAGTTTTGTCTTCACGATTTGGCTGATAAAGCGCATCTCCACGATACCTAACCTGCAAAAGTATCTGATTGATCTTATTCTTTTTTGCATCAGCCACCAGTTCATCGATTTTCTCAGGACTTTCTATATCCCAGATGGGAACCCAGACAGCTCTTACTCTTGCTTCCAAAAAAGAAATAAAAAGGCTAAAAATCAAAATGCAAAAGACCAGATTAAATTGGCAGGTGTTCACAGGTTTAGATTTCATTGTTCATTGTATCCTTGTTTTCATGCTTAAATTGGTTTTCAATAACCCAGAATCCAAAACCCAGAACCTTTCAACCTTGAACCTTGAACCCTGAACCTTGATCCTTCGATATTTCTTTTACTTCACAATCACATTTCCCATCAGATAAGATGATTTCTAAAAGTTCTTTTTGATTTATTTTTTTAATTGAATTGATAATCTTCTTTTGCTGCTGAAGAATGCTGTAACCACGCTTCAAAGCATCATACGGTGAAAGTTCTTTGAGCTGATTGGAAAGCACATTCAACTTGTTTTTGAATTTGGTGAGTTGGTCTTTGAAATGATGATCCATTTTTAGTGTAGCTTCATCCAAACGCTGCTGGAGATTTTGCAGAACATTCTGCGGATGAAAGAAATTAAGCGTCTTTTCAAATTCCTGAACTTCCAATTTCCTGGAGAAAACAAACTGTCTGGAATGAAGAATAATATTATTGGATAAACCCTCGATATAATTCATCAATTCTGTTTTATTGGGAACAGCTAATTCTGCTGCTGCTGAAGGAGTTGGAGCACGCAGGTCTGCTACAAAATCTGAAATCGTAAAATCAATTTCATGTCCAACCGCAGAAATAATGGGAATTTCCGATGCAAAAATCGTTCTTGCCAATTGCTCATCATTAAAGCAGAAAAGGTCTTCCTGAGAACCGCCACCTCTGCCGATAATCAAAACATCAACCCGTTTTTCTACATTAAAAAATCTTATTCCTTCGATAACTTCTTTAGCAGCTTTTTCACCTTGCACAGTTGCGGGATAAAGATATATTTTACAGGGATATCTCCTGGAAATCACATTCTGAATATCCTGAAAAGCTGCTCCAGTTTCTGAAGTAACCACACCGATTGTTTCCGGGAATTTTGGAATCGATTTTTTGTATTGCTCATCAAATAAACCCTCTTCGGAAAGTTTACGCTTCAGCTCTTCAAATCTAATTTGCAGTTCACCGATTCCGGAAGGATACATGCGAGTTACATTCAATTGATATGAGCCGCCCTTTTCATAAACCGTAATTTTCCCGGCACATACTACATTATCACCATTCTTAGGATGGAAATTCAAATATAAATTGTAATTGCGAAAAAAGACGCAACGAAGAGTACTTTGAGCATCCTTCAAAGAAAAATAGATGTGACCGGAATTATGTTTTGTAAAGTTAGCAATCTCACCCTCCACAAAAAGATTCGGAACGCTGGATTCAATTACATTTTTTAGATGTTTATTTACTTCTGAAACTGTGAATATATTTTCTTTATTTTCCATAGATTATTTGCTTTTATCTTCTAAATCAAATCCTCTTTTCTGAAATTGTTCCAGCATTTTTTGGGGTGATGGATCCCACTGTCCTAATTTCCTACTGATATGCTCAATCCAACTGTAGTTATCAAGATCGAAAGTTTCATCTCTATCTACAATGAGCTTGATTTTTGCATTTAAATTTTTATAATAATCCTGGGATAAATAACCTTCATCCATCTTCTTCATAGCCTTGTTTATCGTCTTTTCATCGAATTCAGGATATTCATCTTCAAATAGAACAAATTCCATTGGATACCGTGGTCTGATGGGAGGATTTTCTGCTGGATAACCAATTGTTAATCCTACTAAAGGAAATACTTTGGGAGGAAGTTTGAAACTCTCAGTAATCTTATCTGCATAATACGGAACAGAGCCAATATAACAGGTTCCCAAACCAAGACTTTCCGCAGCAATAACCATATTTTGTGCCATATATGCTGCGTCCTGCAAACCCAGCATCAGGCATGAAATATCATTCATGATTAATTTCCAGTTTCGTTTTTCCATAATCTTCCCAATTTTATGCAGATCAATACAAATTATAAAATATAAAGGTGCATGAAATGGGTGATTTTCATTTTTCCTGGAAAGGAGTACACTATAAACTTGAAAAGCAAAAGCTGCTTGTTGACCAGCTTTTATAATAGTCTCTACTAAATTGTCAGGTACGATTTTGTCTTCATATTTGCGTATCGATTTATGGTTGAGCAGAAGTTCTATTACCTGATTGTTTTGAATTTCTTCCGACATATTTCCCCCTTAATACTTTCCATTTGATACAAATCGAGGAGTAGAATTTTTGTCAAGAATTCGCTTTCCAAAATGAAGCTTGACGATAAATTATTTTAATTTTAATTTACAAACAGAATACTCCAAAGGAGAAAAAAAATGAAAAAGAAAATTCTATTTGTTCTTTTTATCTTTGTTATGCAGATTGCCTGTGCTCAAATCCCGGAACTTTCGATCTGGCAAAATATCCGAAACAGCTCCTACACAATCGACGATTCAATTCATATCAGAAGTGAAATCCTTCCTCTTCCCGGTTTTGAAAACGGCTTGTATTATTTATATGAAAATAACTGGCATTATACTGAAATGCGAGTTTTAAACGATTCTCTTACTAATGAAGCAATCATTCCGATAAATCCCGCAGAAACTCAAATAGGCAGATTTAAAACCGAGCATGACAGCTTGGTTTTTCTCATGCCAATCCATCTAACTGAAGATAATTTTCCTCCTGAGCTTAATGATTTGAGTCTGGTGGGTGAAAGTCCAACTCAGGATACTATAGCTACTAATTTGGATATTACTGCGGAATATTTCGGATATTCTGATCAAAAATTTTATGCGGTTATCAAAAATAATGGTGGCGGATTCCCAACAATAGGAATTGGCTGGCCCCTCGAAATGTACATTTATACTGCTGTAATTGCCAATCCAGAAAATGTTTTGCTAGATTCTGTGGCTTATGCATTAGTTTTTGTGAATTTTCTGACATTTACTCCCGGGATTTATAAAGTGACTCCGGATTCGTTAACTTTAGCTTCTTTCGAAAGAATCGGAGATATCGAATATGAAATTTCCGACAGTCTGCTTTTTATGAGATGTAACATCACGGATATTACTGAAGATGAAGATTTTGGTGATTGGCCCAACCTGAGCAATACCCTGGCTTTTGGAACCGGAACAATTGGTGTGAGTATCGATCTCGCTATTCAGGGAGGAGATATTGGAAAACCCTCTTTTTTGAATTTTGCACCTTGCGAAATTGAACCGTTTGTGAATATTCTTCCCCAAATCTACGATGTAAATTATCTTATTTTGGGCAACTTTACGGAAATTGATTTGAGCTATTTTGATGAAAATGAACACTTCCCAATAATTTCTGAGCTGGTTGTGGATAATAACAACATTTATCAGATGTTTCCGTTGAGCTTTGATTATTCATCAACAGTGCCTTTTATTGCATCAATTCCGGAAATTGGATGGGATGAGATTCTTATCAGGTTCAGTGATAATGGATTTGATTTCGTGGAATATACAATTTACAATGTAAATGCTGATAATTACGAATTACAGTCAGCAATTACCGAAGCAAAATTATCTAATTCACCCAATCCTTTCAATCCTGAAACTACTATAAAATTCACCGCAGAGAACGCAGAGAACGCAGAGATAATAATTTTTAATATCAAGGGACAGAAGGTAAAAACCTTGATTAATGAAAAGAAAGATTCGGGAAATTATCAAGTAGTTTGGGATGGAACCGATAACAGCAAAAAACAAGTATCTAGCGGTATTTATTTTTACAAGTTAACGTCAGGTAAGAAAACTTTGAATAAAAAAATGTTGCTTCTCAAGTAACATTCTGATTTAGTCGTCTCATCATAAAGCCTCTTTCTTGGTAATAAGAGAGAGGCTTGAGATGAGCTAGAGGAAATTATGAAATTAAAACTATTTCTGTTGTTCGTAATAATTTGTACTAATTCGTGGTTACAATCGACCACATGGCACATCAAACAAGATGGAAGTGGCGACTTTATAACCATCCAGGAAGGAATCGATGCTTCTGTTGATGCAGACACAGTTCTCGTTTATCCAGGCAGATATTATGAAAATATTAATTATAATGGACAAAATATTACTGTTGCCAGCCTGGAATTAATTACTGGTGATGAATCTTATATTGGAAATACAATAATAGATGGTAATCAACAAGGAACATGTGTTTGTTTTGATAGCGAAGAAAATGGTGCAATACTACGGGGATTCTCTATTACTAATGGTATTGGAGATATCATGTACGGTGAAATTAACCGGTTAGGTGGAGGTATATTAGTTTTTACTCATTTTCAATCCTTAACAATTAATGTTTATATAATAAATAGTAGAATTTATGAAAACAGAGCAGTATTAGGTGGAGGGATTTTTGTTGATGAATCAAATGTGACCTTTTCTGGGGTAAGTATATATAATAATTATGCCTGTTCAGGTGGTGGAATTAGTGTTGTTGAGGAATCAAACATTACATTTGATCCAAGCAACTTATGTAATCTGTATAATAATTTTGCCGGGCTTGCTCTCGATATTTCAGTTAGTGATGCGATTAATGATATTTACGTTATAGTAGATACTTTCTCCGTACAAGATCAGTTTGAATATTTTGCTTTTTACCAGCATAGTTACACAAGTTCGGGGAATATAACTATAAATTCACAAAATCATTATATTGAAAGAATTAATAGTGATTTTTATATTTCGACAACTGGAGATGATTGTAATAGTGGTTTAACTCCTGAGGAACCGATTCGATCTATTGCTTTAGCACTCCAGAAAATAGAATCAGACAGTCTTAATCCAAAAACTGTATTTGTTGAATCCGGTATTTATTCTTACGAATTGAATAATCAAATATTACCACTTGCAGGCAAGAGTTTTGTTAATATTATCGGTGAGAATATGGAAACAACAATTATAAATAATGATTTAACAGCCTATACATTTATGATGGTAAATAAAGTTCAAAATTCTCTGAGAAATTTTACTTTAGTGTCAGAAGAACAGTGCCTTGAAGCGAGTATTTACATATTAGAATCCAATAATATTGAAATTGAAAATTTAAAGGTTGAAAATTCTAATATTTATCTTTCAGGTTCAGTTTATTTTTATCGTTGCTTCAATGTAGTAATTGATAATTTAATAGTACAGAATAATGTTTCAGATGGTGGATCAGGCTTCTGGTTTGATGGAGGAAATGCTATAATTCGAAATAGCGTTTTTAACAATAATGATTCAAACGGACTCCATCCTTTTGTGTCTAATTTTTATTTCAAATCAAATGACTATCTGGAGCTAGAGAATTGTGTATTTTCTAACTCCAATATTGAGCCCACAACAGAAGAGTTTCCAACAATATCGATAGGTGCACAACAGGATTGTGAACCGATAATAAAATTAAGTAACTGTTTATTCTCAAATAATTCTACTATTAAAAGTTATATAGCAATAATTACTAGTTCAGGCTCAAGAGAAATCAATAACTGCACTTTTTCAGAGAATACATCAAGTTTTGCTACATTAAGGATTCACAGTGAAGTGGATTTTAGAAATAATATCATGTATAATAACAATGTAGATTATGAAATTTTAACTGGTAACATAACAGCAACAGGTTTAAA
>JABMPU010000031.1 GCA_013203665.1 Armatimonadota bacterium
CGTGATGATAATTCACACTCCTGCGAAACTTAAGTTAATATAAATTGTACAACCACTCTGAATTACTGCTGCTACGCCAATGAGACCGGAGATGTTTATTTAGGAGAAGCAATCGAAACGTGGGAAACCGATGGTACACTCACAGCCACAAACAACAATATCACTTCCGATCCCTGTTTCGTGGGCAGTGCCAACAATCCTGATCATCCCTACAGTATCGGTGAGATTTCTCCCTGTTGCGATGCTGGATATGATGATGCTAATTCCGAGACTTATGATCTCCGCGGTGCAGACTTTCCCCGAAAGTTGGATAAAACCACTGGCGATGAGGGAACCATTGATATAGGTGCATATGAGTATAAAGTAGGAGTAGACCCATCACTTCCTGTCACTCTTTCAGTGTTCACAGCACAATACATAAATGATACACCTACTTTATGCTGGACAACCCATTCTGAAACGAATAATGCAGGTTGGAATATTTATCGTGGAGAAACTAGCGATGCACTTTCCAATGAAGAAACATTTCAGCTTAATTTGTCATTAGGTTTAATTCCCGGAGCAGGAACCACATCCGAGCCAACAGATTATAACTTTGAAGATGTCTTTCCGGTTTTTCAGGAAACAACATATTTCTATTGGTTGGAAAGCGTGGATTATTCCGGTGAGTCCGAAATTTACGGACCGATTTCTTTAACGATCCCGGAAGATGAATGGGAAAATCCCAATTCTCCTGAAATTCCGAAAAATTATGGACTTCATCAAAACTATCCCAATCCCTTCAATCCCAACACAGAAATTAGTTTCATGATGAAAGAAAACTGTATCGCAGAATTATCAGTTTACAACATCAAAGGTGAAAAAATCTCAACTTTATTCCAGAATAAATCTGTTGCCAAAGATGAACTTATCAGAGCTAACTGGGATGGAAAAGACGATTTCGGGAAAGCTGTTTCTTCCGGAATTTATCTTTACAAATTGAGAACGAATAAAGAGGAATATTCCCGTAAAATGATTTTGATGAAATAGGGGAGATTTCTTCTCAGATAGTTTTACCAAAGGTAGGATAAATCTTTAAAGGAAAATATGAAAAATAAGATTGATGGATTGAAAGTATATTTTGGACTCATGTTTATCTTGCTTATCATAATAATTCAACCCGTATCAGCAATAGTTAAGTGTGAACCTGTTGATGCTGTAAGAGAAGATGAAGACTGCACATTAGAAATTGCGAATGCTAACCATATTGGAGGTCTTTATTCATTTGATGTGTACATCACACGTAATGCAAGTTGGACGGAAAATACTGCTTTGGGTAATCTATGGGGAGTGTTAAGCAGTGCGCTTGTATTTGATATTTCATCAAATACCTTCTCTAATCCTCAAAGCAGTAATTATGGATCTCCAATTACCGGAGCTTATGCAACAATATTCACAAATAAAGTTCAGTTTGAATTAACAACTTCGGGAATGACAGTTCCTACTAATACGATATTGCTGCTAACTGTAACTCTTACGATCGATGAACCTGCTAATACTGCTGGGCTTAATTGGAATAGTTCTGATACAATTCTTTATAACAATAACAACGGTTGGTTGACACTTGAATTATTAGGTTCAGATAATCAAATCCTACCAGTTTCAGAACCGCAGCTTTTTGATTATACAAAACTGAAAAACAATTATCCGAACCCATTCAATCCTGTAACAACAATCAGTTTTGGTGTTAAAGAAAATGAAACAGCTCAACTTTCAATTTTCAATATCAAAGGACAAATAATTGGGACTAAAACTTTCGAAGCTGGAGAACACAATTTCAATTGGGATGCATCAGGTTTCGCTTCAGGAATTTATTTTTATAAATTAGAAACAGAAAATTTCTCGAAAGTTAGGAAAATGCTTTTAATTAAGTAATTTTTCTATTCCAGAGGATTATTTTGGAAAACAATATTTTTTAATAAAAAATTGACTTGACATAAAATTATAAAAACTGTCATTTTAATATCAATTTTACTAAAAATAAAAAAAATCAACACAATGGAGGTGTTCTTATGAGAATAACAATATTATTTGCAGTTATGTTGGGTCTTTTCTTTCCCCTGTGGGCACAGGAGATACCTCTGACAAGCGATAGTTATGAGCATTTGTATCCCCAGTGGTCGCCTGACGGGAGTGAGATTGTGTATCACAAGTACGATGCGACAGACTACGCTCAGATTTACAAAATCTCTTTCGTAGTTGGCAATGATGAACCTGAAATAAGCATCAATCAAGCAG
>JABMPU010000032.1 GCA_013203665.1 Armatimonadota bacterium
CCTCTTAGGAGAGGAATGAGGTGAGGTAAAAAACACTCAATTATGCAGAAACCTTTTAATACTAACATTCCCCGGTTGAATTTTTCAATATATCTAACTCTTCCGATGACTTCTTGCTATTTTTTTCTTTTTTTATTATTTTTCTTCCAATTTTACTTCTGTTCCTTCTCTTTTTTCAAGAGAAGGACAGCAGGATGAGTTTAAATGGAAAATTAACATATTATCCTGACTTCTCGTTAAATCTGTTTTAATACGCTGCAGAAATTCTCCATCTACTTAAGAACGCTTTTTGTAAGAGCTGCCACAATCACATCATTAGTCTTTGCCTTTCTTAGAATATCCAGATTTTCCTCGTTCATCAAGAACTTGGAAATATAAGAAATGGAGAACAAATGCTGAATGTCATCGTGCAGAAGTAGCATAAAAAAGATATTCACCGGTTTGTTATCCAGAGCATCAAATTCAATTTCGTTAGAAGACCTGCCAAAAATAATTGAAGGTTTTTTTATTTTTGAAGGATGATGATGACGTGGATGCAGTAGGGCTACGCCTTTGCCAATAGCAGTGGAAACAAGTTCTTCCCTGGCAACCACCACCTGGTAAAGCCAGCGGTGATCTTTAACAATTTTCAGATCTTTAGCTTTTTTAGACATCTCGGCTATTGCCTCATATTTGTTGTCTGCCTCAAAATCCAAAAAAATAAAGCGTGGTTTAAAATAATCTGAAAAACGGCAAACTGCTTTTGTCAAAGCTAATTGTTCTACCTCTCTATCATTCAAGTTTGCCAGCCACTCATCGATCTCAATCTTAGAAATCTGAAAAGTGTTTCCCTTTTTAACTGCATGGAAAAGCTTGGATTTTATCATTTCCTGAATGACAGAATCAGTAACTCTCAGAAAAGCCCCTGCTTGTTTTAATGTAAAAAATTTATCAGCCATAAATATTCCTTATTCTTTTATTAGTATTCGGCTTACTTTTTCAAGTTTTAACATTTTTCTGTCAAGCAGAACAAGTATTTCTTGACATAATTTTTCGATAATTATTGTCAAATGTATATGAGACAGATGATAATTTTAATTTTAGTAATCTTTCTGGGGGCTTGTAGTTATTCGGTTCATTCAAATAGCTTTCCCCATCTAAAGACAATCGTAATTCTTCCATTCACAAATAGTACAACAGAATATAATTTGGAGGAAGATTTATTAAATGAACTTTCAAATCTTTTCATCAATGATGGACGCTTGAAGATAGTAACCATCTCACCGGATTGTCAGCTCGAAGGTGAAATTTTGGATTACACCGATAAAATCTATACTTATGACGGTACCACAATCGATGCATACCAGGTTAAGATTTTGTTCAAAATCGTTTTTACAGATTTGAAAAAAAACAGCATCATCTGGCAAAATAATTCCTTAATTCTCTCTGAAACATATTCCGAAACAGACGAATCCAGCGAATTCTCCTCAGAAGCAGAAGCTCAGAATGAAATTATGAAAGACCTCTATGATACAATCATTAAAAACTCTTTGGAGGAGTGGTAGATTTTTCTTTTCGGAAGTAGTTGATATATAGAATTTTAATAGGAATGAAGAAAGGGAATGCAATATCGCAAACTTGTTTATTTTCTGCTTAATTAAGCAAGGAAAAATACATTTGACAGAATAAAAAATAATCTTGAATTTTGACATTGGAAGGCATGAAAAAGTTAATATCAAAAATAAGAAAAATGAAATGTTACTATCGCAATTTTGTGATATACTGCTTAAATCCGCAGTATATGAAATTTTAAGCAGTCTAATATATATTAGGCACTCGCGCTGTGATGAGGAAAAACCATGATCGTACTACCTAGAGGAATCAAAATCTACTTGCCTCGTGATTATAGCTTCGCATTGATGGCTCGCCTTTACCCTAAAGTTGATGCGTTTAAAGTTTTGGAGAAAGCGCAAGGCATCTACAGGATACATAGTGCAGTTGGCTTTATTACAGGACTTGTCTACTTCCTGCTACAGCTTCCACCTCTGCAAATCGCTGTGTGGACGTTTTGTGTCACCTTCGCATTTTACTTGCTCCGATTGTTCGGAATATTCTTCATTCCCGGACAGGTCGTTATCCCAACAATCTATAGCCGATTTACTGGCTTTGGCCTCATCACGATTATTATTTTTGCTGTTGGTTTATGGCGAGTTGGTATTATCGGAACTATCGCCTACATTGTTGCTAGGCTTGTCGTAGAAGGACTAACGATGCTCATTGATCGAAAAGCGGGAGCTAATTTTGGGGTGAATATGGGGATGGAACCTGCTTTTGCACAAGCTGGAGCTATGTATCTTGCTCCGGCGAAAGATTTCATAAATGCTTACAAATTGTATGCTGTGAGGTTTGGTGTTCCCGTTGATGTCGAGGTTAGCGATGAGGAACTTCGTAAAGAAAATTGGATTCACGTATGGGATGATTTAGTGAGAAAATGGCCGCAGGTTGCATTAAGGTTTCCAAAAGATGATGACGGAGAGCTTGGTAAATAACGCCGCAAGTAACAAGGCTAATGCAGCCGACGCAAGAAGCTGCGCCCGCTGAAAAGCAGCGTTGGATCCAATTA
>JABMPU010000033.1 GCA_013203665.1 Armatimonadota bacterium
CCGAACAAGGGGCTTTTTGTTTTATAGCATAAAAACTATGTGTACGTAAAAGCACACCTACTGTTCGCTATCGAACGATATTCATTCCAATTATTACTCGCTCTATATTCTAACATCCTATTCTTCAAGGCATTAATGGCATGGCACATTATTTGCTTTGTTATTATTAACAAACAAAAAACAGGAGAATTTTATGCTGAAATTAAAAGATGTTTTTAAGTATTATTCAAACAATTTTGTGAAAACTTATGTGTTACGGGATGTAGATTTGGATGTAAAAGAAGGTGAATTTGTAACTGTGATGGGTCCATCCGGAGCAGGAAAATCAACTTTGCTTTACATTCTCGGAATGCTGGAAAGCATTGATGATGGCGAATATTTTTATAAAGAAAATCCGGTTCACAAATTCAACGAGAAGAAACGCACGGAGCTTCATAAATATGAAATCGGTTTTGTATTTCAACAGTATCATCTTATTGATGAATTAACAGTTTATGAAAATATCGAAATGCCGCTTTTGTATCAGAAGATCAAAGCAACAGAGCGAAAAGGTATGGTTTGTGATATGCTGGATAAATTCAATATCGTAGGCAAAAAAGCCCTTTTCCCGAATCAATTATCCGGGGGACAGCAGCAGTTGGTTGGAATAGCCAGAGCAATTATTGGAAAACCAAGTTTGATTCTGGCAGATGAACCAACAGGTAACTTGAATTCTGAACAAGGAAGAGAAATCATGGAACTTTTCAAAAAGTTAAACAACAATGGAACAACTATTATTCAGGTAACTCACTCTGAAGAAAAAGCAGCTTATGGCACACGAATAATTAAACTGTTAGATGGAAGAATTGAAATTTAATAGGGAGTAATGCATGTTTAAGAATTATTTTAAAGTAGCCATCCGGAACTTAATCAATAATAAAGGATTTTCTTTTATCAATATTTTCGGTTTTGCTCTTGGGATTTTTGTCTGCATCATTATAAGCTTATATGTTATCGATGATTTAACTTTTGATCGTCACTTTGAAGAACCGGAAAAACTTTTTCGCGTGGTTTCCAACGATAATTCCAAAGATTGGGTTTCAGCGGTAACAGTTGGTCCACTTTTTCTTCTGTTAAAAGATGAAGTTCCCGAAATTACAGCATCAACCAGAATCGGAGGATATGGTGCCAGGATAAAACGAGCAGACATCGAAGTTGATGATTCTCTGGCTGTTTTCAGACGAGCAATGCTAACAGATCCCGGGTTTTTTGAAGTTTTCCGACCAAAGATTTTAAGTGGTGAATCCGAGCATCCTTTGGAAGACCCAAAGGGTGTATATTTAACCGAAGATACAGCAGAAGCTATTTTTGGTGAGGAAGACCCGATTGGGAAAGCTCTGGATATCAGTTATGTTGAAGATGGATATGTTGCCGGAATTGTAGAAAATACTCCGACAAATACGCATTTGCGGTATGGTGTGATCATAAAGATGGATATTTCCATAAATCCTTTATGGTGGGATTCATGGGAAAACCTGACATTATCCGGATATATCCGGGTTAAAGATAATATCGATCCACGGGAAGTGGAAAGAAAAGTTATCGCTGTTGCCCGTGCAAATAACATGGCTACGGTTTTTACTCCACAGTTGCAGCCGCTTCTGGATATGCACCTGAAATCCGCTGAATTGAGATATGATGCATTTAACCTGTTTAAGAGTGATATTTCAATTGTTTATAGTTTGATATTGACCGCATTACTTGTTTTATTGGTCGCTTCAATAAATTTTATAAATCTTTCCTGTGCTCGTTCTTCTAAACGTAGTAAAGAAGTAGGGATGAGAAAAGTGGTAGGAGCAAACAGGAAACAGCTCTCTTTCCAATTTCTTGGCGAATCTGTTATCTTTACGGTTATTGCGATGTTAATTGCTTTGGCAGCAGTTGAAATCACCTTACCACATTTACAGACTTTTCTCAATAAAAGGTTGGAATTCAATATTGTTGAAGCTCCTCTTATGCTTCCCGGAATGTTGATAATTTCCATCATAATCGGAATTTTATCTGGTATTTATCCAGCCACATTACTTTCTGCATTTAAACCGGTAAAAACTCTGAAGGGAGTAATGAAATCCGGGAAAAAGGGTGCGATCTTACGCAGGATTTTAGTTGTAAGTCAGTTTGCTGTTTCAATCGCGCTTATTTTGGGCGTTCTTATTGTTTTGTCCCAGATCAGATATTTACAATCGGTCGACTTCGGATATGAAAAAGATAATATCGTGATAGTCCCTGCATTTGACGAAAATATAACAACCCAAAATGATCTTTTCAAAGAACGGGTTCTCACTCTTCCTTCTGTGATCTCTGCCACCAGAGCCAGGCAATTACCCGGTCAAACGCTGCCTACAGCAGAAGTCTTTTTCGGTCACCGTGAAGGAGAATATGGTGCTATGACGGATGAGATCTTTGTTGATGAAGATTTTTTCAGCACCCTGGAGATAGAATTACTTTTTGGAAGGAACTTTGTAAAAGGTTCGATTGCAGATTCAACGAATTCGATATTAATTAATGAAACCGCACTCAGAATGTCAGATTGGGATGATCCTGTTGGAAAGACAATAATACATGTTCCAGCCGAAGGAATGGATAATCCATTAACTGTGATCGGTGTGATTAAAGATATTCATTTTGGTAATGCAAAACGAAAAATTGAACCTATGATAATTCATTATAATCCGAGGAATGCTCTTTTACTGATACGCATAAACAGCGAGAATATGGAAGAAGTAACAGAACAAATCGAAGAAATATATTTGGAAATCTGGCCCGAAAGAAATTTCAGATCTTTCCCCTTTGAAGATGCATTCAATTACCAATTTTTCAATGAAAGAAATTTTGCTGTTAAAATGGCTGTATTTACCGGTCTGGCTATTCTCATCGCCTGTCTTGGTCTACTTGGAATGGCAACTTTCATCACAGAGCAAAGAACAAAAGAGATTGGTGTGCGAAAAGTATTTGGTTCTTCAGTAAGGTCTGTGGTTTTCCTGCTGACCAAAGATTTTGCCAAATGGGTTTTGATCTCAAATATTATTGCCTGGCCCTTAACATATTATGTAATGAATAAGTGGTTACAGAATTTTGCATATAAGATACAAATTAATATAGGACTGTTTTTTATTTCAGGGTCCATCGCTTTGATCATCGCTATTATTACTGTTAGTTTTCATACCATAAAGGTAGCGAATACAAATCCGGTGGAAGCATTGAAGTATGAATAGTAACTCAAAGCTCCTGCTTTGAGAATGAAAATTGAGAAATTATGAATTATAATATTAGAAAAGCAAAACCAGAAGATGAACAGACTGTTGTTTCCATTTATAATTATTTCATAGAAAATAGTTTTGCCGCTTATTCCAATGAAAAAGTTGGAACTGAAATTTTCGATAAATATTTTTCTGAATCAATCACCTTCATGATTCTTGAAGTTGAAAATAAAGTTGTCGGATTTGCATATTTACAGTTTTATTTGCGATTTTCAAATTTTAATAAATCTGCTTTGGTAACATACTTTATTTTACCTGAAAATACAAAAAAAGGATTTGGAACAAAAATATTGGATAAATTGGAAGAAATAGCAAAATCAAACAACATCGATAATCTTATCGCAAATATTTCTTCCGGAAATAAACAGAGCTTGAATTTTCATAAAAAAAGGGGATTTATTGAATGCGGCAGATTCAAGAAAATGGGAAACAAGTTCGGTCAGGATATTGATATAATCTGGGTTCAGAAATTTTTAAATGATACTAAATTGAATTTAGAAATTAAAAAAATCTCAACAGATTCGGAAGCAAAACTATGTGCGAAATTAATGTCGGAATCAGAACCCTGGATTACACTTAAAAGAAATTATCAGAAATCATTAGATTTATTTAATAACTCATCGAAAGAATGTTATATAGCTTATTATGAGAAGCAATTTGCAGGTTTTATATTACTAGATATGAAAGGAGCATTTGCAGGCTATATTCAATCTGTTGCAGTAATTCCAGGATTAAGAAATCAGGGAATTGGGAGAAAACTTCTAAAGCTCGCTGAAAAAAGAATTTTTAGAGAACTATCAAATGTTTTCGTTTGTGTTTCATCATTTAATCCTGAAGCAAAAAAAATGTATTTGAAACTCGGCTATGAAATCATCGGAGAATTAAAAGACTTTATTATTAATGGTCATTCGGAAATTCTAATGAGAAAACAAATAGAGATAGCGAAAGAATAAATTGGAGATTTATTGGGAAAGTTCAGAATTATGAATAAGCAAATTATTTTCTTACATTTACAGTTTCAGAAAGTTCTATGAAAACCAAAGCCCTCAACGAACTGGGAAATGTTAGTTATTTATATAAAAAATTGAAGGATGTATGAAAAAGAGGAGATAGAAATGAAACACAAATTAATCAAATTAATAGTACGTGCCGCTTTCATTGTTTTCTTCACTTCCTGTAGCCAAGTAACAGTAGAAGAAAAGAGAGAAAGCGAGATAAAAGAAATCACGAAAATCATTAATTCTTGCATAGGTTGGTTTAAGAACAAAGATTTCAATCTTCTGTTCAGTGTAGTCGTGCATGATTCCAATTATATAAGTGTTCATCCTACTGACAGAGTGATCCGGGGTTTTGAACAATTCGAGAAGAACTCGGAAGTTTTTAAACATCCGGATTTCAAATATGTCAGGCACGAACTCAAAGACCTGACCATCAATATTTCAAAATCAGGAGATGTGGCTTGGTTCTATTGTATTCTGGATGATATTAACGAATGGAAAGGACAGTCGGCAAACTGGGAAAACGCAAGATGGACTGGGGTTCTTGAAAAAAGAAATAAAAAATGGGTAATCGTTCAACAACATTTTTCATTTGCTTCGGAGTAAGAGATGGCTAAAGAATAAACCTCCGAATTATTTTATTGGTATCCAAAAGGAGAAATATTATGTTTAAAAATTATTTAACGATAGCGTTCAGAAACATCTTCAGACAAAAAATGTATTCATTCATAAATATCTTCGGTTTTGCAATCGGTCTTGCAGTTTGTTTAATAATATCATTTTATGTTACCAATGACCTGACTTATGACCGGTTTCACAAGAATGCAGATAATATTTATAGAATGCTGACAGTAGAAAAATCTGAGAGCAGCAACTCGCTGATCTATGCAATTACATCAGGACCTTTGATGGAAAGCTTAAAAGAAGGAATTCCGGAAATTACAGCTTCTACAAGAGTAGCTCATTTTGGAAGATCCAGAATCAGTAAAGTTCAAAATGAGGAAGAAAATCAGGACGATGAAGATGCCATAAGGGCATTAACGCTGATTGCAGACCAGGATTTTTTTAATGTTTTCGATTTTAAAATTCTTGCAGGAGAATTAGAAGAACCTTTAATAGATTTAAGCGGAATTTATCTTACTCTGGAAATTGCAGAGAGAATATTTGGAGATGAAAAACCAATTGGTAAACCTATCGATTTTCTTGGTATTGAAAATGCCTATGTGGCAGGATTAATTGAAGCTCCTCCATCCAATTCGAGTATCAGGTTCGATTGCATTGCTCCTTTCAGGATAGAGATGAGTCCTGTTTGGTGGAACTCCTGGACAAATGTAGCTTTAACAGGTTATATTCGCACCACCGAAACAGCTATAATGAATGATGTTGAGAGAAAAATCGTAGATTTCGCTGCTGAAAACGGATTTGCCAGTATCTGGTCTCCCAAGCTACAACCATTAAAAGATATCCATCTCGGTTCGAATCATCTTCGTTTCGATGTCATGAATTTCGGGAAAAATGATAAGACAAAAGTATATGCTTTAGGATTTATTGCATTTCTTGTGTTATTTATCGCTTCCATAAATTTTATAAATCTATCGAGTGCCCGAGCCACAAAAAGAGCAAAAGAAGTAACTCTCAGGAAGGTTGTCGGTGGAAAAAGAAAGCAGATTTTCGCTCAATTTATGGGTGAATCGCTTATCATTACTTTTATTGCCTTCTTTTTTGCACTCGCTCTCTTTGAAATATCTCTCCCGTATTTAAATGATTTTATGCATAATAATTCAGATTATAATATTTTTCAGAATCCGATTCTTATTATTTCACTTTTTATTGCTGTAGGATTTATCGGCTTTTTAGCAGGTATCTATCCTGCAATGATCATTTCCGGATTCAGAATAACAGGTGTTCTGAAAGGAAATTTCAATACGAGTAAAAGCGGAACTGTTATTCGCAGGATATTAGTAGTAAGCCAATTTACTGTATCAATATCATTAATTGCATCAGTACTTATAGTAAAATCTCAGATTGATTTCCTGAATGAAATAGATCTTGGATATAACAGGGAAAATGTTCTTTCTATCCGAAATCAGAATGATGAGACTTTCAGACTGGAAATGGAAAATATTCAGAAGCTTCCGTCAGTAATTTCTATTGGAAGTACTAACAGCTTCACTGGAGGAACTCTGCAAAAATACCAGGTTGCTCCAGAAGGAATGGAAGAAGAGAAAGGTGGAATGTTTGATAGATTGGTAGTTGATGACGGATTTATTCCAACTTTAGAAATCTCACTTATCAAGGGAAGGAACTTCAATTCCGAATTAGCTTCGGATGAAAACGAAACAGTCATCTTGAATGAAGCTGCAATTGAATTTGCAAACTGGGATGGCGATCCCATTGGCAAAACGGTTACGGTTTATAATGAAGATGAAACAACTGAACAGAGAACAGTTATCGGAGTTGTAAAAGATTTTAATTTCACTACTACTCGCAGAATAGTTAATCCTATATTTCTTTTATTTTCTCCTGATACATATCCAAGACTTTTCGTTAAAACAGACGGCATAAATAACGCTCGGGTAATAGATGACATTGAGAAAATTCATAATGAGCTTAATCCTGATATTCCATTCAGATTCAGATATTTTGATGAAGAATTTAATTTTCAATTTGCTGATGAAAGGAATTTTGCTGATAATATGGGAGTGTTTTCCATTTTGGCTATAATCATTTCCTGTCTTGGATTATTAGGGCTTTCAGCTTTTATGACAGAACAAAGAACAAAAGAGATCGGTATCAGAAAAGTTCTCGGTTCTTCTGTATCAAAAATTGTGAAGTTGCTTTCTTTTGACTTCACAAAATGGGTTATTTTGGCAAATCTTATTGCTTGGCCTGTTACCTGGTATGCCATGAATAAATGGCTTGAGAGCTTTGTTTATAGGATGAATATAAATATTGGGATTTTTGTGTTATCTGGTTTGATAGTTATAATTATTGCTTTAATTACTATAAGTTTCCAGACTATCAAAGCAGCAAATACAAATCCGGTGGAA
The DNA here is from genome assembly GCA_013203665.1 of Armatimonadota bacterium. Taxonomy (GTDB): domain Bacteria; phylum Cloacimonadota; class Cloacimonadia; order Cloacimonadales; family TCS61; genus JABMPU01. The sequence continues at coordinate 7,348 of JABMPU010000033.1, forward strand.
GCATTGAAGTATGAGTGATCCTAAACTTTAATTAGAAAGAAGAAGGTAAATAATATGATTTTAATTCCTAATTGTAATTATTTGATGGGCAAAAACACGCAAGAGATCGCTGACTTTTCTCCACAACATCGGGTTAGCGTAAATTCATTTTATATCGATCATTATGAAGTTACCAACGCAAGGTATTATAAATTCTGTAAAAAAACGAAGCATAAATTCCCGGAATTCTGGGATATTTCAGGATTCCAAAATAGTATGAATTTCCCGGATCATCCTGTGATAGGCATTAGTTGGATCGATGCAAACGAATATGCTAAATGGGTGGGGAAACGACTTCCTACAGAAGCGGAATGGGAATGTGCAGCGAGAGGTGGAAAAGCAGAAAAAGATTTTCCGGACGGCAGTTTGTTTAATCCGGAAAAAGAAGGAATAAATAGCGAACAATTAGCAAAAGGAACCATAAAAGTTGGATGCTATAATCCAAATTCTTATGGTTTATATGATATGGTAGGTAATGTTTGGGAGTGGGTAGCTGATTGGTATTCTCAAATCTATTATCAAAGAAGTTCGTATAATGATCCAAAAGGACCAAAGAAAGGCAGATTTCGTGTGATCAGAGGTGGTAGCTGGCATTCGGGAGTATATTGTACACAAGTGCATTATCGAAATGCGCTTCCTGCAAACTGGGTTGATTTTGCTGTGGGTTTTCGGTGTGCAAAAGATTATGAATAATTCAGGAGATGATCATGTTTAAAAATTATCTAAAAATCGCAATAAGAAACATTATCCATTACAAAGCTTATTCATTTATAAATATTGTTGGTCTCGCCATAGGTATAACTGTTTTTGCTTTGATTATGGTTTACGTGATCGGTGAACTCTCGGCTGATAAATTCCACGAAAATATTGATCGGATATATCGCGTGGAAAGGCAGGAAAAGTTTGGTGTCACAAGTATTCCTATCATGGAACGATTAATGAATGCGCTTCCTGAAATAGAAAATGGTTCTCGATTGATGCCCTATCCGGGTAATATCAAACACAATGATGAACTCACATCTACTCGTCTTGTTTTCGTCGATTCCACTTTCTTTGATATTTTCTCTTTCGAAGCGGTTGCAGGAGATCTGACTACAGCTTTGGATGATAAACAATCGATGATCATCAAGGAATCTTATGCCAAAGAGCTTTTGGGGGATGAAAATCCAGTCGGCCAGGAGATCATCTTCAGAGATGAAAGCTTCACGATCACCGCTGTGCTGAAAGATCTGGATCAGAAAACCCAATTGCAGACTAGCGATCTGATGGGAAATTTTCTGAAGCTGCGTGATTTTGGAGAAGACTTTGAAAACGATTGGTGGGGAAATTATGTAACCTACATCATGCTGCCGGAAGGTATGGAACCCGCTTATCTGCAGGAAAAGTTGGATGCCTTCAATGCTGAGATGAAAGAGATCGTGCACGAAAATTATCCCGAACACTGGTTCAATCCGTTCAAAGATATTTATTTTGAATTGGGTAAATTTGATTATTCAGTTCATGGAAATATCCTGACGGTTAAGATGTTCCTGGCATCAGCTATCCTCATCATTCTGATCGCCTGTATCAATTTTATCAATCTTTCCACTGCCCGGGCCATGGTGCGTGCAAAAGAGATTGGAGTGCGTAAAGTGATTGGAGCCAATAGAACAAATCTGATAGCTCAGTTTCTGGGAGAAGCGGTGTTATTGTGCATCATCGCAGGAATTTTATCATTGGTGCTTATCGAGCTTGCTTATCCTCATTTTGCTGAATTTTTTACTCTGAATGCCAAAATCCATTCAGCAAACAATTACCTTTTGTTCGGCGGTGGAATTCTTTCGATCGGGTTACTCTCAGGAATATATCCGGCATTTTATCTCGCTGCCAGCATTCCCGTGGAAGTTCTGAGGAGTGAGCAAACCAGGGGGAACAAAGGTGCAGCATTTCGCAAAATTCTCACGGTTTTCCAGTTTGCTATTTCCATCATTTTAGTGGCAGGAACACTGATCGTTCAGAAACAATTACATTATATTCAAAACAGAGATCTTGGCTTCAATAAAGAGCAGATCATCAGTTTCCGAATCCCGTCAGAATGCCATAGTGAAAAACGGGATACCTTCAAACAAGAAATCCTTTCTATTGCCGGAGTGAAAGATGCAGCCTATCTTTACACAACTCCAGGCAGAGTTATTTTGCAATATGGCTACACCGATCCGGAAGGTGAATTGTATCAATTCCGCACCATTCCTACCGACCCAAATTTTATTGATGTTTTTGAAATACCACTGGTTACGGGTGAGAACTGGAGTTGGGATCTGGATCGACATCAAGGTATCATAGTCAATGAAGCTTTCGTGGAAATGATGGGCTGGGAAGATCCACTGGAAGAAGTTATCTGGGGAGATATACCTATCAGGGGTGTAATGAAAAATTTCATCTATCGATCTCTTCATTTTGGGATCGAACCGCTTGCGTTGATTTATGATTGGGATCAAACCCATAGCATGAGTGTTAAACTGGATGGAACCGATCTGCCCACAACCATCAAATTGATAGAAGAAAAATATGATAAATTTGAAGAGAAGAACACTTTTAATTCTTATTTTCTGGATGATGATTTTGAAACATTTTACAGGAATGAGATCAGGTTCGGTCGGATATTCGGATATTTCTCTTTGCTGGCAATAATCGTAGCTTGTCTGGGACTTTTTGGACTTGCCTCTTTTCTCACAACTCAGCGAACCAAAGAGATTGGTGTACGCAAAGTTCTGGGTGCGTCTGTTGGCCAAATTATCAAGAATCTCTCATTCGATTTTGTGAAATGGGTAATAGTAGCCAATGTGATAGCCTGGCCCGTTTGCTGGTACATCATGAATAACTGGCTGCAAAAATTTTCCTTCCACACAACGATCAACATTTTTGTTTTTCTAACTGCTGGAACATTAGCGATATTTATTGCACTCATAACGGTTATTTTCCACACATATCGGGCTGCCTCTTCCAATCCGGTTGAAGTTTTGAAGTATGAATAGCGTAACGCAAACATCCTATTTGCGAATGAAAAATTAGTAATGAGAAGTTCGCTATTCGATAAATAGTGAGTGAAAGGAATGGTATGAGAAAAAGACAAAAGATCATCTTTGTTTCATATTTTGAAAATATGAAAGAAATTGACTCTTGTTTGCTGCTATGTAAAAGTATTCGTAAGTTTATCGTAACATTGAATGATGCTCCAATCATTGTTTATTATCACGAAATTCAAAATAAAAATGCAGAAAAATATCAGAATGAATTTTCCGAACTTTTAGTAGAACTCAGGGAAATAAAAGTTCCACAGGAAGCGTTTAAATTTGCTTTGGGCGGGAAACCGTTTATTGCGGCAAAAGCAGAAGAAAATACACCCGACAAAGCTGATATTCTTGTTTTTCTTGATCCGAACAAAATTTTTATCGATGAACCGAAAGATTTTCTTTTAGCAGATAGTAAACATTTTGCTTACAGACCCGTTATGCATCAAAACATCGGTTCTTTGTTTGCGGAGAAACCGAATAAGTTCTGGAAGCATCTTTATGAGAAATTTGCTATTTCGGACGAATCTTTATTCCCGATGCAGACAATTGCAGATAAGAAAATAATCAGACCATACTTCAATGCCGGATTTTTGATTTTGCGACCCGAATATAAAATCCTGAGAAAATGGGCTGAATACTTCCGGATTCTTTATGGTGATGAAACCATAATCGAGATATGCAAAGAACAGAAATATAACATCTTTCTGCATCAGGCAGCATTGGTGGGAGCGGTTTTAAATCAATTAAAACAGGATGAATTGGAATTACTTCCTTTTTCTTATAATTATCCTCTATTTTTTGAAAACTTTTATGACAGCGAGATTCGGTTCGATTCAATCGAAGATGTGATTTCAATAAAATATGAATTCAATTTTAAACAGCTTCCTACCGGTTGGGATAAAAAACTGAAAGGTTCAAAAGAAATATTAAATTGGATAAAAATGAATTTATAAAAAGGGATATTATGTTTAAAAATTATTTAAAGATCGCACTTAGAAACATCACTCGTCATAAAGGATTTTCTGCCATCAATATCCTAGGTTTTGCACTTGGTTTGGCAGTTTGTATCCTACTGTTATTTTGGATTCAAGATGAATACAATTTCGATAAATTTAACTCTAACTATAACAATATCTACCGCGTAATGAGTTATGGAACAAAATACATGCAGGAAGGCTATGAGGGCACACCGGGACCATTGGCTCTCACCATCAAGGAATCGATGGAGGACGTTGAACTTGCTACACGAATGTATGGATTTTCCGATTTCATTGTCCGGACACAAGACCATTCATTTTACGAAGATAGTGCTATAGTTGTCGATCCCGATTTCTTTGAAATATTTACCTATCCATTCCTGGTAGGTATTGCAACGACTCTTTTTGCAGATCCCTATAATATTGCTATCACGCAGACAATGGCACAAAAATATTTTGGTGATGAAAATCCTATCGGAATGGAATTGAAACTGGATGATTTCAATATGACCGTAACAGGAATACTAAAGGATTTCCCGCAAAACTCCCACATTCAATCCGGTTTTGTTATTAATTGGGATATTTTTAGAGAATTGGGATATGCCAACCTGCCCTGGGGTGCGTTCAACTACATAACATACATACGGATAAAAGATGCAATCGACCTGGAACAAATGGGAAATACCATTACAGAGATCGGAGAGCAACACGAATGCCCTCAAGTGAAAGATGGCGTAAGTTTTCACTTGCAGCCGTTATCGAAAATTCACCTGGATGGGAAACATGGCTCATATCGAAACTTTTATCAACTCGGATACAGAAATTATATCTATGTTTTCTCTGCAATTGCCTTGTTCATTTTGGTCATTGCCTGTCTAAATTACATAAATCTTTCCACTGCTCATTACGAAAATCGGGCCAAAGAAGTAGGTTTAAGAAAAATAATCGGTGCAAACCGGCGTCATTTGATCTACCAGTTTTTCAGTGAATCTGTGATCTTTTCATTGCTTGCCATGATAGTTGCCGTACTCAGTATAGAATTACTGCTACCGTTATTCAATTCAATCTCTGGTAAGGATTTTACAATGATCGATTTCTTTAATACCAGAATTTTTTTCGGACTGATTGGATTAGTAATGGTTACAGGTATTATTTCGGGATTCTATCCGGCAATTTTCCTTTCATCTTTCAAACCTGTGAGCGTGATAAAAGGATCATCCTTTATCAGCCTTAAAGGTGGTTTGCCAAAACTACGAAAAATATTGGTTGTCATCCAGTTCACGCTTTCTATCCTGCTCATTCTCAGTACTGTTTTCGTTTTCAAACAGATTACTTTCATGCAAAATATGGATATAGGTTTCGATACGGAAAATGTAATTTATATTCCTTTGAAAGGAGAAGTGGCTGCAAAATATGATATTGTGAAACAGAAGTTTATGGAGCATCCCGATATCGAAAGTGTAACTGCACAGGATTATTTGTGGGCAGCTACCAATAATAGAACAACTGGTTTATATTGGAAGGGAAGACCGGAAGAATATGAAGGAGATTTTCATATTCCTCGCGTGGATTTTGATTTCTTTGAGACATTGAATATAGAATTTGCTGAAGGCAGAAGTTTTTCCAACGAGTATGAGACAGATAAGGAATCGGCATTTATCCTGAATGAAACAGCTATCAAAAAAATGCAGATCGATGATCCACTCGGTAAGCAACTCAAATTATTTGGCTACGAGGGACTTATACAGGAAGGACCGATCGTCGGAATATTCAAAGATGTGAATTACGGCTCGCTGCATGAACAAATTGAACCCCTGGTTATCAGGGTTTTCAAAGATCTCACTCAAGGTCACTCCACCAGTTCAATACTGCTGAAAACATCAGGTGAAAATGTACAGGAGACCATCGCTTATATCCAAAGCATCTGGCAACAATTCAATAGCGATATTCCTTTTGAGCATCATTTTCTGAAAGATACTTATAATAATCTCTATTCCAAGGAAATGCAGATCAGATCGATCCTGAATTATTTTACTGGTCTGGCAATTTTTATCTCCTGCCTGGGATTGTTTGGATTAGCAGCATTTATGGCAGAGAAACGAACCAAAGAGATTGGAATTCGACGGGTTATGGGAGCTAAAATATCCAATATTCTGCTTATTTTTTCAAAAGATCTGATCGAGGGAATTTTGATATCAGTTCTGCTGGCTGTTCCAATAGCTTATTGCGCAATTTCCAAATTGCTGCAAAACTATGCTTACAAAACAGAACTTTCCTGGTGGGTATTTGCCTCAGCCAGCGTAGCTTCGCTTCTGATCGCCCTACTCACAGTTTTGTTCCATTCACTCAGGATCGCTCACACAAATCCAGCTAAAGTGCTTAAATATGAGTAAGTAAAAGCGCTGTTTTTGTGAATTATAAATGTGAAGAAAAGGAAATAGGAGAATATATGACGTTTGATAAGAATTTTGAAGAACAATGGTTAGATAAACTTAAAAATAATCTGAAGAAGATTGGTAAAGCAGAGTTGTTTAATGAGCTTACAAAAAATAAAGAAGAGCAGTCACTTCTGAAATGGACAGATAACCTGATGAAGACGTTAAAGGTAAATCTTACTCAAAACGAGATCAACGAAGTGATGACAGGTTGTGCCTGCATTACTCCCAAAGATCATCTTGTGAATGTCCGTCATGAATATGCAAAAACACAAGATCTGAAAAAAGTGCATACAATGCTTCAGAAAACGTTTGAGAAATTAATCAGGCAATACAAGAATCTCGATGATGAACAAATGAAATTTCTGCGAGAAAGCGTTTGGGGAATGGCTGGTAAACTGAAAGGAAATACAATTTATGCCACCAAGATCCCCAAAGAATTTCACAAGTATTTCCAAACGACAGACGTACAAAAAAAGAAATATTATTATTGCCATTGTCCCCGAATCAGGGAATTGTTCTTACATAACGAAAAACCAGTCGATGTGAATTACTGCTATTGTGGAGCTGGTTTTTACAAAGATATATGGGAATATATTCTGCAGAGAGAAGTTAAAGTAAAGATCATCGAGTCATTGATGATGGGTGATGAACTGTGTAAGATCGAGATTAATATATGAGGAGTTATTTTTGTTTAGAAATTATATTAAGATCGCATTTAGAAACATAAAAAGGCACAAAGCTTTTTCCTTTATTAATATCGCAGGATTGGCAATTGGAATGGTTTGCTGCATCCTCATAATGCTCTGGGTGGCAAATGAATTGAGTTATGACAAGTTCAATCAGCATAAAGACAGAATTTATCGTTTGTGTGTAGATTTTGAAGCCGGAAGTCACATGGTGTATCCTTTGACAATGCCTTCAGCAGCACCATTGCTAATCAAGGAATTTCCGGAAGTTGTAAATGCTGCCAGGTTGGAGTATCCTCGTCGAGGTTCTGTGAAATATAAAAACGAAGTATTTCAAGAAACCGGTGTTTGCCATGGTGATAATTCTTTATTTGAAGTATTTTCATTCCCTTTTCTTGCAGGCGATCCCAAAACCGCATTGTTAGAACCTTATACTGTTGTGATCACGGAATCTATTTCTCGAAAATATTTCAAAAAAGAAGATCCTCTCGGCAAAACTTTAGAAATTAACGGAACAGATGAATACACGATTACAGGTGTTATCAAAGATATTCCCGATAATTCTCATTTCCGATTTAATGTGATGTGTTCATATGAAACCCTGTATTCACAAAACAGATCTGCAATGGAGAATTGGTTTCATATTCAATTTTTCACATACTTGTTACTCGGGGAAAATGCAGATATTTCTCAATTCGAACAAAAACTTCCTCAATTCATCGATAAATATATGGGGAACAATTTAAGGGCAGCAGGAGCTTCTTTAAAATTCTTCCTGCAACCACTTAAACGAATTCATCTTCATTCTTCTATCGCTGGAGAAATTGCACCACAAGGTGACATTAAGAATATTTATCTTTTTACGGGAATTGCATTTTTCGTTTTACTGATAGGATGTGTGAATTTTATTAATCTCTCTACTGCCCGTTCTTCAAGAAGAGCATTGGAGATAGGAATAAGAAAAACTATTGGAGCAGGACGATTACGATTAATTTTTCAGTTTCTTTTGGAATCGATTGTATTAAGTATCTTAGCACTTCTGTTTGCTTTGGTTCTTGTTGAAGTTTTACAGTCTAAATTTCACATTATTTTTGATAAGGAATTAAATTTCAACGTTCTGTCACCGCTAGTAATAATTCTCGGATTAATCGGTCTCCCTGTTTTAATAGGCATACTTGCAGGGAGCTATCCGGCTTTCTATTTATCGGAAATAAAACCAGTTACAATATTAAGAGATGGTTTTAGAAAGGGTTCGTATCATTCCTATTTCAGAAATGCTCTTATTATATTTCAATTCGCTATTTCGATAATACTGATAATAGCTACTTTAACCATATTCAATCAAATACATTTTATGAAAAATAACGATCCCGGTTTCAAAAAAAAAGATGTAATAGTAATTCCAGAGATTAATAAAATATTACGGGAAAATTCTTTGGAAACTCTGCGTCAAAAATTTTGGCAAATTCCTGAAATAGTCGCTCTTGGAAGCGCATCACTGGTTCCTGGTCGCGGTATTCAGAGAGCTGTTTTGTATCCTGAAGGATTTCCTTCTAACCAGCCGCAAATGGGAGAAAAACTTTTTGTAGATTCTCATTATATTCCAACCATGGAAATCGAGCTGACTGCTGGAAGGAATTTTTCTGAAAACTTTCCTGCAGATCAGGGGGAAAGCGTTATTATCAACGAAGCAGCAGTTAAAGAATTCGGTTGGGATGAGCCGATCGGTAAAACATTTTTATCTCGAGCAGGTCAGGGAGAAGATCAGAAAATTATAAAGCTCAATGTTATCGGTGTTGTAAAAGATTTTCATTCTAATTCTCTTCACAATAAAATTGAACCTTTAATTTTCTATTATGATACAAATAGAGTTAATTTTCTAATCATTAAAGTAGCTCCCGGTGATATTTCCCAAACATTAGATATGATTAAACAAAAATGGAAAGAAATCTTTCCTGATAATCCTTTTAATTACTTCTTTCTGGATGAATCACTGGATCGAATGTATGGAACTGAAGACAGGTTCGGTAATATTGCTCTGTACTTCTGTTTGTTAACCGTTTTTATCGGATGCCTGGGTTTATTCGGTCTTACGGCATTCATTATTGAACGCAGAACAAAAGAGATTGGAATCCGTAAAGTGATGGGTGCCTCTGGTTCAAACATTACTAAAATGATTTCAAAAGAATATATTATTTTGATAATAATTTCAAATGTTATTGCCTGGCCTTTGGCTTTCTTTGGTTTAAATAAATGGCTTCAAAACTTTGCGTATAAGATCGATTTCAGTATCTGGCTGTATATTATATCCGGATTTATTGCTTTACTAATAGCCATTATAACTGTGAGCATCCAAACCATAAAAGCTGCAAATGAAAATCCAGTGAATGCGTTGAAATATGAGTAAACTCATCCTCTGCAGAAATATTCAGCGAGCTGAATTTCACATGGTAAATTGCTATCCCTCCACCTAAGGCGTATAAATCGCAACGGTTGAATCAAACGAAGAAAAAAGTTGTCGTTCCCGTGAAAATGGGAATCTATGAATATAAGTGGATTCTCAATCCACAATATTCATAAGGCTGATTGAATTTAAGCTCTATAAATTACATCAGCCAGATACAATCCTTCCGGAGGAGCAGTTGCAATCAGCTTGTTCTCCGGATTTTTTTGATTGAATAATTCAATAATGATTTCAGGTTTTTGCTCTGAATTAGAAATATTTAAAACCGTACCAATAAGCCTTCTAACCATATGATGAAGAAAACGATTTGCACAAATCTCGAACATAAAATCATCTTTTCTTTCTTTGAAAATGAAGCTTTGAACATAACAAATTTGATTTGTAATATCCGGGTTGAATTTGGAAAAAGAAGTAAAATCGTGTTTTCCCTTAAAATATGAAAGACAATTTTCAATCTTTTCTGGAGCGAATTTTAAGCGAGAGAAAAAGCTTTTATAGAAATGGTTAAAGGGAGTCCTTTCTTTGGCAATCAGGTAAATGTATTTTCTTTGAATCGCATCATATCTGGCACTAAAGTCATCTTTAACTTGAATGATTTTTATAGTTCTGATATCATCGGGCAGTTTAGAATTCAAAGCCAATAATATTTGTTCTGATGTCATCTGGATAGAAAAATCAAAGTGGGCAAACTGTTTAAGAGCATGCACTCCTGCATCTGTTCTGCCGGAACCAACGATTGGGATAGCTTCTTTGGCAATAATTGCAAGAGCATTTTCAATTGTCTGTTGAACGGTTCGTCCTCTTTTTTGTGATTGCCAGCCGCAGAAATCTGTACCATCATAAGAAATAGTCATCAAATATCTTTTCATATTTCCTCGATCCCTAATAAATTAGTATCTGTCCGTAATCTATGAAAACTTAACTCAAGACTCCGTCTTAAGTCAAGTTTCCATTTTGTCTGAAACATCGACTTTACGGATGAACTCTAATTATAATTAACAGATAAATCAAAGCCAAAAGCACTAAATACAAATTTGGCAAGACATAAAATCTACTTTTAAAATTACATTTTTCTAATTTTTCAGAAACTGTTTTTTCCACATGACTAATTTTCTGAAAACTCATTGTGAATGCATCTGGTAAAATCTGGAAAATATTCCTGGATTTCTGGGCTGAAATCTTATATTGTTTGCTTAAAATCGGAATAAAGTAAACTGTGGCTACAATAAAAAAAGCAATTTCAGAGAAGATTTTATTTTTAGAAATCAATGTTGAATTCGAAAGAAAGCCTTCCATCGAAGTTGTGGAAATAAGATATACGGAAAGTAAAAGCATGAACATAATCCTGATGGAAACAAAACTTTGGGTAATAAATGAAACATTAAAGATCATTCCAAAGATGAAATATGAAACAAAAAAAGGTATAATCTTAAGGAAAATTTTAAACCAATCGAGATAGATTTTTGGAGATATAATCAAATATAAAAAAGTGATTCCAAACATAATTAAAAATCCGGGAAAGCTGATTAAGACTGATATTATCAAACCAAAAAGAACTAAGAGAAGTTTCAGAAATGAGTTTTGTTTTTGAAAAAAGGAAAGTCTATTTTTCATATCCTGGTTTTATTTTTTCATCATCCGGCTTTTCCTCTTTTTCAATTTCAGGTTTTTCTTCTTTCTCAATTTCTTCTTTTGTTTCTTCAGTTTCTTGCTCAGTCTCTTTTTCTACTTCTTCTTCAGCTTTTTGTTTTGCTTCTTCTTCAGCTCTTTCGAGTTCCTCGAAAAAAGATAATCTATCAACTTTTTGATAACTTGTCCCATCATAGAATTTGCGTATTGCAATGCTGAAGATACTATTCGATGAATTTTCCAGGAGAGTATTGAAATATGGTTTGGCAGCAGTGCTGTCAGATAGAATGATGAATAGGATGTAACCAATGGAATACGTTGCTTTTTCGGAAAATTCATGATCCGGATTTGCGGAAATTAAGATGAGTTTTTCTATTGTTTCAGAGGGATTTGTCTCATAATTTTTTATTGCCAGATCATATTCGATTTCCCGGGGATTTTCCTCTTCAATTTCTATTTCAATCTCATTCAATAAAATAAATGCTGATTCCGTATATTTATTTTGAGGATTGTCCTGTTGCAGTTGGGCAAAGAGTTCCCAGCATTTCAAAGAATCCCGGAAAATATTTTTATAAACCCAGATTTTTGTGAATTTGGCAAATGGTATAAATTCCTCGATATATTTATTCAGAGTTTCTTGGGTTTTCAGAACTTGATTTTGCAGAGATTCTAATTGAACTTCTTTTTCATTAATAAAAAGAGAATCTGAGATAGCCAAAGTATCAACAGGAACTGAAACTTTGAGAGAATCTAATAAAAATAATGAATCTGAGATAGCCAAAGTATCATTCGGAATTGAAACTTTGAGAGAATCAAATAAAAATAATGAATCCGAGATAGCCAAAGTATCAATCGGTATTGAAACTTTGAGAGAATCAAATAAAAATAATGAATCCGAGATAACCAAAGTATCAATCAGAACTGAAACTTTGAGAGAATCTAATAAAAATAATGAATCCGATACAGATGGAATTAAAGATAGAGAATCGAGACTGTGCAGAGAATCGATTTCCAAAGTCAAAATCTCAATTCGATAATTCAAAGAATCTATTTGCAGTTCCAGAGCTTCATCCTGATTGATAATATTATCATAAACAATCAAAGCAGAATCCGGCAATTCCAATATTTCAAGATAATATTCTGCTAATTTGTATTGCTGCTCGATTAGTTCTTCAGCGGAAATATTGGAATCCGGATGATAATATTGAATGATCTGGCTGGCAATAGAGCTGCGAGAAAGAGCAAGTTCCACAAATTCGGATCTGCTAAATTCGGATTTCACAAAATTATAATGTTCAATAGCTTTTTCGTAATCTCGAGTTACATTGAAATGCATCTCTCCCAGGTAGAAATATGCTTCTGCTGAAATCTGTGTGCGTTTATTGTCTTCTTTTATTATATCAAATAATTCAGAAGCTTCTTCGATCCTACCTAATTTTACTAAACACCGTGCTTTTAACAATTGAATCTTAGTAATATTTTCCTGGCGATATTCATCTTTTAAAAGCTTTTTAATATATTCGTATGATGTATCAAAATCATTCAAAAGAAGGTAATTATTGGCAATGAAAAAACGAGCTTCTAATTTATTTTTTTTAGAAACTTTTGCTTTAAGAAGATCAAAAAATACTTCGTTTGATTTTTCATAGTCCTCAGAGATGTGATAAGTTTTTCCCAAATCGAAAAAAGCAGTTTCATATTCTTCGGATTTTGGATATTTATCAATGATTTTTTGCAGGAAATATTCCGTTTGAATGAAGTCTTCATCTTCGAGATGATAATTTGCCAGAATCAGATAAATGCTGGAATGTAAATCTTTGAATTCCGGATCAGTCAGATATTCTTGTAACAGTTGATATGCTTCTTTCTCTTTTTTCAGTTTATGGTTTGTTTTTGCAATGTAGATTTTAGCTTGAGGAACGTGTTCACTTTGCGGATAGTAGTTTAACAGGTCTTCAAATTTTTCTAAAGCCTGAATGTGATTTGTGCCTTTATAATACATAGCCCGTGCGAGCAGGAAAAGTGCGTCGTCTGCCCATTTGCTGTCTTTATATTCAGTTAAGACTAAGCCGCATCTTTTTATGGTTTTATTATAATTTTGAATTGCCGCAGAAGTTGGTCTTCCTTTATCATTTAAAGGTTGAGACTGTGCTTCATCGAAAAATTTCAGGGCATTAAAAAAAGTGTTGTAATAGACGCATCCGGAAATAAAGAAAACTATGAATGCGAGAACAAGAAATTTCTTTTTGAAAATCAAGAGTACTCCTAATTTAAATTTATATATTTTGCTGCAATCTTTGGCAGAACATCAGAATCAACCAGAGTTTTCATATTATTAATATCATCTGTAATGATTCTATCCTTTTCTAAGAACGCAACTTTTTTTCGTATTTCAGATTTGATTGCCTGGATAACCTCTGAGCTTTGATTCTTTCGTGTATCCAATGCCTGAGCTGCAACCATCAATTCAATTCCTAAAACATAAGCTGTATTGTCAATGATAGTTCTGGCTTTTACTGCAGAAATCGTGCCCATACTTACATGGTCTTCCTGGTTCGCAGAGGTGGGAATGGAATCTACTGAAGAGGGGTGAGCAAGAACTTTATTCTCGGAAATTAAAGCTGTGGCAGTAACTTGAGCGATCATATAACCGGAATCGAGTCCGGGACGAGGAGCTAAAAAAGGATTCAAACCTCTATTAAGAGCAGGATTGAGCAGATGTTCGGTTCTTCTATCGGAAATATTGCCCAGTTCGGAAACCGTAAAACCGAGAATATCACAGGCAAAAGCAATAGGCTCGCCATGAAAATTACCACCTGAAATAACTTTATCCTGCTCGAAAAAAATAAGAGGATTATCTGTTGCTGAGTTAATTTCTGTTTCCAAAGTAGTTCTTACGTATTGCAGAGCATCGCGAACTGCTCCATTTACCTGTGGTGTACACCTTAAACTGTAGGCGTCTTGAACATTTTCGCAATATTCATGCGATTTGCAAAGTTCACTGTTTTCCAATAAAGCAGAAATATTTTCAGCAGATTCGATTTGTCCTTTATGAGGACGAACCTGATGAATTAATTTATTGAAAGCATCCGGAGTTGCTAACAGAGCATCGATGCTAAAGCCGGCGCAAATATCAGCAACTTTGCAAAGATTTTCAGCTTTCAAAAGCAGGAGTGCACCGATTCCGGTCATCACCTGTGTTCCGTTGTTCAGAGCTAATCCTTCTTTAGCTTTCAATTTTACCGGTTTGATACCAGCTTGTTTTAAAGCTTGTTCACCAGCTAAGATTTTGCCTTTGAACTCAGCTTTTCCTTTTCCCAATAGAACAAGAGCAAGATGAGAGAGTGGAGCCAGATCTCCGCTTGCACCAACCGACCCTTTCTCTGGAATACAGGGATGAACACGAGCATTTAATAAATCGATGAGAGCTTGAAGCGTTTGCAGACGAATACCAGAAAATCCTTTTGCCAGCACATTTATGCGAAGCAGAGTTACTGCTCGCGTTTCTGCCATAGAAAGATAATTGCCAACTCCGGTTGCATGACTTATAATCAGGTTTTCCTGAAGTTCTTCGATTTGTTCTTTTGGAATTCGGATGTTGCTGAATTTGCCAAAACCGGTATTTAAGCCATAAACAGCTTTATTTTCTGAAATTATTTTCTCTACATAAGCACGGCATTTATTAACTTTTTCAATTGCTTCCGGAAGCAGTTCAACTTTCTCAAATCTATAAGCTACTCGATATACATCTTCAAGACACAGATCGTTACCATTGAGTAAAAGCGACATCAATTTCTCCCATAGTTTTTTCGACTCGTAAGGAACGACGAGTCGAGA
>JABMPU010000034.1 GCA_013203665.1 Armatimonadota bacterium
ACTATCTTCATTTGTAACAGCTATAATAAAATCGGCATTATCTGAAGTTAAAGTATTCACTTGAACTTCCAGGTAATTCGAGCCATAGATCATTTCGGTATCGAAGGTTAGATTTGTATTTCTGGGAACATCGGTCCAAACTGCCAGTCCCGGGTCTCCAAGCAGGTTATAAACATAAAAATAAAATCTATCAGAATTGGTTGGACCACCCCAGCCGTGACAATACGGATAGTTATTGTAAAGTTCCATTTTACCACGGAGCAACATTTCACTACACCGGAAAAGATTTTCCCTGGTTATTCCCTGGTAGATACCCAGGGAATTGGCATTGTTCCAGCCTGTTTTTGTGTCATGCTCGCTGGGACCGATAAAACCGATTGCACCCTTTGGTTCGGAAGGAGAACCTTCATTAAGCCAGGTTTCTCCAAAACAATTAGGATAAGATGTAGAAGCAAAATTACCGCCACCACAGGTCATGCTTGTAACCATGGGCAGCATAAAACCATTGGTCAGGTTTTGAATATCCCAGATTTCAAACATGGGACCGCTCGTCCAACTGTGCCAGGCATGAGGTGAACCTGCACCTCTGAAATTGATAAGAGTATATCCGCCATTTATCATTTGACCGAGTAGACTTGCACCACTCTGCCAGGGATGGATAAATGTATCAACAACAGTATAAGTGAAATCTAATAATTTTTGTCGTGCTGCCATCAAAGTTTCACGATGAGAATACATTTGCCAATAACCATTAGCAATAAAACCCACCATTAAAGCTTCAGTAAACCAGTTTTCGTCCATGTAGGGATTGCTCTCATAATTAGTAATTTTACTGACGATAGTTTGAAGTTGAAATTGGTTTTGTACGGATAATCTTCCGATCATAATATCCGGAAAATAATCATCACCTTCCAATAATGTATATGTATGGTCTGTTACATTCACTGGTGAGTAAGGACTTCCATAATTGATGTAATTTGAAGGCACCACAATATTCCCGCTAACATCACCCACCAGAACTACAAATTCCGGTGGAATTTCCCAATTGTCATACGCATTTTGCAGATAGTTTAGAATACTAGTGTTTGAGCTTCCTGTTTCGGAAATAGGAGCAAACCTGGTTTTAAATCCTAATTTTTCCTTCCAGCGAAGTAAAGGCTGTAAATTGGTTTCACAGTTATCCGGGGCGATAAATAAATATAGACCATCTCCTACAGACCTTTTATCTTCAGCTCCTAAAACGTTTTCTTTTACGATCTTACTGAAAGATCTGGAAAAGGTTGATTTAACTTTTGTGATAGGGTTTTTATTTATGGAAAAATCTACCTCTAATTCTGTTTGAATATTTTTAATTATTCTAATCTTATTTAAAGCAGGATTATATTGGATAGGTGAAATTGTAACTTGTGAAAATCTGAACCCGCCCATAATACTCGGCTCAGATATTTTTATAATTTCTTCCGGGAGCCATTCATTTTTTTGATAGAATGCTTTATTTGGCAATAAATTATCTTCCCAACCTGCAGGCACGATTTTTTTATCTAAAACCTGTTCATCAAATCCGAAACTTAAATTATTAATAACAAAATTTCCATTATCCGGCAAACTCACATATTTGGAGCAAAAAGGAATTTCTGCTTCACCAATTTTTCCGCCATTAGTGCATTGAGCAATAATGAGTTGATAGAACTCCTCTTCTGCAATTATTTTTATGATGAACTCCTTGCTTTCGAAATCTCCTGATATTTCGATTAGATTGTTTTCATAAGCTATTTCCAAGGCATTAATCCCAATCGATATGATTAACAGAATCCATAACAAAGTCATTTTTTTCATTAAATTCTCCAAATTATTTTTTTTATTTATACTACTTTATACAATAATCATTCCAAAATGATTATTTTTTTAGAACTAAAATTTAATAGTAAAGCAGGTTTCTTCATCAGTTCCGGAACTCACTGATATTGTACCTCCGTGCAGCTACTTTTGGACTGTTCGGTCTCCATACCCTACTTCAACAATAAACACTTCTTTATTGCTACTGTTTTGTTATTTACTTCGAGCTTGTAAAAGTAAATTCCTGAAGAAACAGGAAGATTATTTTCGTCAGTTCCATCCCAGACAATTGAAGATTGATTATTGAATATTGAATATTGTCTAATTTTTTGCCCTTTAATATTATAAATACTTATCTCTGCGTCCTCTGTGTCCTCTGCGGTGAAATAAATCGTGGTTTCAGGGTTGAACGGATTGGGATAGTTTTGATAAAGTTTGGAGACAGATACGATTTCCGGATCTGCATCTAAAGAATAAATTTCCATAAATACAGGGATTGAAATTTGCTGCCCCAGATC
>JABMPU010000035.1 GCA_013203665.1 Armatimonadota bacterium
AGGTTAATCTTGATAATGCAGCTTAAATCACTAATTTTGCACTTATGCTTAATTCTATAAAGAACAAGATGTTATGGAATATTATGAAATACCTGAAAGCAGTCGTGATGATAATTCACACTCCTGCGAAACTTAAGTTATATAATTAATAATATAATTGCAGGTAGCGAGAAAGGATTAGACATCTCTGCTAATTGTGAATTATTCAATAATATTTTTTATGATATTGAGGATTATAGCGTTTATACTGGTAATCCTAATATCGTAATTCATGCAGGAAATAATTGTTTTACCGCTCCGATATTTTCTGTATTTCCTTCAAGTTTTATCGATCTCGGAGGAAATATTACAGATGATCCCTTATTAATAGATCCTGTAAATGGTGATTATCATTTATCATATTTAAGTCCGTGCATCGATACAGGAACAGAGGATACTACAGGTCTTTTTTTACCGGTTTATGACCTGGATTTTTTAAATCGAATCTGGGATGGAGATAATAATGGTATTTCAATAATCGATATGGGTTGTTATGAGTTTGGTTCACAGCCTTTGTTGGGTGGAATTGAGGGATATGTTACACGAAACAGCAATTATAATTTTTTACCATTTACCGAGATCGATGTAAATGGAACAATAGCTTTTCCTGATACTACCGGATATTATGAGATGAAACTATTACCCGGAACTTATGAATTGCATGCGTATTTGGAGGGATATGAGGAAGTAATAATTCCAGGTATTGAAATATTTGAAGGAATCTTTACAGAAATTAATTTTGAAATGGAAGCTTTGGTTTCAGCGGAAGATTTTCAATTACCTGTTTTCGATTTACAATTGTCAAACTATCCCAACCCGTTTAATCCCAGCACAACGATTTCTTTTAATATCTCTCGCAAAGACGCAAAGCACGCAAAGATTGAAATTTACAATATCAAAGGACAAAAGATAAAAACATTATTGGCTGGAAATCTTGAAAAAGGAACTCATTCTGTAATCTGGAATGGAATGGATAGCAATAATAAACCGGTTGCTTCAGGAATTTATTTCTACAAGCTTTCTGCAGGTAAAGAAACAGCAATGAAAAAAATGTTGCTATTAAAATAGATTGATATTATAAGATAATTTTTATAATTTATTGAAACATTTGATAACAATCTTTAGATTTTTGCTATGAAGGAACTTTTTTCGTTGACATAAAAAAATCAAACTAACATTTGTAATTTGCGTAATAATCGATTTCAAGAACAGAATTTTTAACTTAGGAGTATGATTGATAATCGATCAAAAAATCATTTTTTTTTAACAAAAAAAATAAAAAAAGGGAGGACCAAATGCCACGGCTAAGAGAAAAAATCAGAAGCAGAATTCCAAAAATTCGAGCTCTGATTAAGGACGAAATTTTAAATAAGCATGCGGGTGAAACCGTCGGAAATGTTACTGTAAAACAGGTTTATGGTGGTATGAGAGGAGTAATCGGCTTAGTGTGTAATTCTTCATATGTAGATCCATATAAGGGTTTACACATTAGAGGAATTCCTCTTGATGAATTAACCGAAACAATACCGGAAGAAATTTTTTACCTACTTTGCACTGGCGAAATTCCTGTAAAAGAGGATTTGGAAAGATTGCAGGAAGAACTCAAATTACGCGCTGAAGTACCTGAATATGTTTGGGACGTACTTCGCACACTGCCAAAAGATACACATCCAATGACTATGTTCAGCATTGCTATTATGGCAATGGAAGGCGAATCCATCTTTAAAGAAAAATATGCTGCTGGAATGAGAAAATCAGATTACTGGGAAGCTACTTTAGACGATTCTTTAGAAATTATAGCAAAGTTACCATCAATCGCTGCCGGTATTTACAGGATAAGATACTCCATGGGAGATCTTATACCTTATGATAAATCTCTGGACTGGGGCGGTAATTATGCAAAAATGCTTGGCGTTCCCGATCCTAAAGGAGAATTCGCAAAACTGGTAAGACTGTACCTGGTTCTTCATTGCGACCATGAAGGCGGCAATGTGAGTGCATTTACATCTCGAGTTGTAAATTCCGCACTTTCAAATCTTTATTATGCTGTTTCTGCCGGTTTGAATGGACTTGCAGGACCTTTGCACGGATTGGCAAATCAAGAATGTTTGAAATTTGTTTTATCGATTCAGGAAAAATTTGATAAAGCTCCCTCCAAAAAAGAACTGGTAGATTTTGTATTATCAACCTTAAAAGTTGGTAAAGTTGTTCCCGGATATGGTCATGCAGTTTTGAGGGCAACTGACCCGAGATTTACAGCATTTTATAAGTTTGGTGAAAAGTATTGTGCTAAAGAAGAAACTTTCCTAATTGTGAAGAGACTCTTTGAAGTAGTTCCGGATATTTTGAAGGAATATGGCGGAGGAAAAATCGCTGATCCATATCCAAATGTTGATGCAATTTCAGGCTCGCTTCTGTTCAAATATGGATTAACCATGTTCGATTATTATACAGTTATGTTCGGTGTTTCCAGGGTTCTTGGATTCTGTGCCCAGGCAATAATGGCACGTGGGCTTCAAGCTCCAATTATCAGACCGAAAAGTGTAACAAATGAGTGGATATTCGATAAATTAGGAATTAAGAAAAAATAATCATCAACTTGTTCCCATCCGGCAGCGTAGGAACGAAGAAACTGACGGTTGTGTTCCCACGCAGGACAGGATGTGTGAAAACAGATTTCTTTAATTTATAACGACTCCCATCCCTAACCCTTCCCCCTATTGAAGGGGAAGGGAACTGCCTGCGGCAAAAGGAGATAGGTTCTCTCCCTAAATAGGGGGAGTTAGAGGGGGTTAAAAAAAATCGTGCTTTTCATCTGTTTTCACACAGCTGAGGAGCATGGGAACAAGAAAAGGTATAAATAATGGGTCTTAACATAGTTCAAAAGATAATAAAATCTCATCTTATCGAAGGAGAGATGAATGCCGGAGAATTAGTCGGCATCAAAATTGATCAGACATTAACTCAGGATGCCACAGGAACAATGGCTTACCTTGAATTCGAAGCAATGGAAATTCCTGAAACAAAATCAGAACTTTCCGTGAGTTATGTTGACCATAATACCAGCCAGATGGGATTTGAAAATGCTGATGACCACAAATATCTGCAAACAATAGCAGAAAAATTTGGATTACATTATTCCAGAGCAGGAAATGGAATTTGTCATCAGGTTCATCTGGAAAGATTTGGGATTCCGGGGAAGACATTACTGGGTTCAGACAGTCATACTCCAACCGGAGGAGGAATGGGAATGATGGCTATTGGCTCCGGTGGTCTGGATGTTGCCAGAGCTATTGCAGGATTTCTTTTTTACATTACTTTTCCCAAAGTTCTGAAAATAAATTTAACCGGTAAATTACCTGCCTGGGTTTCTGCGAAAGATATAATTTTGTATGTTTTGGAACTTCTTACAACTAAAGGAAATGTAGGTTGGATGATTGAATATGGTGGTTCCAGTGTAAAAACATTAGGTTTACCGGAACGAGCAACAATAACAAATATGGGTGCTGAGCTGGGAGTAACTACTTCGATCTTTCCCAGTGATGAGATAACTTTATCATTTCTTAAAGCGCAAGATAGAGAGGATAGTTGGAAGGAACTGAAGGCAGATGACGATGCAAAATACGACAGAATTATTGATATCGATCTTTCTACCCTTGAACCTAGAGTTGCCACACCGCACAGCCCGGGAAACATTAAACTGGTAAGCGAATTATCTGGAATGAAGGTTGACCAAGTTTGCATTGGGAGTTGTACAAATTCATCATTTAAAGATTTAATGACAGTGGCAGAGATGCTCAAAGGAAAAAAACTACCTACTGGTATGAGTCTTGTAATTGCTCCCGGCTCAAAACAGGTTTTGGAAATGATAACTGAAAATGGAGCTTTATCTGATATGATTGCATTTGGTGCGAGGATAATGGAATCTGCCTGTGGATTTTGCATCGGAAATGGTCAGGCTCCTGCAACAGATGCTGTTTCTGTTCGAACTAATAATCGTAATTTCAAAGGACGCTCCGGAACCGAATCTGCAGGCATTTATCTGGTTAGCCCGGAAACAGCAGTAGCTTGTGCATTAACAGGTGTAATGACCGATCCCAGAGATCTTGGAATGAAACCTCCGGAAATCATATTGCCCGAAAAATTCAAAATTGATGATAGTATGATAATTTTTCCATCAAAAGAGAAAAAGGAAATTAAGATTTATCGTGGACCAAATATCGGAAACCCTCCCACAAATGAATCTCTTGTTGATAAACTTTTGGGAGAAGTAACTTTAAAGGTTGAAGATAAAATAACGACCGACCACATAATGCCTGCTGGAATCAGGTTAAAATATCGCTCAAATATTCCCAAATATTCCGAATTTGTTTTTGAACCTGTTGACACAACATTTCCAGCAAGATGCCTTTCCAACAAAGAAAATGAAAAAGCAAATATCATTGTGGTTGGTTTAAGTTACGGTCAGGGTTCATCCCGGGAACACGCTGCGATTTGTCCTTCATTTTTGGGCGTGAGGGCAGTTATTGCAAAATCCATTGAAAGAATTCACTGGGCAAACCTGGTAAACTTTGGCATTATTCCCATGATCTTTGCAGATGAAGAAGATTTTGAAAAAATCGAGCAAAATGATGAATTAGAGATGACTGGCTTAATTCAAGCTATCCGAAACAAAAGCAGTTACATCATAAAAAACAAAACAAAGAATTACGAATTTGAAGTGAAATTGGAACTGAGCTTCAGAGAGCGAGAAATATTAATCGCAGGTGGAGTTCTAAATATAATCAAAAATAAAGTCGAAGTAAAAAAAAAGAGGAGGATTAATTTATGAAAAAGATTTTATTGGTTTTATTAGGCGTATTTCTGGTGGGGCAAGTATTATCTGCAGTAGATTTTTATGGTAATGCCAGAATTGGGTATTGGTATGATATGCAGGATGAGGACATTACAGGTAGTGAAGCTAGAACTGTTATGCATTATGATCTGTTTGGCACCAGCAGGTTTGGAGCTAATTTTAAGGGTGAAGCTTACACAGGAAAGGTGGAATTTTCTCTTTCCGGTGCAGGAGCGAAACTAAGACAAATCTGGGGTGAATATGATTTTGGTAATTTGAAAATTTTAATTGGTCAGTATTACACAGGTTTCTTTGATCTTCCTAACCAAGCAACTTCCATTATCTCCGGAAGTGAAAACCTGATGATAGGTTATGGTTTGATGTATGATTCACGCCATCCGATGATAAAATTATCCTTAGAAAATGGAATGTATATAATTTTTATGGAACCAAAATTAATTGATCCGGCTTCAGCAGGTGGTGTAGATGCATTATTTCCAAAGATAAATTTTGGTTGCAGATTGAGCATGGGAAACCTAATGATTCATCCAACCTTTGGTATAAATATGTCACAATATAATGAAGACTTCGCTGATGGAGGAATCGATGAATCAATTCTTGCATATGTTACTGCAGTGTCCACAAAGTATTGCGCAGATAAATTTAATATTCTGGCTCAGATCAGTTATGGTCAGAACGTCGCTGATTATGGCATGCTAACATCAGCAACAGTGAGTAATGCAATCTGGATTAACTCAGAAGTTGAAAACGCCACCTCGATGGGCGGTTATTTTGAATTCACCTACAAACTTTGTCCTACTAAAAATATAGCTGCTGGTTTTGGATATTTTAGTGGAGACCGCGAAGATCTCGATGATCCTGACACAGCCTGGACTGCTTATCTTCAATCTAAGATTAATCTACATAATCATATGTTTATTGTTCCAGAGATTGGTATGATTAACGAAGCGGAAGACGGAATGGGCAATACAGAAGGTTCTCACACCTATTTTGGCCTGAATTTTCAAGCAGATTTTGATCTAAGTATAAAATAGAAAAACAGAAATCTAATTATTCAACTCATCCCCTAACCCCTTCTCTTGCAAAGAGAAGGGGGGAAATGAAGTCAGGGGGTAGCCTTGTAGAAGACCGAGGGTGAGTTAGAAATCGGATTTTGCAGAACTCACTAAAGAAAAAAGATTGGGAGATAAACATGAAGTATCAAAAAATTGAAGTACCAGCAAATGGAAAAAAAATAACCTTTAAAGATGGAAAATTAAATGTTCCTGATAATCCCATAATCCCGTTTATTGAGGGTGATGGCATGGGTCCAGATATCTGGAGAGCGACCAAGAGAGTGCTGGATGCAGCTGTGAAAAAAACTTTTGCGGGTAAGAAAAAAATTATCTGGATGGAGATTCACGCAGGATTATCTGCTCTCAAAAAATATGGGAATGATGATATCTTACCGGAAGATACGCTCAATGCTATTACAGAATTTAAAGTTGCTATCAAAGGACCTCTCACAACTCCGGTTGGCGGATTTGATTATGTGTGCCTGGTTTGTGCAAAAGAGCAAAATGGAATTGACGGCAAAAGACCTGAAAAATGTGTGAAGTGCGGCTCGGAATTTGTTACCAAAAGATTTCGTTCTCTAAATGTGGGATTACGGCAGATTCTTGATTTATATGCCTGTGTACGTCCGGTAAAATGGTACAAAGGTGTTCCTTGTCCCGTGAAAAGACCTGACAAATTGGATGTGATCGTTTTTAGGGAAAACACGGAAGATGTTTATGCAGGAATAGAATTTCAAGAAGGAACAAAAGAAGCTGAAAAAATAATCAATTTCCTAGTGGATGTGATGAAAAAAAATGTTCGCCCAGACAGCGGTATTGGCATCAAACCTATTTCTATCACCGGCACAAAAAGATTGGTCAGAAAAGCGATTAATCACGCTATCGAGCAGAACCTGCCAAGTGTTACCATCGTTCATAAAGGCAATATCATGAAATTTACTGAAGGTGCATTCAGAGATTGGGGCTATGAACTTGCCAAAGAGGAATACAGGGAATATATCGTGACTGAGCAGGAACTATGGGATGAATTTAACGGTAAAATGCCGGAAGGTAAAATTCTCATTAAAGATAGAATTGCAGACCAGACATTCCAGCAAGTATTACTTCGTCCTGATGAATATAGTGTGCTTGCCACACCAAATCTGAATGGCGATTACCTTTCCGATGCCTGTGCTGCCCAGGTGGGTGGACTCGGTCTTGCTCCCGGTGCTAATATTGGAGATGAAATTGCTCTCTTTGAAGCAACCCATGGAACTGCTCCAAAATATACAGGATTGGATAAAGTTAATCCCAGCTCTCTGATTCTTTCCGGTGTGATGATGTTCAAATATTTGGGTTGGATAGAAGCTGGCAAAATGATCGAAAATGCTTTGGAGAAAACCATTGCCCAGAAAACAGTAACTTACGATCTGGAACGTCAGATGGAAGGGGCTACAACGCTGAAAACTTCTGAATTTGGAGAAAAAATAATCGAAAACATGTAAATGAGGGTATAGCCATGAAAACAGTGGAAGAATCTTTTGCTCAAGCAGAAAGCTTTAAAATGGCAGGAAAATTAAATAACGCTGCCAAAGAATATGGACAAATTCTGAAAATCGAGCCGCAAAATATTCCTGCCCTGATGAATCTTGGAAACTTATTTTTCATGCTGGGCTTTCTGAAAAAATCTGTAGAATCATACGAAAAAGTCTTAGAATTAAAACCAAATTACAGTTACGCTCTTTACAGGCTTGGTATTTCATATTACAGGTATGCCCAATTCAAAAAGGCAATAGAGACTTTCAAACAGGTTTTAGCTCAGGATTCAGAACTTTACATGGCTTATAACTGGCTTGGATTATGCTATTATCATCTTGGCAGAGAAGATAAAAGCATCGAAGCATATTCAAAACTGTTGGAAAAAACGCCCGAACCTTTTATCGTAAATTACCACAGAGCTATTGCTTATAAATCCACCGGACAATATGATAAAGCAATTACAGGTTTTTCAAATTTAATTAAAATTCATCCTGAGCATGTTTCTGCTCATTATCACCTGGGACTGTCTTATTTACAAAAACATGAGATTTATAAAGCAATTCAGATATTTAGAAAAGTTTTAAAACTCAATCCGAAACATAAAGGAGCTGCAGAAAAAATCGAATATCTTACTGACGTTCCATCAATATAAGATTTTAGCCACGAAGAACGCGAAGGAAAATATCTCATTCAATTTATTTCCCTTTTGTAAGGAAAACACAAAGGGTTTAGTAAACCTTACTCTGACCCTCTCCTATCTAGGCAAGGGAACAGTCATTCCCGCCATCACTCCGTTGTCATTCCTTCTTTATACCAATATTAAAGACCTGGTTTAGGACTATAGCCAGAACAGTTGTAAGTGTAAGCGGGGATGAGAAAATCGGGCTTAACCAAGCTGGAATTCTGGAATAAAGATCAGGGAGAATAGCTGCACTCAATCCAAAAACAAATGAAATTCCAATGATAAAGGTTTTTCTTACATTCATTTTGCTGGTAACCAGTATCTGGATGCCAGAGATCACCATAAAGCAGGTAACAAAGATCAGGATAGATCCCATAATCGGCTCCGGCATGACAGAAAAGACCGCAGCGAGTTTAGGCATAAATCCTAGACAAATAAAGAAACCACCGGCAAAATAGGCAATCCGCCTGCTCGTTGCTGAGGTTGCAGCAGATAATCCGACATTACTTGCAGACGTATCAGTAGCCATTCCTCCCAGAAACCCGCTTACTGTCACACTGATAGCATCTGCAAACAAACCCCTGCCAACATTTTTCATATCTACTTCTTTCCAGTTGTCATCATTGATCTTCTGGCAGGTTGAAAGATTACCAAAAGACTTTAAACTGGAACAAAGTGAAACCACAATAAAGGGAAGAATAAGAGAAGGAGCAAAGGCAAATTTAAACTGTTCAACATGTTTTCCAGGTAAGGCAAACCAGGGTGCTTCGATGATAGCACTAAAATCTGATGCTGAAAGAATACCGGAAAAATAGGATAAAATGTAGCCTATTCCCAATCCGATTAAAACGCAGTATAGTTTCAACTTTCCTTTGCTCCAGATGTTTAATCCTATCATCGAAAATAATGTAATGGTAGCAACCATCAGAACGTTTAAATTAATAGCATCTCCTGCATATTCTATCCCGACAAATTTTGAAGCTCCCAAAGGGATCAGGGAAATTGCCACCATTAAAACAACTAATCCTGTAATTTCGATCGGAAAGAAACGTTTTAACCTGTGAACCACTCTTGAGAACAGACTTTCAAAAAACCCTGAAATCATTGTCATGCCATGCATCAGTGGTAAACCGCCCAGCCAGGCAGCTTGAACCGATACCGACAGATATGATGGCCCACATAGATTAGGACACAGATATCCCGAACCGATCGGACCTTTTTTGATAGACTGAATGATCGTACCTATTCCTGCTGCGATCATGGAAAAACAAACCAGGCTTTGAACAACATCGAAACCTACCCCAATCTCCCGGGCGACAACAACCGGTAAAACCAGCGTACTGGACATGGTGAAAACATGCTGCAATCCAAGTAATGCCGATACAGCAAAAGAAGGTTTATCATCTACACCATAGATGAGATGTTTAGGTTTTAATTTTATCATAGTCTCTCTTTTATTTCCAGATGGGCTCGACAATGAAAAGACCGGACCCAACGATAACATGATCATTTCCTACTTTTACTTTTCGGACATAAAGCATCTTTTTAGATAGAGTTGATTGTCCGGGCTGAGGCCACAAATAAACGATAAATGCTTTATCCTCTATCTGGAGTTTATCTATCATTTCTCTGACTACATATTTTCCAACTCCATCTTTGAAATCAATCAAATCCCTACCTTTAATTCCCGGAAAGACCGGATCAACAATCGCTTTTCCTTCCATTGAAATAACAAAAATATAAACATCTGAAAAATAAAACATTGTACTCTTATCAACGAGTTTACTGTAGGCTGCTTCACCTTCTTTCTTAATTAAATTGGCGGCAGCATCAATTGTATCGAGCATAAATTTCTTTTCAAGATGAATTTGATAGGTTCCGCTGCCGATGATAAAAGAATTCCCTTCCTGATCATTAACTTTCATGACATAAGCACTTTTCCAGTATGGAAATATCTCCCCTCGCTCAGCCCATAAATAATGAATCCAACCATAAGGTTTTGAAGGATTCGAAGCAACATCGATAATATTCCGGATCACCGGTTTACCGTTCATATCCTGCAAATCCAATATATTTGTTCCTACAAATTCCTTTTCATAGGGATGAAAAATACAGTTCCCTTTTAAATCATAAAGAAATAAGTACCTCTTACCTTTTATCCATTTGCTGTCCTTGTCGCCAAAATCAATGAAGGCTCCGGCTCCTTTCTGTGAAAAATATGCTGCTGCTGTTTCTACAAATTCTATCAAATCAATAGTCTCTTGAAACTGATATTGTGATTCCAGGATTTGGGATGAACCCTGCAAAGAGAAAAAGAAGGTAAGAAATAATAGACATAAAATTTTAACTTTTATCATATAACTTTTCCCAGCAATAATAAAGAACAACAACCTTAATATCTGTTGTTATTTACAAAAACTGTGTTCGAATATAAAAAGAGTATCGATAATGTAAATATATTTTTTTATCTATATGAAACTTCGCAAAGCTGAGTATTACTCATGAGATGTTTCGTTTGAGATTTCTTAGTTTATCTGAATTTTTTTAATTTGAATTCCTTTTATTCTCCCTTTTACTTGTCGCATCATAGATAGGTAGTATTATGAGGGTTGATATCCATTACTTCTTCGGGATCGTCAAAAGAAGTAATGCCCTGATGCATATCGGTGAACCAAGGAAATCTCGACACTCCGGCAAAAGCTTATTTCCTGAGTTTGACTGCTGTACCGTACACCAGTAATTCAGCAGCACTACCCACAACACTTGTAGTCATATAGCGAACATTGATGATTGCATCGGATCCCATTTCTGCTGCCTGAGCCATCATCCTGTTGGTAGCAGTTGAGCGAGCGTTTCCCATCATCTCGGTGTATTCAGTTAATTCACCACCCAGGATTAGCCTGATAAGAGCTGATAAATCTTTACCAAGCCAGATTGCAAAAACTGTATGTCCTTGGACCAGACCAAGGATCTCACGAGTCTTCCTGCCGGGTACTGTATCAGAATTCAGTAGCAGAACCCTGGTTTCAAGCTCAGCAGGTAAAGACTTATCTGCGGGTCTCTTTGCTTTTCTTTGTTCCAGGGCTACTGTAATCAGAACCAATAGAATGCCACCCAGAAGACAGAAAACCGCTAGGCGCAGCCATAATGGTACAATAGGATCATCAGCAACAAGTATGTGCCATGGCATTCCGACAAAGATTGCAACAAACAATCCAAGCACAAAAGCTAATGAACCAATATGTCGAAGTACTTTCATTGCTCCTCCTTTTTGCATTTTTTGACTAACATAAATCATGCTACTCATAAGATCTGCTTACAAGCGTAGATTTATTCACTTTTTGATATTTTCATCTTTCCAGATACTGTGTTCTGTAGTTGAGTCTGCCATTTTTATATTCAAATATTCTGAAAGAAGGCTGTCTGCCCCAATGATCTGTTACGGGTGTAGAAATATACAACGGTATATCTCCCAGCCAGTAATGTTCATCCCTGTGAAAATGCCCAGCGAGCACACCTATAACGTTGTAGGCATTCAGGACTTCTTCCCATTTTGAGCGGATGTCATTTTCCCAACCGCTGTGCATCTGGTTCAGGTAAAAATCTTCTACAGAGGGAATATGATGGAAAACTACAGTTGGTTTGCCTTCAGCACGTTGGAGTGCTTCTTCCAGTTCCGATAACGGCTCAAAATCTTCTACCAAAAATGATCTTGCCAGCGGATTTGAATAAAGTCCGATAAAAACAATTTCTCCGAACTCGTTCTCAGTGAGTAAAGGTCCGAAATGTTCTATATAGGCATCTTTTGTACCCTCAAGATTGTTGCGATAGATATCGTGGTTACCAGGGATCATTAAAAGCGGAGCTTCCAATTGTTCGAGTGCTGAAATAGCGTTAATTACGGCAATGGTATCTTCCATACCATAATTTACAATATCGCCGGTATGAACAATGCACTGAATGTGCATGGGAAGATTATTGATCTGCTCTACAATTTTCTGTGTAAGTTCCAGGTTATTCTCTGTTCCTACATGTGTATCTGTGAGATGCACAAAATAGAAATGATTGTTCAGGCTGTCCGCTGACTCTATCTGAGCGCAAAGACATATACAGGAAACAAGCAAAACCACAAGTGTGAAAAATCTAATTTTATATTTGAACATAACTTACTCCCAGGCTAATTTATTATACTATTGGAAGCAATATTATTTGAATTAATTTGTCAAATCAAAAAAGTAATAATATATTTATATTTAACTCTCTGCTTGTTCTCTCATTCACAACTTTTCGTCCGAACCGGAAGATTCGGACGGAGAGGATATGAGCTTCTATTTAAACTGCAATCCTAAACCAAATATTATATAACCCTTTTCTATATCTCTGAAATAATAATGAATCTCCGGGCGTAAATAGAGACCGGTTCCTGTTTTGCCACCTATGAATATTCCATGCAGATAATAGTTTAAATCTAATTTCAAATCATCATCTGCAGCATTTCTGAAAATGCCGCGATAACCACCATAAATTCTATCACTACCAAAGATCAGCATAGGGTAACCTTCAAAGTAATTTAAGTCTTGGGTAAGTAAACAGGATGCACCCAAATCTGCAGAAACCAGGAAAGGTTGAGCCAGGAGTTGATATTTTATTTCTCCCATCACACCGCCACTCAAAGCCGGAAGACCAAAAAGTTTGGCTCCTGCTTCCCAGTTTTTGCCCAATCCCCGTCTTGTATGCACCTCCAGGTTGACGAAATAAAACTCATCCTCATCGCCAATAAAAGAAGCTCCGATTCCTGTTTCCGTTTTCCCTTTTGGCAATACACCGGGAGACTGAAATACAGACATGGAAGAACAGCCTGTGAGTATTATGAATAATAAAGGAATTATCGATTTCATTTTAGTAACTCTTTCATGTTAACAATTTCCCCTTTTTTATAACATTAATTCCGACATATTTGGTAAATCGTTCTTCCAGTTCCTTTAGGTAGATCTATCGTTTTGCCGACATCAGCAAAATGATTTGGCATATATTTTCTATTCTTCGCACGGCCGCTAAACCGGCTCTGAATAATGGATTCCGCGAAGATGCATGAAAGTTCTTGTGGTTAATTACCATATAGTTGAAATCAACAAAATGGTTCGAGTTATTGATAATTTTTCCAAATATTTATTAATTTATTCATAATTCAAATTTATCTATCTCGCCAACAATCCTCACACTCTCCAAACTAACTGTAACAATCTTCTTTATCAATCGGACAATATATTGCTGATCATCGTGATTA
This sequence comes from Armatimonadota bacterium, assembly GCA_013203665.1. Classification (GTDB taxonomy): domain Bacteria; phylum Cloacimonadota; class Cloacimonadia; order Cloacimonadales; family TCS61; genus JABMPU01. The sequence continues at coordinate 13,437 of JABMPU010000035.1, forward strand.
TTGGGATTATGAGTAATACCGCTAACTTTATCTGTTTTAATTCTATATTGGTCAATTATCCAATGTAGTGCAGAACGATTTCCAAGCTTGTACTGATAAACTTCCTCAGGAATACAATTCAGCGTTAGAAAATCATTATATTTAAGTTCGGTTTTGTCTTTGGACAACCGCATTTTGATTACGTTCCAATCAAGCTTTGTATCCGGTGTTTCGATCATTTCCAAAGTATATTCATCTGCATTTTCATAATTTAAGTGAATTTCAGAAAGTTGCTTACCAAATTCTGATAATGCTTGGAAATTTTCGTAAAAAGGAATTCTCGGTAGTTCTCTTTTTAAGTTAGCTGAATATTTTTCTCGATAATCTGTATTATGTAGAGCTGCATAAATATAATAAAAAATGTCCCACTTAGTTATATCTGCAGCTTGATAATGATTTCTGAACTTTTCCAGAGACCAGTCTGTAATGTTCTCGGTTCTTTTACTGCCGTCTTTTTTGTAAACGTAAAAGGGAAAGCACTGAGATTTTTCAAGGAAATCTAATGAAGTTATTTTATTTACCATTAAGCATTGGAATTGTTTTTTATGAGCAATACCACTTACAAATATTATCTTATTTTCTCTTTCCTTTTCCTCATTGGGTAAATATTCTCTAAAGTGACCAGGTCTATCGATAAGGATATTATCATAATAAAGATTTTGTTTTGTGAAAGGTCTAAACAATGAAGATTCTATTCGATCTTCATCGTATTCTATTTTTTCACCTCTTTTACAGTGATTCTTTAAAGTGCTACTCCATTTGATTTTCTCATAATTTACAAATTCATCGATGTTAAAATCATTTCCTTTTTTTGTGTTTTCATATCTTGTTACTTCATTATTATAATCATCACAGAGTTGGATTATTCGATCTTCAAGATCATCTTTATTAAAATCATAAACCACATAATCTCTATTGGTAGAAACTCCGAGTGAATAATATTTGAAAATAGATTTTACATTCAGGACATCGCTGTTTTTGGTCTCTTTGGTTCCCATTGGTAGAAAAGTTTTAAAATCTTCCTGAATATCTTCGTTCAACCAGTTATTGTTTTCATCAGGTATTAGCTCTTTCCAGTGCATGTTGTGATATGTACGTACTTTCTCCAACATTTCAAATTTTTCATTTCTGGTTGCTCTGAAATCAACAGTATTATAAAATATTTTTCTGTCCTTCAGATTTGTATTTTTTATGAGAAATGTGATTGAAACTCCAACCATTGCACTAAGACCGAACACAGTATGTTTCTCTCCTAGTGGAATCCCATCTTTCATCGAATCTTTACGGATATCACCTTGTAAATCAATAATATATATTCTATTAAAACCCTCAAATAAATGTTTTCTCATGCCATCAAAAGTAAAATCTTTGATAAAACTGTTGTTACTAATATAAGCTACAACACCGTTTTCTTCAATTCTTTCAGAGGCAAATTTAATCGCTTTTATATAAGGGTCGAATAGTTTACTTTTTAGAGTTGCTTTAGAATCCTTAGCATAAGTATCGTGAATTTTTTTGTCCAGAGCAGGATATTTTCTATTCTTATTATTATCATTTTCATTAACTTGATTGGCATTATACGGTGGATTGCCGATGATTACGGTTATAGGAGATCCCTTTTGTTTATTTATTCTATCGGTATTTTCTTTATTCATAAAATCCAGAATATGCTGTGCTTCTTCTGCTAGCTCAAAAGTATCTACCAGGCATATTCCTTTGAACGGTTTATATTTTCCTGTCAGCTCAAAATAAAGATGCTCAATATTCATAGAAGAGATATAGTAAGGAAGCAGCATTACTTCATTGCAGTGCAGTTCTTCATCATATTTTTTCTGCAAACTTGTTTTCATTACTTCTTTCATCACTCTCAAAATGAAATTACCAGTTCCAACAAATGGATCGAGAATATGAACATTTTCATCAGATAATGATTTATTAAATTCTATTTGTAGAATATCTTGAACAGAATTAACCATAAAATCAACAATAGGTTGTGGAGTATAGACGATACCATGAGTATTAGCAACTTTAACAGAAAATCCCTGAAAGAAATTCTCATAAACCGTGTTCATGAAATCTTGTTTTTGTGAATAATCCTTAATTAATTCTGCTGTATGTTCGATGGCATAATAAAAACGATCGAGTTTTTTCAAGAAGTCAGTTCTGCTGAAATACTTTGAGGTTAGTGCTAAAATAACTTTTTCAATTTCTGCTGCAATTGTATTATTGTTCCTGAAATCAGGATTATGGAAAATTTTCCTGAAAATTCGTTCCGTTAATAGATGCTGAATAAGCATTTCATTAATAGATTCTCTTCTTAGATTTTTATTGATTGAGTCTTTACATAATTCTTCGAAATCAATGAATACTTTTCTGAAAGTTTTATTTGTTTTGTATTCTCTTTCAATAATTTGCATTAAGCTTTGTGCAAGTTCGGGGATTTTTATTTTGAATTCATCAACAGCTTGTTTCCATTCAATATATTCCGGTGGTTGATACTCGAAGAAAATCTTTAATGCAAAAATCAAATTTTCAGGTGCTGATATGTTTATGTCTTGCACAAATAATCTATTTTGATAAATGATAATTCTGTCGGGAGTCTGAAAAATAATATTGTCAGTCGGATAACCATTTTCAATTTTTTTCTTAATTTCAAGTTCAAAGTCATCTTTGGTATCTTTCGCTTCCCAGAATCCATGAACCAGCTTATATCCATCAACAATTGCACCATCAGGCCGTATCGTAGAATTTCGATAACCAATTGTAGAATATTGTTCTATAAGTGTCCATTTGAATTGTCTGGCATAAAATCTGAGAATATTGGCAAAGAAAGGAGAAACAGCTCCTTCATTGTCCTGATCAAGTTTCTTCAGTTTTCTGATTTCTGAGTAGTATTCTTTGATTACTTTATGGGTCGATTTTATGTTCATTACTTCTCCAGTCTTAGTTTCATAGTTTCCCTTCCGGTTCATATTAATAATGCATTATGAATGCAATAATTGTGATCTTAGAGTCAAGCAGAATAGTATTTGACGGTGTGTAGTATATTAGTCATTCTATAACTTCGTATATTTCTTAGAGTTCCCTTTGGCTTTTGCCACGGGGTATTTTTCAGCATTTTTCAGCATTTTATCATTGGCTGCCTGCAGCGGATCTATGTCCAGTTCATCACACAGGCGCAGTAAATAAACAAATGTATCGCCAATTTCATCTTTCACTTCATTAAAAGTTTCTTCGTCCAGCTTGCGGCTTTCTTCGGTTGTTTTCCATTGAAAATGTTCCATGATCTCAGCTGTTTCAATACTCAATGCCATTGATAAATTCTTTGGTGAATGAAATTGGACCCAGTCTCTTTCTTTGGCAAATTGTCTGATCCGTTTTACTAATTCTTTCATAAGTTTTCCTAATTGATTTCTTTATTCAATTCGTTAATAAATTTGATTTCAAATATTATTATGTCAAGCAGAATAGTATTTGCCGGTGTTTAGTATCCTGTAAGAGGTTTTTGAATTGATTTTTTCTACATTAGAAATCGACATTTTATCTCCTACAATTTATATAGATCATCTTTATCCCAATTGCTGGGGTTGAATTTAATATATTGGGTTATATTGTTAAGGTCTCTTTCGTTTCGTATTATATGCTCGTAATAATTTCTTTGCCATACTGCAAAACCAGGGAGTTTTCGGATTATGTTTATTTGTTTGGTTACGGATGATTTATAGCCACGGATGATGGCACCAATGGTTTTGGATGGGGATGTGAAGGTTGGGACAGTTGGGATGGTCGTTGGGGCGTATTGCAATACGCCCTTACTATCTACCTTACCTTCTCCTCCACCCAACACGCTCTTACTTAAATTATCTTTTATCCAGATAATCCCGTGGATATGATTTGGCATTATTATAAATTCACCAAGCTCTATGTTTGGTCTGATTTTTGGTGTTTCTATCCATTCGTTTCTGGCTATATTTCCAAATTCATTCAACAACATTTTTTCATTGCGAATTTCACCGAACAACCATTCTCTTTGATGTGTGCAAATGGTTATAAAATATGCACCGGATTGTGAATAATCATAATTATGTAAACGAATAGATCTACTGTGAAATTTCATTTAAACATTAGCCGGATATCAGGTTTTCCAGCTTCTTTACAGCTTTCAGGTATTGTTCCGCCGAAGGAATTATTGGTCCATCAGTGAAATATACCTCTTCACGGAATTGAGTGATTTTATCCCATCCAGCTTGTTCAATAGCAGGAGTAATAAATTTTGTTCTGATGTCAGCTTCAGTAAGTTCTCTTTTGTTTAACATACGGATTTATCTTCTAATAATATTATTTAGAATTTAATTTCTATTATATTCTATCCCCGTCAAATGTTTTCTATTTATTTCTTTGCTCAACAGGGTAATATAAGCCAAATTAGTTTTTAAAGGGTATTATGTCGCAAGTTAAAAAAAAAATTAAAAAAAAAGGAAGAGCAAATGCTCTTCCTTTGCAAGCCTTACTTGTAAAATCGGAGTATACGGGAATAAGAGGGCATACAGCTTCCACTGGTAAGTTCGAAATCAATGCTGGTATCATCTAATATCTCGATATCATAGATGTGTAGGGTATGATAAAAACCAGGTTTGCGAGCCAATGCGTTATAGATTCCAGGTTCCAGGTCATTGATGAAATAATAGCCGTTTTCATCGGTATAAACGTTTACGCCACCTCCACAGCCACCACCGTTGCCACCTCCACAACCGCCACCGTTGCCACCTCCACAACCGCCACCGTTGCCACCACCTTCAGTATAGACGAATCGTACTGTAGCGCCTTCGATTGCTTCACCAGTATCTACATCCGTAACATAACCGTCCACTGTTAAAGCAAACATCACTGTTGCAGATATTACTATCATTGCAAATAACATCATTGTTTTTTTCATTTCTGCTCCCTTTATTTTTTTTTACATTATATGATTTTCGTCATGTTTTCACTTTTGATCCACTGTGATCTTATAAATTCCACAGCTATTATATGTCAAGTTATTACCTTGTTAAAGTTTGTTCGGGTACTATAAAAACTTGATTTAAGCTTCTCTTTATGCGGCAGTTACCGGACTCTGTAATGGTTGGTGTTGGCAGTGTCAAACATTGCGAAGGTTGAACTGAGATTCAGATCAGATAAGAAAATAGAAAAATGTGGGAATTTTAGAAACCCCCACATTTTGATAATGAGATCATTTTTTTTCTTCAGGGCAGCAATTCTCGGGCACTTCATCGCAGCATTTTTCATCTGTGCAGCAATTTGTGATCATTTCTTTGCATTTACCTTTGATGTCTTTGCCAGTGATTTCGATGCGGTATCCATCTTTGATCTCAGTTACTTTCATGTTACAGCAATCTTGTTTCATCTTCACACCTCCTTTTTAGATTTTGATACATTTAAATATATCTATATGTTTGTTTAAAAAAATATTACTGCTTTTCTACATTTTCAAAATTCCCCATGAAATCAGTGCAGCAGGATGACACACATATTTTATTTAATGAATAATATACTTCTTTCCCATCTTTCCTATTTTTAACGATTCTGGCATTTTTTAAAATGTTCAAATGGTGTGAAATAGAGGGTTGTTTCATATCAAAGTGTTTACAGATATCAGAAACACACATTTCTTTTTTTGATATCAACTTCATAATTTGGATCCGGGTTGGATCCGCCACTGCTTTAAAAAACGTTTGGCAATCAAATTCCATGAATTTCCCTTTAACACATATAGAAATATGTCTATGTGATATAATAATCCAAAAATTGTTAATGTCAAATTTTTTATTTTGTCGGCAGAGTTCTTTGCCAAGTTATTACCTTGTTAAAGTTTGTTCGAGCACTATAGAATCTTGAGTTAAGCCTCCCTTTATCCGGCAGTTGCCGGATGAAGGAGCAAAAAAAATCCCGAGTCGAGCTTTTGATCTTTTCCCGGGATTTTCTTGAATTCTTATCTCGTTCAGGAGAGATAGAGTAACATCATTTCATTAAGTCCTGTCCTGTGAAATGGGTGAGTCTATTTCATCAGGAAAGAAAAAGTTGCCCCGAATTTTTCCGGGGCGAAATTTTCTTATTTCATCAGGATCATTTTCTTAGTAGAAGAATATTTTCCAGCATCCATCTTGTAGAAATAAACACCGCTGGAAACAGTTTCGCCGCTGTCATCTTTTCCATTCCAAACAACCGAATACTGTCCTGCTGATAGCTGTTCACTGACAAGCTGCTTCACTTTCTGGCCGTTTATATTGTAGATATTGATCTCTGTATTCTCCGTGAGCTCTGTGGTTGAAAAAGAGATTATTGTTTCAGGATTGAAGGGGTTTGGATAGTTCCGCAAATTGAAGCCAGCAATTTCCGGATGTAAATTTTCTTCAACTCCAATAACCTGAGGTCCTAAAGTTCCATCAAGATTTATATTCTGAGCATAAATATCACCATTATCAATACGACGATCTTCCCATACCGCTATCCATTGGTTATTAAAATAGTGGCTGACTACATTATGCAGCTTTTCACTCGCAACAGAAGAGAGTGTAATATAACCATCATCCCAGACAAAAGCACCGTCAGGATCAATCATCATTGCTTTGATCTGGTTATTAACAGGGCTTAAATTTTCTTTATAAAAAACTACTATATCAGATTCAGTGCTTCTTGTTGCAATTGGTAATACGTCTGTTGCTGTGAGATGTATAAATGCCATGCCATTATCTGTCCAAAGTCTATCGCCTGTATTAGAAATTTTCTGACCGTAAATTCCTCTCTGATTCTGTCCTCCATCCATTTCATTCCAGAAAACAAAAACATCAGTTGAATTTTCCGGGAAAGCTATTTCCGGATAAAAATGGTTTCTACCTGTCATTAGAGAAACTTCCAGACCATTATTGGGGAAAAGTGTTTGCCCATCGGCATCTACATGCTGGATAAAACTATCTTCTAACATATTGTTATCACGATCATCATCCCAGGCAATGAAAAATCCACTATTTCTATCACTGACCATAGGAAATATCTGGTTCCAGACAGAGATTCCTCCTGCATTGGAAATAACCGTATTATCAGCCCAGAGGGGATTACCATCCGCATCAAACCTTTGAGCATATACATGACGGGTCGTCATGGGAAACATTCCTGAATCTTCGAAAAATTTCATGATTACATCATCTGTACCAACTGGAAGAAGTTGAGGCCAGGAATATGTATTAGCACAAGTTAGCGTTATTCCATTATCTCCCCAGAGCAGAGTGCCGTCAGGAGCAATTTTCTGCATTATAATAACATCATCTGCCTGCCAGGCAATAACTGCATTTCCTATACCTGTAACAGCAACTTTTGGTGATACATCAAAGGCAACACTGTTAGAAAGTTCCAATCCATCAACACCCCAAATAAATTCACCAGACGGAGATATACGATAAACATAAACATTGTTGTTACCTCCGTTTCTGATATCCTGAAAAGTTAAAATTGCATGATTTGCTCCATCCACAGTCATATCCCAATCTGTAAGCCAAGTCATTGATGGATGATTGCTGATAAGAATACCGTTATGTTCCCAGAGTTCATTTCCATCAGAATCGAATCTTTGCAGACGAACATCATAGTTTCCGGTTTCATTGGAGAACCAACCGATGTAAGTATCTCCTTCAGTGCTTGTTGCTGTTTTTGGAACCGCTTGTGAACCTGCCAGATCACATACCGCTGTATTAACAGCAGGATCATTGCCCCATTGTGAATTTAACAAATATGGAACAAGGATAATTAAAACCAATAAAATCTTTTTCATAATTTTCTCCTTAAAAAATTATTAATGCTGTTTACGATTAAATTTAAAAAACCTAAGTTTTCACTGTTAAAATTAATAACAGATTTCGAAATTAACATTAATTATTTAGTTAGAATGATAATCACTAAAAAAGAATGTGAATTTATTTCAACAATATCATTCTCCTAACTTTCTGAAAACCACCTGCTTTCCCCGATGAATCGGGATACAAGCACAATTTCTAGTAATCTGCTTCTGATGAAACAGGATTTTTTTTTCATCTGTTCTCGCTTTTTCCATTTTTCAAATTAATAAAAAAATTTGATTACTTAAAAAAATTCATTTTTTTGCGGATGTGTGTTGATTAATATAATTCAACTTAAATCCAGATTTACTGCCGCCACTGAAAGTTTTATAACTCTGCCCTCATTGCTTCCTCCTTTTCATTTTTTTTCTCCTTTTATTTTTTGGAATATTCTTGTAGTGTAACTCCTTCATTCCAATATAATTCGAAAGTACGTTTCAATAGTTTTGCCAGATCAGAGTGTTCGATCATCATGGCTGTGAACTGTGCTCCCTGCAATCCATGGTGTTGCAGAGTGAAAACTATGTAATGATCATCTATAATCAGCATTTTCATTGGAAGTTTCTTCACAATACGAACTCTCTCTCCAACCTGTTCAAAATATTTTACTTTTTTAATGAATTCTTTCATGTTTCCTGTTTCAACTTCATAAATGCACTTATGCTGAATACCTTTTTGAATACTGCAAATCTCTTCTTCGTTCTCATCCGGTTTCATGGCATAGGGAGGTTTATTGAAAACGAGTACGGATTCAGTTGCAGAACGAATCAATTGCATCACATTTTCATAGATGTTTTTGGTTGTACGCAATACTTTTACAAAATCGAGCGGATCATCATTTTCGATATTATTTTGATAAAGATTTATCAAAGCAGGTGCCAAATTATCGATTGTATCACGGGTTTGTTCAACTTTTTCTTTGAAACGCGCGATTACAGTTTCCGGATCGACTGCACTGTATTTTTTCACGCTACCCAGCACTTCCGTACACATTCCTTTCTGAATAAGTTTGGATAGGATATCATACATCTGAGTACGATTTGTTTTGGCTGTCTTCGATATCTCTGTCGCTGTATAAAATTGCTTTTGAAGCAAAATGACATACACTTTTGCTTCTAGTTCATTCAAACCGAACTTGGTCAGTTCTGCAATCAAATTCTCCATCACAACTCTCTTCGTTATATCGATGACGACAAAATTATCGTCACTGAGGAGACGACAAAAAAAATGCCGAAAATTGTGTCAAACACTTTTTTAAAATGTTTAATTTGAAAGATAAATATATTATGGAAACTAACATTAATATTAAATTTCTGACATTTTAGAAGTCATAAGGAAAGTGAAAAAATTGTTTATTTTGCCAACAGGGAAATATATACCAAGTTATTATCTTGTTAAATGATTTTATTAAATTTTTTCGGAGCATATTTCCTTTATTTTCTTACTTGACTAAAATGTATATTCAAAAAGTTATATAAAATAAAGAAGACTGGATAATCCAGATGGCTGAATTCTGAGAGAAAGTGGATTCTTAGGAGTCGAAGAATCCGGATTTACGAATAGACTCTAAAAGGAATAGCTATGAGAATCAAAATCCCTTATGAAGATGATATTTTGGCAGTGGATGTGGATAAAAAACATATTGCAGGAATTATTAAACTCCCAAAGATAAAAGACGTAAATGAAGAGTTTTTGATAGGCAAAGCTATAAAAAATCCGGTTAATTCGAAAGGTTTCAAAGAATTTTTATCAGGAACAAAAGAGATACTGGTCATTGTAAATGATGCAACCCGCAGCACTCCCACAGAAAAAGTTCTGGATGTTATTTATGAATATCTGAAAGAGAAAAAAGTGAAATTACTGGTTAGCACAGGAGCACATAAAAAACCAACAGAAAAAGATTTTTTCAAGATTTTTGGAAAATATCACGAAATTTATAAAAATCAAATTAATGTTCATGATGCAAAAAAAAGTGAATTTATAAATCTGGGAACAACCGGTTTTGGAACAAAAGTCTTGATAAATCAAATAGCTCTTAAATCTGAAAAGATAATAACCATCGGTTCGGTTGAACCGCATTATTTTGCGGGGTTTACAGGAGGTAGAAAGTTTTTTCTACCGGGGATTTCAGCCTACAGAAGCATTGAGCAGAATCATAAATTATCATTGAGTCCGCGTTCAAAAGTTCTTGCTCTCAAGGGAAATCCTGTTCACGAAGATATGTTGGAAGCTTTAACAAAATTCGATAAGGAAATTTTCTCAATCCAGACGATTATGGGTGAAGAAGAGAGAGTTTGTCATGCTTCTGCAGGAAACATTTATAATTCTTTTATCCAATCAGTAAATTTTGCAAAAAAGTTTTATACTTTTGAAATGACAGGCAAAGTGGATATTATAGTGGCTGTAATGAGAAAACCTTATTCCAGGGATTTTTATCAATCACATAAGGGTCTGGAAAATTGTAAATCTGTTTTGAAAAAAGATGGAATTTTTATAATGGTTTCAAAATGTTACGATGGAATCGGAAAACAGGCTTATTTTAATCTTTTAAAATCCTGGGAATCACCTTTTGATACTTTGGAAAATATCGACAAAAATTATAAATTAGGTTATCATATTGCCATAAAAATGGTTGAGTTTCAAAGGAATAATAAATTCTGGATTATTTCTGATATACCTTCAAAAACTTTGGAAAAAATGTTTATCCAAAAGAATTACAGCATTCAGGAAGCAATTGATAAGGCAGTCCACGTAAAAGGAGAATCAGCGAAAATTTTATTCAATCTTAATGCTGGCAATATAGTCCCACAAATAAAGAATTGAGCGGAACAGGTATCTTTTTTCTTTACACTTTTCAGTAATTTTTATTTCTTACGCAAATATTATCAGAAGAAAATTCATGGTCGGGAGATGGTATGAAAGTTTCAGAAAAAATTGAAAATTTGAAAGAGAAAAGAGCTGAAATCAAAAAAATGGGTGGAGAAGCCCGTATAGCTAAACAACACGAAAAGAATAAATTAACTGCACGTGAAAGAATAAACTTGCTTTTCGATGAAGCCACATTCCAGGAAATCGATATGTTCGTAAAACACCGTTCTACCAATTTCAATTTACCGGATTTAGATATTCCTGCTGACGGCGTAGTGACAGGTCACGGTCTGGTTCATGGCAGACCTGTTTTTGCTTATGCTCAGGACTTTACCTGCAGAGGTGGCTCTCTGGGAGAAAAGCATGCAGAGAAGATCGTAAAGGTGATGGATCTGGCAATGAAAGCGGGAGTTCCCATCATAGGAATGAACGATTCCGGTGGTGCTCGTGTGGAAGAAGGAATCGATTCCTTAAAAGGTTATGGTGATATTTTCTTCCGCAATTCCAGGGCTTCCGGCGTGATCCCTCAAATATCTGCAATTATGGGACCCACAGCAGGTGGAGCTGTTTACTCTCCTGCAATGACGGATTTTGTGTTCATGGTGAAAAAAAGCGGTTATATGTTCATTACCGGACCCAGCGTCATCAAAGCCGTAACAGGAGAGGAAACCACTTTTGAAGAACTTGGTGGTGCAATGACCAATAATACCAAAAGCGGAAATGCTCATTTTGCCTGCGAAAGCGATGAAGATGCAATCGACAAGATCAAAATCCTGCTCAGTTATCTTCCCAATAATAATCTTGAAGACCCTCCTTATGTTCCCATGGGAGACGATCCGCACAGGTTGTGTCCTGAACTGGATACAATTATTCCGGATAATCCCAAAGCCGGTTATGATATGAAGGATGTTATTCATGCAGTTGTTGATAACGGCGAGTTTTTTGAACCTCACGAATTCTTTGCTGAAAATGCTGTAATTGGATTTGGCAGATTAAATGGGAAAACAGTGGGTTTTATTGCTAATCAACCCATGGTTCTGGCTGGTTGTCTGGATATCGATGCTTCAGATAAGATTGCACGTTTTATCAGGTTCTGTGATGCCTTCAATATACCGCTTGTAACTTTCGTGGATGTACCAGGCTACCTTCCCGGCACAGACCAGGAATGGAATGGAGTTATCCGTCACGGAGCCAAAATTCTTTGGAGCTATTCGGAAGCTACTGTTCCCAAACTGACCGTAACTACACGTAAAAGTTATGGTGGTGCTTACATTGCCATGAGTTCTCAACATCTTGGTGCAGATATGCTTTTTGCCTGGCCTTCGGCAGAAATTGCTGTGATGGGTGCTCAAGGTGCGGTTAATATCGTGGGAAGTTATCGAAAAGAAATTAAAGCTGCAAAAGATCCTGAACTTAAACGTCAGGAAAAAATCGAAGAATATGAAGAGGCATTTAGTACGCCGTACATTGCAGCAGAACGAGGATATATAGACGCTGTGATCCAGCCAAGTGAAACCCGCAAAAAATTGATCGATGCTTTAGAAATAATGATGACAAAGAAGGAAGCACTTCCTCTGAAGAAACATGGGAATATTCCAGTATAGTCCTTTAATGCTTAAATTCCTGCATTATTTGGAAAAAAAATTTTCAGCAACTAACAAACGCTAACAATAACGAACTTTTATGTTTTTGTTAGATTTTGTTTGTTTTGTTCGTTGCTAATCTTTTTGGTTTCGGTTTAATCGAGTTAGGAGATATGATTGGAAAAATCTAAGAAATTGAAAGCTGCAATTGCAGGTGTAATCTATTATCTGCAGGAAAAAGAAAGAGACGAAATTAAGAAACCAAATCTGTGGGTACAACTCGGACGTGAACTAATTATGAAAAACCGTTTTCTGGTTCAAAGAAGAATGATAAGAAGATAGGGAAAGATGCTGAAAAAGGATAATGAGATTCTTGAGCTCTTACATCATTTGTTGCAACAAAAATGTGAAAATTACAAATGTTCCTATCTTTTTGGTTCAAGAATAGGAAATCATTTCAGACCTGAAAGCGATTATGATATTGTAATACTTTTAAAAGAAATTGATCGAGATACAAAATTCGATATTTACGGTCTTATAAGCGATCTCGAATACAAATATGATATTTTTATCGATACAAAAATATTAACCGAAGAAGAATTCAGATTCAATCCTTTTTTCTATGAAGAAGTTACCTACAAAGGAATTTGTTATGGTTCAAGATAAAAAAATATTCATCGATAATTTCTTAAATAAATCTAAAGAAGCTCTAATCGATGCTGAAATTAATATTGAAAACAACAGGCTAAATAATGCTCAGAACAGAATTTATTCATGAAGAAAGAATATTTGAAAAAACTATGAAAACAATAAAATTAAACTACGGAGGAATAAATGAAATTTGATAAACACGGCATTTTGGAAATGGCAAAAATGAATTATGACCCGAACCGTCCGAAAGCAGAAAATCCGATTAAAATCCAGGACCTTAGTTTTCGTGACGGACATCAATCTCTTTTTGCAACTCGCGGCAGAACAGAAGATATGATCCCGGTGGCGGAAAGAATGGATGAGATTGGGTTCTACTCGATGGAAATCTGGGGTGGAGCTACTTTTGATACAATGCACCGCTTTTTAAACGAAGACCCCTGGGAAAGAATCAGAACTCTTAAAAAATATATTAAGAAAACTCCTTTCTCAATGTTGCTCAGAGGGCAGAATGTAGTTGGCTATCGCAATTATGCCGATGATGTTGTGGAAGCTTTCATCCAGAGAGCCTGCGATAATGGCATTGATATTTTCCGTGTATTCGATGCTCTCAATGATTTCAGGAATTTTGAGACAGCAGTTAGAATAATCAAAAAGAATAACAAGCATTTTCAAGGTACGATCTGCTATTCTCTCACAGAACAGAGAATGGGTGGGGATACATATAATCTGGATTACTATCTTGAAAAAGCAAAACAATTAGAAAGCATTGGTGCAGACACGATTTGCATCAAAGATATGGCTGGATTGGTTTCACCGTATGATGTTTATAACTTAATTCGAGCTCTAAAGCAGCAAACCAAAATCCCCCTTCATTTGCATACACACTTCACTTCCGGAATGGCAGACTTGGCAATTTTCAAAGCAATTGAAGCTGGAGTCGATATTGTGGATACATGTATGGCTCCTTATGCATATCGTACCTCTCATCCTGCTATTGAACCTCTTGTTATTTCCTTGCTTGGAACCAATCGCGATACTGGATTTGATATAAAAAAACTTGCTGTAATTGACAAGGAAATGGAAAAGATAATTCCCAAATATAAACACCTTCTTGATGACACCAAAAACGCAATAATAGATATAAATGTAATTTTACATCAAACTCCGGGTGGAATGCTTTCCAACCTGGTCAATCAGTTACGTCAGATGGATGCGCTGGATAGACTTGAAGATGTTTTTGAAGCTCTTCCCAAAGTAAGAAAAGAACTTGGTCAGGTTCCGCTGGTTACACCCACCAGTCAAATCGTGGGAATTCAGACCGTAAACAATGTTCTTTACGACAAAGAAGAAGGAGAATATTCTCAAATATCCGAACAGGTAAAAGATCTTTGTTTTGGATTGTATGGTAAAACCACAAAACCAATCGATCCCAGAGTTCAGAAAAAAGCTTTGAAAGGTTATCCTCGCGGCGAAACACCGATCACTGCTCGACCCGGTGATATTATCGAGCCGGAACTTCCCAAAGTGAAAGAAGAAGTGAAAGGTTTGGCAAAAGACCTTGATGACGAAATTATCTGTGCTCTTTATAATTTGACTGGAAAACGTTTTTTAAGATGGAAATACGGATTAGAAGAAGTTCCTGATGAGGTAAAACCTAAAACTTTGGAAGATGTTAAAAAAGAAAATGAACTTGTTCAAAAAGCTCTTTCCGGGGAACTAACAGCTAAAGGTAAAAAAGATAAACCTGCTGGATTGCGTTCGTTCGACGTTTACGTTGATGGAGAACATTTCAATGTAGAAGTTGCTGACCCGAATGCAAAGGTTTTCAGCACCGCAGGTCCTAAAAAAATCGAAAAGAAAGAAGAAGATACTGATGATACAGGCAACCTTCACGCTCCCATACCCGGAATGATTATTGAGTACAAAAAAGAAGTTGGAGATACTGTGGAAGCAGGTGAAACAGTTGTGGTTCTGGAAGCTATGAAAATGTTCAATAACCTGGCTGCTCCTTGTGATGGTGTGATTAATAAAATTAATTTTAAAGTAGGAGATTCTGCAGCAAAAGGTGATATTCTTTGCCATATTGAACCAAAAGAATAAAAGAAATATTTTGGAAAAAAATTAAAGCGACCTTGGAGGTCGCTTTTTTTTAGAGTAAACTGCTTAGCTCACGGATTTTCGCAGATACACACGGATAAAAGGTTTATAAATATTGAAGTATAAAACTAATCTGAAAAGTGAATGGATATATAAAATTTTATGCTCGTTACGAAATTCTCGTTTCGTAGCTCAATAGAGACTGAAACTCCGTTTCATTCTTCAAGAGGAACATCAATCTCAATTTTCCCAACTTCACCGGAAATATAATACCCTTTCGCAAATTTTTTATTCTTGCCTATTATTATAATAGAGTTTTTGAACGGGACGAATAATTTATCTTCGTGTTGTTTCGCGTCCTTCGTGGCAGGAAAAAAATCTTGACAAAATATAAGCTGACTTTAAAGTCGGTGACCGTATGCTCATTGAAAAGGAAAAAGTATGAATAAAAGACAAATGCAAAAAATGAAAACCAGGGAATTAGTCCTGAGAATTGCCAAAGAGATGTTTATCAAAAACGGTTTTCTAAATACTACTACTTCTCAAATTGCTCAGAAAGCAGGCATTGCTCATGGTACGCTTTTCCTGCATTTCAAAAAAAAAGAGTCCTTAATTATCGAAATCTTCGATCAGGAATTAGAAGAAATCAGTTCCACCATTCAAAAACTTGTTTTCGAAGCTATTGATCTGGAGCAACTTCTTAAGCAATACCTGTATCTTATTCAGGAAGAAGAAGATCTGTTTGTTGTATTAGCTCGAGAACTACCCTTCTATTCAGAAGAATTACGAAGAAAAATCTTATTTAGAGAATCGATCATCAGAAGTCATTTTCATAAAGCAATAGAACTAGGTAAGAGAAAAAACAGATATCGAGATGTTGATGTAGCAACAGCAGTTACTTTTCTTTTTGGAGCAATAAACTACTACCTGAGATTAAAACCGATCTTTGTAAAAGAGGGCAGTGTAATTGAAAAATTCAAACCATTGATCATAAAAACCTTCAAACATTTAATTTTAAAAGATTGAAATGGAGGAAAAATGCGAAAAACAAATTTCTCAAAATTCTTATGGATCTATTCAATTATTATCATATTTATATCTGGTTGCCAATCTCTCCAAACTCAGAATAATACAGATCAGATCGCTCTTTATTCTGAAAATGGTGCAGATGAAGGCTGCATCACAGCTACAAGCAAAATGTTTGAATGGATGGGTTATGAAGTTACACTGATAAAAGCTGATTCAATCAACAATAACAGTCTCAGCAGATTCAGTATTATCTGTTTTCCCGGTGGTGATATGTATCTGTATTCACAGAATATTTCTTCGGAAGGATTTGAAAAAATCAGGGATTTCATTAATGAAGGTGGAGGATATATCGGAATTTGTGGTGGTGCCTATTTTACGGGTGAGAAGGTTTCGTGGCAAGGCAATCAACTTCCAATGAATTCATTAGGAATTTTTCCCGGAACTACTCAAGGTCCAATCAATGAGATCGCTCCTTTTCCAAACTGTAAAATATGCAAAACAAATATAGTTAACACATCACATCCAATCACACATACCGAACCTGATACGACCTGGATCTGTTATTGTTATGGTCCCATGTTCCTACCAAACGAAGGTGCTGAAATAGATATTTTGGGAGTATATGAAATAAATGATCAACCTTCAATTGCAGCTTTTGAATATGGTGAAGGGAGAGTATTTATTATTGGAACGCATCCGGAATTCGAAGAAGACAGCGAGCGGGACGGATTACCTGCAAGCGATAAATTTTATGACCGAGGTTCAGATTGGGATCTGATGGAAAAAGCAGCACAATGGTGTTTGAAAAAATAATAAAGGAAAAAAGTCAGTGCAAGTCTGTGGTAAAAAAAAAGAAAATTAGCCGCGAAGTTCGCGAAGGAACGCGAAGAAAAAAACCTTAGTGAAATTTCGTGTTCTTAGTAGTATAAAAAGAAAAAACAGACAGGATAACAGGATTCACAGGAAAAATAATGAATAATTCTATAATCAAAAAGAATAAATAAAAGAGGAAACAAAGATGAAAAAGATTCTTATTTTGATTTTCATGGTTTATGCATTCTCAAATGTTTCAGCTCAATTGCAATATCCAGAAACTTCCAAAATTGCAGTTAAAGACACGCTTCACAAAGCAGTGATAATTGATAATTACCGCTGGTTGGAAGATGGTGAAAACCCGGAAGTCATCAATTGGGAAGAAGAACAGGAAAAACTAACAAGGACAGTTCTGGACAGCCTTCCTCAAAGAGAAAAAATGATCAAACGATTCAATGAACTCTGGCGTTATGACGATGTTGGCAGACCAAGCAAAGTATTAAATGGAGAGAGAATATTCTTATGGGAAAAACGAAAAGATGATGAAAAATGGAGAATTCTTACTAAAGAAAATGAAGAAGCAGAATTTGAAGTTTTGATCGATCCGAATAATTGGGATGCTGCTGAAACTTTAAGCGGAACTTCTTCTTCCCGCGACGGGAAATATTATGCTTTTGGGAAAGCTGTCGCGGGAGATGAGAACCCGTTTGTCAGAATAATGGAAGTTGAAACAAAAAGAATTTTACCCGATACTTTGAGAGGTAGGAAACAATATGTTACATCATGGCTGCCGGACAATTCGGGTTTTTATTATTCAGCTTGTCCTTTAAAGAATGAAGTTCCTGAAGGAGAAGAAAATTACTGGCGTTCGATTTACTTCCATAAACTGGGAACTTCGGCAGATGAAGATGAAAAGATCTATTACAGTGAAGATAACAAGGAAATGCATCATAGTGTCTGGATCTCCGAGTGTGGAAAATGTACTATTTTTTATCGTGGAATTTTCCGTAAGAATGAGATCTATTTCAAACGCTCTGATGATGAAGAAATGATTCCTATTACTACTGGTTTTGATGCTTCTTATTCCATAGATATTGTGGATGATAAAATCCTGATAAAGACAGATAAAGATGCACCCAACGGGAAAGTTTATATTACCGATGTCGCTCAACCGCAGCGAGAATTCTGGCAGGAGTTTTTGCCTGAAAAAAAAGATAAACTCTATTATATCAGTGCAATCGCCGGTCATATTTATGCAGTATATCAGCACAATGCTTACACGGTTATTAAGATATATTCTCTTAAAGGTGATTATATCCGGGATTTATCTTTTCCAACTTTAGGAACCGGATATGTCAGTGGTTATTGGTCACAAGACGATATTTGGGCAAGTTTTTCATCATTTACTTATCCAAGCGTTACTTATAAATATGACTTTCAAAATGACAAGTTAGATATTTATAAAGAATTTCCATTGGAAATAGATGTTGAGAATTTTACTGCTGAGCAAGTCTGGTATCATTCAAAAGACGGAACACCAGTTTCAATGTTCCTTGTTCTTAGGAAAGATATGGAAAAAGATGGAAACAATCCTGTTAGACTTTCCGGTTATGGTGGATTCAACCATTCCCAGACTCCATATTTTTCAACATCGAATATTGTCTGGTTAGAAGCCGAAGGAATGCTGGCAATTCCAAATCTGCGCGGTGGTGGAGAATACGGAGAAAAATGGCATGAAGCAGGAATGAAGGAAAACAAGCAGAATGTTTTTGATGATTTTATTGCTGCTGCAGAATGGCTCATCGAAAATAAATATACAAATCCTGAAAAACTGGCGATTTCAGGAGGAAGTAACGGAGGTCTTCTGGTGGGAGCTGTAACCGTTCAAAAACCCGAATTATTCAAAGTAGTGAATTGTGCAGTTCCTCTTCTCGATATGATCCGCTACCACAAATTCGGTCCTGCCAGATATTGGATAGATGAATACGGAAGCGCTGAAGATCCACAGCAGTTCGAATATCTCTATAAATATTCACCATATCACAATGTTGTTGATGGAACGGATTATCCTGCAATTCTGATTTCAGCAGGAGAAAATGATGCTCGCGTTGATCCGCTTCATTCCCGTAAGATGGTTGCCCGAATGCAGGAAGCTAATCCAAATGGAGAACCGATCCTGCTCATGATCAGGAGAGACTCCGGTCATGGTGGAGGTACAACTCTCTCGATGCGTATAGAAAGAGCTGCTGATACCTGGGCATTTTTGATGAATGAATTAGGAATGAGTTTGGAGTAAAATATTCGCGATATTTTGTAATACTGGTTACGAAGTTTTTCTTCGTAATCCTCTTGAATGCGAAGTTAAACTTTGCAAACAATTACATTCCCAAGAAATATTGGGAACGGGAACTGAACGAGAATACAAGGAGGAATGATGAAAAAAGTTTATATCTGTAAAAGTTGCGGAAAGGTTATGAAAGATGCTGAAGATTTTTCCGGAGGAGAGATTGGAAAAGATTATTGCAGCAATTGCACAGACGAATTTGGATATCGTAAAAGTTACTCGCATATAATTAAAGATACAAAAGAATTCCTGATCAAACACCTCTCAATTTCAGAAGAGGAATCTGAAAAAATGGCTCTGGAAAATATAGCAAGAATCCCTTTCTGGGCTCAAAAGGAGAAAATCATGTTATCAAAAAAAAAAAATTGTAATTACTGATGTTGGCAGTACTACAACCAAAGCTTTACTCCTTCAAAGATTCAACACAAAATACAAAATTATATCTTTGCAACATGCTGCCACAACTGTGGAAAAACCCGTAGAAGATGTGAATATCGGAGTTTACGAAGCTATCAAAAAACTGGAAAAAGATGCTGATACTATAATTCTTACAAACGATGCTTCCCCGGAAAATCTTAAATTTAATGAAGAAACACTTTATATTTCTACAAGTAGTGCAGGCGGCGGACTCCAGATTCTCGTGATTGGTCTCACACTGTTCGATTCTGCCAGTAGTGGAAAAAGAACAGCTTATGGTGCCGGTGGAGTAATTTTAGATACTTTTGCCATTGATGACAAACGCAGCAGTCTGGAACAAATGCAGGCAATGGGAATCCTTCATCCTGATATTATTCTGATGTGTGGTGGCATTGATGGCGGTGCAATTGCTTCAATCCTGAGATTAGGTGAAATACTGCAGCTTGCCAATCCCAAACCTAAATTTGGTGATAAAAACCAGATACCCCTTGTTTTTGCAGGCAATGAAAAAGCTCAGAGTTTTATTGCCGGATTATTTCAGAAACGCTTCGATCTTTACATTGTACCTAACATCCGTCCCACATTAACAGATGAAAACCTGGTTCCTGCACGCGAAAAGATTCATAAACTTTTTATGGATAACGTGATGGAGCAAGCTCCCGGTTATTCCAAACTGAAAGACTGCGTAGATGATGCTATCATACCAACACCAACCGGAGTTATCCGCTCTCTGCAGCTTGTGAGTGAGCAACTCGATGAGAATGTGATGGCTGTGGATATTGGAGGAGCAACAACCGATATTTTTTCTAATATTCTAGGAGAATACTTTAGAACTGTAAGTGCTAATTATGGTATGAGTTACAGCATCTCAAACGTTTTTAAGGACAGTGGATTTAATAATATTAAAAACTGGCTGCCAAAGGAACTCGATGAAACTTATATTGCCAATTATATTGCCAATAAGATGCTCTATCCGACCTATACTCCAACCGATTCATATCAAAATTCTATCGAGCATGCTGTAGCCAGAGAAGCAATTCGAATGAGCAAAAAGCAACACATGGATATGAATTTTAATACAAAACAGGTTGGATTTTTGGATAAATTAAAACAGAAAAACAGCGATTTAGATAAAATCACTGAAGCGTTTTACTTTGAAAAAGCACTTGAAAGCAGAAAGTTTCACATGCACGATATCAATATCCTGATTGGATCCGGAGGAGTTTTGGCTCACACAGAAAACAATACTCAAGCTCTGGCAATAATTTATGATGGATTCCGACCTGAAGGTATTACCGAAATCTGGAAAGACAAACATTTCATCTCTCCGCACATGGGGAAACTCAGTGCTGTAGATGAAAAACTTGCCACCCAGCTTCTTACTGAAGAATGCTTTGAAAAAATCGGGTTGGTGATTCGTCCGATAGGTAGAAAATGGAAACAAGATGCACCTGTAATGAATATTGAAATAAACGGAAACTCGTTAACAATCAAGGTTGGAGATGTTTATTATTTTCCCAATGATAATAAGAAACAAAAAGATATTTCCATCTCTTTGGAAAAGGGTTTCTTTCTGAATATTGAAAAATATGACTTCAAATCTGAACTTCCGATTTTTATTGATGCAAGTCTTCATATAGATTTTCAGATAGAAAATAAATGTATGAATCTTTACAATTTTGCTTTCTCGCAGAAAAATCTCGAAACGGAATTCCAAAATTTTATTCCAAGAAAAAATATTGTAAAAGGCACCCAGTCCCATAAAGTTGAACTTCCTTATGAAGGTTCAATTTTAGTTAAAGAAGGTGATACAGTAACTTCCGGAACAGTGATAGGTGAGAATCTCTTCGATCCGCCAAAGGTATATGTGATTTCGCTTTTCGATAAAACATATCTGCGACTAAACCCGGATAATATCGAAAAATCATTGAGAATTAAGGAAGGTCAGGAAGTAAAATACGGTCAGCGAATCGCTGAGGTCGGTTCCCGCAGGCTCATTGATGAAATCCAGTTCCAGCACTTTTATTATGATTCACCGGTTCGCGGCAGAGTGGAAAAAATCAATTTTGATTCTGGCACAATAATCATGCGCGAAATCCAGGATTATTCTTCTAAACCAAAGACCATAAATATTTCCAAAAAACTGAATATAAAACCGAAATTAATAACCAGGTATCTGAAGAAAAATCTCGGAGATTTTGTTTTTGCAGGAGATATTCTCGCTTCCCGTCTTATTGATGTTCAGGATGGAACTCACCCTATGCTGGTTTCTGTGCCAACCACAGGAACCATAAAAAATGTCGATACGGAAAAAGGCACAGTAACCATCCAATATGATAAAGATCCTTATCTTCGATATGCTGGAGTGACAGGAAAAATTGCAGAAATCGAACCGGACTATTCTGCGACTATATCTTATGAGGGTTCAACTTTGAAAGGGATAATCGGTTTCGGAAACGAGGCTTGGGGAGAACTGAAATATATAAAAGAATATAAAGATATTTCAAAATGCAGTGAAAATGAAATAGTGGTTATTTCCGGCAAAATCGATATCAGATTCCTTAAAAAGGCAGAAAAGCAAAAAGTGAAAGGAGTGATTGCCGCTTCTATCGATAACAAAGAACTGGTCGATTTCACAGGAGAAGAAATCGGAGTAGCTCTTACAGGAAACGAAAATATTCCTTTCCCATTAATTATTACAGAGGGTTTTGGTGATTTTAAGATGGATGCTGATTATGATAATTTCTTCATAGAAAATGAAGGAAACTTGATATACATAAATGGACATACCCAAATCCGGGCAGGAGTAACCAGACCGAAGATGATTGTGATGGAGAATTAGTTGAATTAGTTGAATTGGTTGAATTAGAGCGAGGTTAAAGGATACTATTAATGAAACGCAAAGGCACCAGCATAATTTTTGTGAACGATAAGCAGCAGGTTCTGCTCTTCCTGCGGGATGACAAACCTGATATCATCTATCCCAATATGTGGGATGTTCCCGGTGGTCATGTAGAACCGGATGAAACGCCGGAACAATGCATTATCCGCGAAATGAAGGAAGAAATGGATATCGACTTGAAGGATTTTCATCTTCTTTATGTGAAAGAATTCAAAGACCGCATCGAATACACATATTGGAAAAACGCCAACTTGAATATTGATGAGATAAACTTGATGGAAGGTCAATGCTTGAAATGGTTTACTCGAAAAGAAGCGAAGAATACTGAACTGGCTTACGGATTTAATGAGATTGTGGAGGAGTTTTATAATTGGATAGGAGAGAAAATATGAACCGATGTCCTTGGGGAACTGCTGATGATTTATACATCCGCTACCACGATGAAGAGTGGGGTGTTCCTATTTATGATGACCGAAAGCAATTTGAATTTTTAGTATTAGAATCTGCACAAGCAGGATTGAGCTGGCATACAATATTGAAAAAACGGGAAAATTACCGGGCAGCTTATGATGGATTCGATGTGGAGAAAGTGGCAAAATATGATGAAGAAAAAATCGAAGAATTAATGCAGAATGCCGGCATTATCCGCAATCGCAAAAAGATAGAAGCTTCTATAAATAACGCCAGGATATTCCTGGAAATCCAAAAAGAATTCGGTAGTTTCTGCAATTATCTCTGGGGATTTGTAGATGGTAAACCGATTGTAAACAAATGGGCTGAAATCTCCCAGATTCCCGCCAGAACCGAACTTTCCGATCGTATCAGCAAAGATATAAAAAAGCGTGGATTCAAATTTCTGGGTTCCATTACCATTTATTCTCACATGCAGGCAACAGGTCTCGTGAATGATCATTTGAAGAATTGCTTTCGCTGGAAGGAATGTCAGAAATATAAAAAATGAAAGTAAAAAAAGTTTATTGAAATTGGATATAAGGAGTTCCAATGCCCTGTTTCTACACTCCAGAACTAAAAGAACAAGATTCAAAAATTATGATCTCAGGTGAAGAATATCATCATATTATCGATGTTTTCAGAAAATCAATTGAATCTGAAATTCTGCTAACCAACGGAAAAGGACTATTAGCAAAAACAAAAATCACATCAATAAACAAAAAAAAATTAACTGTTTCAATACTTTCGATTAATAAGGAAAAGCAATCTCAACCTAAAATCGCAGTTGCCTTCTCTATCTTAAAAAATAAACATGATTTTTTGATTATTGAAAAACTTACTGAACTGGGAATCAAAGAATTTTTTCCTATCATTACAGATAGGACTGTAAGAAAACCATCAAAAAACACAACCATAAAATTTAAAAAAACTGCTATTGCTGCAATAAAACAGTGCGATAATTCATTTTTACCAAAAGTTAATAACACAACCAGCTTGACAGAATTTTTAGTAAATATAAAAGAAAATTATAAGCCTGTCGTTGCCTTGGAAGTGGGAGAAAACAGACAGCTTTGGGAAGTTTTAAGTTCATTAAATGAGGAAAATATTTGTTTGGTTATCGGTCCGGAAGGTGGTTTTACTAATGAAGAAATTGAGATATTCAAGGACAAGAATATTCAAGCATTCAATTTGGGGAATCATATCGTACGAGCGGAAACTGCAGCGATTGCTGCTTCTGCACAGCTATTAGGATATTTTCTAAAGAAAAATCCGGAATATTATTAAAAAAAATCAGGAGGAAATCATGGAAAAGAGCGAAAGCAAAGTAACAAAAACTGTTAGAGATGGTGTAATCAAAGCCTATAATTTAGGTGAAGACATTGTTCATGCTGTTGGCAGCATCACCAAAGAAATCATTAAAACATCAAAAGATGAAGAACTTACTACCAAAGAAAAAGTTCAAACTCTGGCAAAAGAAGCTTTGGAAGGAGCAAAACAGGGAGCAAAAGTAGTTCATTCAGAAAGCAAAGAATTTGCACCCAAAGCAGGTAAAGCTATTTTTGAAGCGATTAAATTTTCCGCTCCTAAAGTTGCCCACTTTGCTAAAGAAGCTTTCACAGGAATTTACGAAGGTGCTAAAGATGTTTATGAAACTAAAAAAGGTGAAATAAAGGAAAAAGAAGAATAGCAGAAATATCTCAAAATTTTCCCATCAATTTTATGAAAATAGCTCGACCAACTTTGCTTTTAGATAAAGAGAAGTGTTGGAAAAATATTCAGGAAATGGTTTTAAAAGCCAAAAAATTTGATCTGAAGTTTCGTCCACATTTCAAGACTCATCAATCTGCCGGGATTGGTAAATGGTTTAAAGATTTTGAAGTAAATTCTATCTCGGTATCTTCTGTTGATATGGCGATTTATTTTTTCCAAAATGGATGGAATGATATCACCATAGCCTTTCCTTTCAATCAATTAGAAATTGATGAAGTTAATAAATTAGCTCAACAAATTAACTTAAATGTTCTTTTGGTTTCTTCGGGATCAATAGAATTTTTAAAGAAAAATTTAAAGAACAAAATTGGATTTTATATCGAAGTTGATACAGGTTATCACCGCTCAGGAATTCGAGCTGAAAATATTAATGAATTTGATTCAGTTTTAAAGCAATCTAAAGATATTCCCTTATTAGATTTTAAAGGTTTTCTAAATCATTCAGGAAATTCATATCATGCAAAATCACAAAAAGAAATTTCGCAAATCCATCATAAATCTCTCCAAAAAATGAAAGAGTTGAGATCTCGATACTTATCTCAATTTCCCCAACTTGAGCTCTCGATCGGAGATACACCTTGTTGCAGCCTGATGAATGATTTTACCGGTATTGATGAGATTCGCCCCGGGAATTTCGTTTTTTATGATGTCATGCAATATCGGTTGGGTTCATGTTCAATCGGGCAAATTGCAGTTACTCTTGCCTGCCCTGTCGTTGCAAAAAATCAAGAACTAAAAGAAATCATAATTTATGGAGGAGCAGTTCATCTTTCCAAAGAATATATTCTACAGAATGGTTCGAAATGTTTTGGATACATTGTTAGATTGAGAAAAGATGGTTGGGAAAAACCTCTTAAAAATACTTTCATAATATCTCTTTCGCAGGAACACGGAATCATTAAAACTACAGATGAAGAATTTGATAAAATTCATATTGGAGATATCATCGGAGTTTTACCTGTTCATTCTTGCTTAACTGCAAATTTAATGAAACAATATTTAACTTTGGATGAAGAAATTATCCCTCATATGCAAAAAAAATGCTAAATGATAAATGCTAAGTGCTACAATGCTAAATGCTAAAAAGCTAAGAGCTAAATATGTTTATAGATTACGCAAAAATCAGAGTTGAGTCCGGCAAAGGCGGAAACGGTTGCGTCAGCTTCCGACGCGAAAAATTTGTATCAAAAGGTGGACCCGACGGCGGTGATGGTGGAAAAGGGGGAAATGTAATTGTGGTAGGTGATGAGAATGTAAACACCTTATTAGCATATCGTTACAATCACTTTTACAAAGCAAAGAACGGCAGGAACGGAATGGGTAACAATAAAACCGGAGCCAGAGGAGAAGACATCATCCTTAGATTTCCTTTAGGAACCGAGATCTATGATATCACACATGGAGAGAAAAATAAAATTGCCGAAATTACCCATAATAACGAGAAAATCGTGATTGTCAAAGGCGGGAATGGCGGCAGAGGAAACACACGATTCAAAAGTGCAACAAACAAAGCTCCACGTTTTGCCAAGCCCGGCGGAAACAGCGAATATTTTGAATTGGAATTGAACTTGAAATTGATGGCTGATGTCGGTTTAGTCGGTTTCCCAAATGCCGGAAAATCCACTTTGTTGAGCGTAGTTTCCGAAGCTCATCCCAAAATTGCAGACTATAGATTTACAACTTTAGAGCCTACATTAGGAGTTGTTCATATTGGAAATTTTGAAACTTTCGTGATGGCAGATATTCCCGGTTTGATCGAAGGAGCTCACGATGGTAAAGGTTTAGGAGTCCAGTTTTTAAAACATATTCAGCGAACCAAGATTCTGCTTTTTATGATCGATGTAAATTCTATAGATCCTTTTGATGATTACCAGGTTTTGAAAAAGGAACTTCATCTTTATGATCCTTATCTGGATAAAAAGCCGCATGTTATCGTTCTCAGCAAAATCGACACGGTTCCGGAAAATGAAAAGAAAGATTTAGTGCAAATTATGAAAGGTGAATTTGAAGAAAAGCTTCATGAACAGATTTTTCCGATTTCTTCAGTTTCCGGTGAAAATATAAGAGAGATGAAGAAGAAACTTATTAATATTCTAAAAAAAGATGATGAAGAAAATTAAAGCCTGGATTAAGCTGCTCGAAACTCCTGAAATTGGCAATGCAAAAGCAATAAGATTAACTGAAATTCTGGGTGAGCCTAAAAATTTCATCGGCAAACCGGATGACAGACTAACTGACATCGATTTTATTTCCGAATCCGCTAAAGAGAACCTGGCAAAAGGTTCCAAGCTGGAAAACTGGGATAAAATTGCAGAGCTAATGGAAACTTTCGAAATCAAGTTCATTTCAATTCTGGATAAAGATTATCCGACATTATTAAAATCAATCTACACTCCACCACCCTTTTTATTCTACAGGGGAAAGCTGGATAAAGATATATTCCGAAGAACCATCGCCATAGTGGGAACACGAAAGCCGACAAATTACGGCAAAATAATGACAAAAAGAATTGGTAGTAAACTGGTTCAAGCAGGATTTACAATTGTAAGCGGTCTTGCCTATGGAATCGATACGATAGCTCATTTATCGACCTTTGAAAATAATGGCAGGACGATTGCAGTTCTGGGAACCGGTTGTGACCAGATTTATCCCCCGATAAACCGTGAGATTGCAGAAAAAATCATAGAAACCGGGGCTTTGATTTCAGAATACCTTCCCGGTCAAAAGGTTGAAAAATGGAATTTTCCCACTAGGAACAGGATAATCAGCGGCATAAGTTTGGGAAGTTTGATCATCGAAGGTTCAAAGAAAAGTGGAGCACTTCTAACTGCAAAATTCGCTTTAGACCAGAATCGTGATGTTTTTGCTCTTCCCGGAGATATTAACAGGGAACAATCTGCAGGTCCGAATTATTTGATTAAATTGGGGGCAAAAATCGTAACCTGCCCGGATGACATCCTGGAAGAATACGACCTTGTTCTCGATAGACCGGAGAAGCCATTTCCAAAACTTTCTGAGAAAGAAGACAACATCTACCAGGTTCTTTTGGAGAACAAACCTGAAATCCAGTTTGATGATTTAATGTTGAAAACCGGCTATTCCGTTGGTGAACTTTCCACAGTTCTGCTTTCCCTGGAATTGAAAAGTATAATTAAGAAAGTTCCGGGGAATAAGATTGTGCCGTTGTATTGATTTTTTTATTGACTAAAGAATTAGTATAAAATTAAAGAAAATATGACAAACATCAAAACTAACGAACGAGAATTAGCAAGCAAGATTGCTCAATGGTTCAACGAGCAAATAAATAGAGGAAAATATCCTTTTACATCTGCAAGTTGTGAACCTGGAATTAAAGTAGGAAAAACAACTTATTTCGGTGATATTATAATTTGGAAAAACAGGGAAATAGATAAAGCATTTTCCTATATTGAACTCAAACCACCATTTGGAGAAACTGAGAATTTAGAACGATTCAGAGAAAAAGCTATTCAGTTAAAAGTTAAAATCGCTTACACTTGGGATTTTCAATCTTTGAATGCTTATGAAATAAAAGATAATAAAATTGAATTGTCTGCAACAGAAACATATTCTGTTCTAACGAATATTGAAGATTGGAAAAGAGGTGATAAACAAGCTTATATTAAAGCTTTCATTTCCAGGATTTGTGATGAGTTGTTAAATTTTTCCGAAAAAGGAAAGTTCCGAAAATTTAAACCTGAAAAGCATTATTTTATCCGCTTCTTACGAAATATCGTTGATGATCTGATTCCTTTATTCGAGCAATTTATCAGAGTATTCCATAAACAAAAAGAATTCAAAAGCATAATTAATAGGTTTGTTGCTGAACAGGGAATTGCCTATCCAAATGATGAAGATTTTTACAGATTAATTGCCAGCCAACGAGTTTATGGCTTGATTACAAAAATCATTTTTTATCTAACCATAAAAAGACACTTTAAAGAATTGCCCGAGTTATATTCTGAAGATGAGAAAGATCTCGAAGCAAATTTGAATTCTGCTTTTTCTAATGCTCGGGAAATTGACTGGCAGGCAGTTTTTGAAACTGATCCGATAGAAGAATTGGGAATTCCAAAGGAAGCTTATTCTTCTTTAAATGAATTGTTCTCACATCTAAAAATCTATAATTTCGGGGCTTTACCGGAAGATGTTATCGGTGAATTATTTGAAGAAATAATTGATCCCAAAAGACGACACGAATTAGGACAATATTTCACTCGCGAAGATCTCGTTGATTTAATCATTGCTACAATTGTGAATGATAAAGATAAAATCTATGCAGACCCGACTTGCGGTTCGGGAACATTTCTCATCAGGTTGTATGATAGATTGAAATTTTTAAGCGGATACAGAATGAAGCATGAACAAGTTTTAGACAGGATCTGGGGAATCGATATTGGAAAATTTCCCGCTGAACTTTCAACGATAAATTTATTCAGGCAATCTCCGAGTAATTTTGAAAATTTTCCCCGCATTATTCATAAAGATATTTTTGAAATATCTGTAGGACAGGAAATCGAATTTCCTCCGAATAATGTGAATTACAATCAGAGATATAACAAAATCAAAATAAAAATTCCTGAATTTTATGGTTTGGTTGGAAACTTTCCGTATATCAAGCAGGATCTGATAGAAAAGAATGTGAAAGGATATAAGCAATTTCTTACTAAATTGTTGGCTTATGAATACCTCGGAGATTATCCGAAATTATTTAAATTAAACCATATTAAAGAAGCTGAATTCAAGAACTTCTTAGAAAAACCAGAATCAGAAAGAAAGAAACGAATTGATCACTGGTTAAAAAATAAATATGTTGAATTAAAATTATCAGGACAAGCTGATATTTACACTTACATTTTTATTCACACTGCAACTCTTCTTAGTAAAGCCGGTTCATTTGCCATAATTACTTCAAATTCTTGGTTAGATGTCGCTTATGGTTCTGTTCTCAAAAAATTCTTTTTAGACCATTTCAAGATCAAGATGATAATTGCTTCCTGGGCAGAACCTTGGTTTGATGATGCTGCTGTGAATACCGTGTTCACAATTCTGGAAAAATGCGATGATGAAAAAGAACGAGATAACAACCTTGTTCATTTTGTAAAACTAAAGAAAAAATTAGAAGAACTAATACCGGAAAGAAATCTTAAAATCGAATCTAATAATCGCTGGAGAAGAATTGACGGAATTGTAAACACTATTGAATCTGCTCAATTTAAAGCTGATAAGATCGATGAGAAAATATCTTCTTTTGAAAATGAACAAATGCGTGTTCGAATGGTGAAACAGGAAAAACTCTTAGAAGAGCAAACATCGCAAAACGATCTTTCCAAATGGGGTAAATATCTAAGAGCACCGGATGTTTATTTTGATATTCTGGAAAAATGCAAAGATAAACTTGTTAGTCTCAAAGATATTACAAAAAGCTGCCAACGTGGTAAGACATCTGGAATTACAGATTTCTTTTATTTGCAAAATGTAAATGATGAATTCACAAATATTTCAAAAAAATGGCAAGGTAAAATTGAAAAATGTTACTTGAAAAAAGTAATAAAATCACCAAAAGAAAGTAAAAGTATAGAAATAAAACAGGAAAATTTAAAATATTATTTATTTGTATGTAATAAAAGCAAAAATGAACTAAAAAAACTTAATCATTTTGGAGCTCTTACTTATATTGATTGGGGTGAAACCCAAAGAACCAAAAATAATGTACTTTGGCCGGAAGTTCCCTCTGTGCAGGGAAGACAATATTGGTGGTCATTTGAAATACGTGAACCATCAAAAGTATTATGGACCGAAATGTGCAACGATAATTTTAGAACGTTACATAATAGTAAAAAAGTAATAGAAAGTGATAAATTTTATAGAATTGATACTGAAGATAAAAAGCTTTCTGAGAATATTGGATACTATTTAAATTCAACTATTTGCTTTCTATTCCGAGAATTGAATTCGTTCATTTCATTAGGAGACGGTGTCATAAAAACACCTGTTTACGAATTACAGAATTTAGAAATTCCTAGTAGTATTAAAGAATTCAAATATAAAAATGATAAACTATTATCTCGTAATATAGCAAAAATATTTAAAGAAGTTAAACTCAAAGATCGTCAAGAACTGGACAAAGCAGTTTTACAAGCACTCGGTTTAAATCCGGAAGAATATCTTCAACGTATTTATGATGGCCTAACTCAAATGGTAAGAGAGCGTCTAGATTTACCCAAAATGCGCAAGAAAAGAAGAAGACAACAAATTCAAATCTCTTACAATGAAGTTAAAACTTCTGTGGTAAATGAAATCATCGGCAGCCAACTGAAAAAATTCCCTGAAGATTTTTATACGGATGCAAAGCTGGGTCATGATTATGAAAGTATAGAAACAGCAATTTATAATACCAGTGGGAAAGTACTTCACATCGATGAGTTTATGCATATCTGCACTTTGATAGATGAAGATGGTGAAGAAATATTTTCTACAAAAAATTTACAAGAAGCTCAGTTTGCTGTGATTCTGGCAAAACCTGATATTTTTAGATTAAAGATTCCGAAAGATGAAAAGATAACAAAAAGCATTTTAGACAATTATAAAAATTATGTTAATCAATTAAAAGAACAATTAGAAGCAAATGCTCAACAAAAATTGCATAGCTGGAACGAAGCTGAACAAATGGCAAAAGAGATTTTGGAAGAGTATGGGTTGAGGATTTTATGGTAGATTTAAAGACTATCCTAGCTCATATCTTAAAACACTTTAAAGAATACGAAATTGGCTATGGTAAAACCAGATTACTTAAAATAGCTTATTTGGTAGAGCTTTTCTATTATCGTAATGAAATGAAGCGATTGACCAATGAAGAATGGATTTTTTATAAATTTGGTCCGTATTTAATGAATTATGATAATATCCTTAATGATAAAAAGATATTTGTTGTTGAAGACATTAAAGATGATTTTACAAAAGTTACATTAAATGAAAGTGCTACAATTCCTGTATTACCATCTGAAATTAGTCTTATTATTAATCATTCAGTAAAAAAATATGGAAACATGGATTTCTATAAATTATTGGATTATGTTTATTATGATACAGAACCAATGATAGATGTTAATAAAAGATTAGATAAATTGGATTTCAGCTCAGTTAAACCCCAAAAATATTACGAAATCAAAGAATTTAAAAATTTAGATAAAATACTTGAGAAATTAAATTTTAAATATCAAGAAAAATTTAAAAATGCCAGAAAAATATAAAGGTATTCCGAAATTATATGATAACATTTTATCGCTTTCTGAAGGTGATTGGACATTCTATGAATGGTTAGATTTAAAAAGTGATTTGCAGGTGGGTCAAATTTGTTGTGCTCCTGCATGGTATGAAAAGAAAAAAAGATGGTTTTTCACAACTGCATTTTATGATAGAATAAATGAAGCCAAATCAACTTGGTCTGCAAAAGAATATTCTAGTGAAAGATCAAAAAACAAAAATACAGACATGAATGTTAATAGATATTTCGGCTTAGAATCTGATGAAAATTTGATATCTACACCTGGCAAATATAGGCCAGTTTTACTCTTGAAATATTATGAAACTGACTGGTGGAGTAAAACATATCCAAATAATAGCTGGTTATGTTTTCCAATATTTAGTTATAAAAAAAGTAGACACAATCAAGAATATGTTTTGGAAGATATGAAATTAAACAATCCAGACAGATTTTATCTTCCTCCTCAATATAATCCTGAACTACCTGGTTTGAATGAAGAAAGTTCGGTTTTGCTTCATTCAATACAATTTATAGAGAAAACTTACCTTTATCCTTTAGAATGTTGTTTAGATAATAAAGAGTACAAGCATTTTAAAATTTCAGAAAAAGCATTGAAATTAGTTTTTTTCCATTTCATAAAAAATACTAACATTTTAAATATCTTTTTGGATAGAAAAGAGAAAGAAAATCATGAAGAAAATAATGAATATGAGTTGTTTAAAATGTACATTGAGGATTTACTTAAAGAATATGATTAATTTTTTTTTAAATACAAATTGCTTCAAAAAATATTTAGAATAAAAAAAGATAGTTCATCAAATGAAAAATTATTTGACATTAATAACTTTGAAAATAACTTGCTTTTTGATTTTATAACTCCAAGAGAATTTCTCTTGGCCGCAAGGTTGCCGAAAGGCAACCTTAGCTTTTTCTTATGAGAATTAATATCTTAAATCATTAAGAAAAATTAGTGCTAATTAGTGTAAATTCGTGGATAAAAAAAATGAAAAAACGTAAAACCAAAATTACCAGAAATTATTTACTTCATCCTGCCGGCTCAGTTCTCATCCAAACCGGCAATACAAAAGTGATTTGTACAGCAACTGTTCAGGAAGGAGTTCCTCCATTTCTTCTAAATAAAAATCAAGGTTGGATCACTGCAGAATACAGCATGCTGCCCGGAGCTCCGGATAAACGATTTTCCAGAGAATCTATCCGCGGAAAATTAGCTGGTAGAACTGTGGAAATTCAACGTTTGATCGGTCGTTCTCTGCGAGCTGTTGTGGATATGAATCTATTTCCGGGTTATACGATTATGATAGATTGTGACGTAATCCAAGCTGATGGTGGAACCAGAACTGCTGCCATAACCGGTGCTTGTGTGGCTCTTAATGATGCTTTTCAAAAAATGCAAAGTAATGGTCTGATAGATAAGAATCCTTTGAAAGTATTTGTAGCAGCCATCAGTGTGGGAATTGTGAATGGAAAACCTGTTTTAGATTTGGATTATGAGCAGGATTCCAAAGCTGATGTAGATATGAACATTGTAATGACTGAAAGCGGGAAATTTGTAGAAATTCAGGGAACTGCCGAATCCAATCCATTTTCTGATAAAGAATTGACTGAACTGATCAAGCTGGCAAAAGAAGGGATAAGGCAGTTGATAAATGAGCAGAAAAATACAGATTTTCATTCTTAGTAATCTCATTAACCAAAAAAAGAATTCAACACCGAAAACACCGAGAATCACCGAAAATTAAAATATCTAGAAGTTGGAATTCTGGTTGTCAAGCCACAGCTTGGCAACAAACTTGAAAAATTTAATACATATCCAAGCTGTGGCTTGGATATGATAGATCTAGATTCCCGATTAAATCGGGAATGACAAAAAAAAATATCAATGTCATTCCCGCAAAGCATGTCCTCAACTTGATTGGGGAGCGGGAATCCATTTGAGGTGTAAATGAAAAGGATATCAAAAAAAGTATTATTATTGATTTTATTGGTAGTATTCATAAGCTCATTAAAAGCAGTAACTATAAGCGGATTCGTTTCTAATGCTGAAAATGGCGAATGGATTCCTTATATTTCTGTTGTAATTCGAGGAACTAATCTGGGAGTTTTTACAAATAAAGAAGGATATTTTATCATCAATTCTGTTCCCACAGGAAAAATTGAAATCGCTTTTTCCAATATTGCCTACAAACAATTGATTATTACTGAGATGGTGAAAGATGAACTGGATAATAAATTCTTAAAAGTGGAACTTGAGAAATTTACCATAAAAATGGAAGGTATTTCTGTATATGCAGAAAAATATAAAGAGGAGATTAACAGCAGGGAAATCATTGTAAGCAATGTGCTGCGAACAACCGAAGACCTGCAGGCAATTCCTCAAATTGCAGATTCTGATGTTTTCAGGGCAATTCAGGTTTTGCCCGGAGTTTCCGCATTATCAGATTTTTCCAGCGGTCTTTATATTCGTGGTGGAAGTCCTGACCAGAATCTGATTTTGCTCGATGAGATCGATGTTTACAATCCAAATCATTTTGGAGGTATTTTCAGTACTTTCAATACAGACGCCATTGAAAATGTTGAGCTTCTAAAAGGTGGATTTCCTGCAAAATATGGTGGTCGTCTTTCTTCAGTTCTGGATGTAACCAATCTGGATGGAAACAGAAAATCTCATCAGGGTGTTGCCCGGCTAAGTCTTGTCAGTGCGAATTCCACGTTGCAGGGTCCCTGGAAAATCGGGAATCAGAATGGTTCGTATATGGCTTCCTTCAGAAGAACATATCTGGAAGTTCTGAAAGATGCTTTCGATTTACCGGATTATTATTTTTATGATGGTCATGCCAAACTGAACTGGGATATTACTGAAAAAGATAAGTTTACTGTAAGTTCATATTTTGGGAAGGATAGGCTCGAATTTAATTTTGGTTTTAATATGCTAATCGAGTGGGGAAATGAAACTTTATCTTCTCAGTGGATTCACATATTTAATCCTCAACTTTTCTCCAAGTTTGTTTTGGCTGGAAGTCATTTCAATTCTCTTTTTGATGTAAAATATGACAGCGATGTAGAATATATCCGCTCGAACGATATCTATGATGCAACTTTTAAAAGTTTATTGAGTTACACACCAAATGACCAGCATATGATGGATTTTGGGTTTGAAATAAAATACAATAATATCACATTTATTTATGAAGTGGAAAACTCCGATATTGATCCGGAAAGTTTGCCGGATGTGGAGGTGGATTCAGGAATATTTTCTGCATTTTTTCAGGATAGCTGGGATTTAAACGATTTTTGGACTATTCAACCGGGATTAAGGTTAACATTTTGTCACAGCAAATCTCCCAATCTTCCTGCTTCTCCTGTTGGTGATTATTTTCGCGTTTCCCCCAGATTTTCTATCCGACGCAAATTAACTGAGCTGAGCAATGTGTATTTCAATTATGGTAGATATTATCAATATCTAACTTCCATGAATCCAGGAATGAGCACTCCCATGGATTTGTGGTTTCCATTGGATGGAAGTGTGAAACCCGGAGTTTCAGACCATTTTATTCTTGGCTACAAAATCCAGCTTGGAAATGATTTTGCATTTGATATTGAAACATATTTTAAGAGTTATGATAATCTTGTGGAATTCCGTCCTGAAACAGATTATGAATGGAACAATCAAACCGGGACTTTATCTGATGTTTATAATATGGGTGACGGTTATTCTTATGGAACAGATGTACTTTTCCGTACAGAATGGAAAGGTTTGGAGGGTTTTTTCGGTTACAGCTTTGGCATCACACAACGTAAAATTAACAGCACAAATATCAATCCTGAAACCGGTGAAGAAGAACCATACCATCCCAGGTATGAAAGAGTTCATCAAATAAATATTGTTCAAACCTACAACTTAACGGAAAATACAGGAATCAAAGTTTTAGGATCTGATTTCAAAATTGGAACCACTTATTCTTACGGGAGTGGACAACCTTATCTTAAACCGGAAAAAGCATTCTACGATGAGCAGGGAATTCATTTCCTATACAGTTACAAAGACAGAATAAGATTACCTTCATATTCCAGGTTAGATTTGAGTCTCAAATTCAAATGGCAATTTTCAAAGTGGAGCATCGAACCATATTTACAAATCATAAATCTCTTTGAACACGATAATGTCTGGTCACGCGAATATACTTATGAAGAAGATGATGAAGGAGATATGATAATGAAAGGACACGATACATCAATGTTCCCGAGAATACCTTTTATCGGGTTTAATATCGAATGGTAGTAGTGTATCAAAATGTATGAAAGATTATGAAATAGAGATGATTAGCCACGAAGTTCACAAAGTTACACTAAGATAGAAAAATACTTAGTGTAACTTCGTGTTCTTAGTGGCAAAAACAGGGGAAAATTATGAGAATAATAATACTTTTAATAATAATTGCACTCTTTTTTGGTTGTGATGATTTCACGTCCTCAGAAAGATATGAAGATAATTATTATGTGATAACCGGTCTTTTGTATGAAGGATATCCAATCCAACCGATATTTATTGGAAAAACTATTTCTCCATTTGGTGATGAGTTTACCGACATGAATATTCCGGATGCAGAGGTTATTATAAAAGAGTTTTATGGAGAAACTTTGGTGGATTCGGTTCAGCTTGTTTATTTTCCATTGGAGCAAGGAATTGGTGTTTACATCGATCCTTTTCAGACTAAAATTATCTCGTCAAATTATAATTACAGGATAGAAGCTCAAATAGGAGATGAACTCGTCTGGGCTGAAACAGAAGTTCCGGATTCTATTTACGTTCTTCCGGATGATGCATTTACTACGGATTCAACAACTGTTTTTCCTCAACTTGAATATGAAACTGCAGATTCAGAACATCCTTTGGTCATTCAGACAATCGATGACGAAGTAGTAAATCTGTTTTTTGAATTTTATTGTCTATTAGAGTTTGAGGATGAACCTCAATATATTGCTACTTTTGGTGACCATGAAACACCTGAAGATGAAGAAGAATATGAAAACATGAATGGTTTTCCCCGAAGAGTAGATTTCTATGGCTCATACCTTCCTGTCCTAAACCCGGATAACGGGCAATATCTTGTTACAGAAAGTGCATACAGTGGAGCAATCGTATTTTATGGTGAATACGAAATTTCTGTATATTCGATCTCTCAAAATTATTTTAATTATTTGTATATGACAGATGGCTATACTCACGGCGGAATACAAAATGGGTTCGGATATTTCGGTGCAGTTAGCGGCACAACTTTGTACACTGAGGTTGTTGAGTGAATTTCGTTGTATCTCGTTTCATGACTCCATCTAACGATGTGAGAGAGCTTTTTCTTGACACTGGAAACCGGTTTCCAAACTAAGC
Source organism: Armatimonadota bacterium (assembly GCA_013203665.1). Lineage (GTDB taxonomy): Bacteria > Cloacimonadota > Cloacimonadia > Cloacimonadales > TCS61 > JABMPU01. Next base: position 50,984 of record JABMPU010000035.1, read on the forward strand.
GTTTTAGAATTAATTTATTTTAATAAGGAAAGATATGTTTAAGAAGAAAGTGAAAAAAGTTGTACGCAGGAAGCCTTCTCTTCAAGGTTGGCTTGAGGCGTTATTATTTGCATTTGTAATCGTGATGCCGATAAAAAATTATACTTTTCAGAATTTCAATATTCCGTCTTCATCAATGGAGCAAACTTTACTTATTGGAGATTACTTAATCGCCAATAAATTGAAGTATTTCTTTACCGAGCCGCACCGCGAAGATATTGTAACATTCAAGCATCCGACAGACCCGGTTGAACCTGAACCCAGAGAAAATTATTTCAAACTTATTGGTCCGCTCTTTTGGGATAAAACCAAATGGAAATTCAAATGGCATGAAAAGAAGAATATTGTGAAAAGAGTTATTGGACTTCCGGGTGATACTATCGAACTGAAGAATAAAAAAGTCTATATTAATGGAGAACTTTTCCAGCTAGATTATGAACAATATATCGATTCCAGGATAGTACCCAGAGATGCAGGACGGATTACTTGGGAAGATAAATTTATGGGCAGCAGAGATAATTTCGGTCCTGTTGTTGTGCCTGAGAATAGTTATTTCGTGATGGGAGATAATCGCGATGTGAGCGGTGACAGCCGCTATTGGGGTTTTCTGGATCGGAAATATATCACCGGCACACCGGTTTTGATTTGTTTCTCATTAGGAAAACCACCAATTAAGAATATAAAAACTTACTATTATAATCGAAATCGAAGGGTAAAATCTGAGTTTCGATGGAATAGAATTTGTAAATTTATAAAATAAAGCCACAATACTGAGACAAGACGAACTCAGTCAACAAAAGGAACACGGATGACACGGATTTTGCGGATTTGTACGGATAAAATTGACAGGATAAACGGGATCATCAGGAAAAATGAAATTTTGAAACTTTATGTTTTAGATGTAATTAAATAAAAAATCGTATTGAATCATACAAAATCAGCGTTAATTAGCGTCAAAAAAATAAAGACTAAATAATAATTTGTGTAAATTCGTGTAATTAGTGGATAAAAAGTCAGTGAAAGTCAGCGGCAAAAAAAGTATCTTGATAAATTATATTTATATTCACATTCCGTTTTGTTTACAGAAATGTAGTTATTGCTCATTCTATTCAGAAAAATATACTCTCGAACTTAAAAACAAATTTGTTTCTTACCTGATAGAAGAAGTCTCTCTTTTCAAAAAAAGATTCAAGATAAAACCTTTAACCATCTATTTTGGTGGCGGAACTCCTTCATTGTTGGATGTGAGTGATATTCATAAAATTATTTCTCAATTTGATTTGGCTCAAATACAAGAAATAACTCTCGAACTAAATCCGATAAATATCACAACAGAGTTTGTTCAAAAACTTCCTGAAACACCCATCAATCGCATAAGTATGGGTGCTCAATCTTTCATCGATTCCGAATTGAATTTATTAGGACGTCTTCATAATTCAGAGCAAATAAGCAGAGCATTTGAACTTTTAAGAAACCAGGGATTTGAGAATATTTCTTTAGACCTCATTTACGGACTTCCAAATCAAAAAATGCAGGATGTTTTGTTTTCTTTGGATAGAATCATAGAACTTAATCCTGAACATGTTTCGCTTTATTGTTTGAGTTTGGAGGAAAATATTCCACTTTATTCGGAGAAACATCTGATTCCGGAAGATGAAGTTATTTCGGATATTTATGATTTGATGAGAACAAGGTTGATATCTTCTGGTTTTGAACAATATGAAATATCAAATTTCGCTAAAAAAGGATTTGAATCAAAACACAATCTTTGTTATTGGAGCGATAAGTATTATCTGGGTTTTGGTCCATCCGCAGCAGGATATTTAAAAAATTTCAGATATACAAATCCTGCTGATTTGGAGGAGTATTTTGAAACAATAAAAACTTCCCAAATTTTTGGAAATTTGGTAAGTTTAAGCAACGAAGACCATGAAAAAGAATTCATTTTTCTATCTTTGAGAAAAACAAAAGGAATGAATCTTAAGGAATTTAGAATCAAATTCCAAAAGGAATTTTTAAAGAAATATCTTAAAACTATTGATAAATATTTGGAAGATAATTTTCTTGAAATTGAAGGTGAATTTATTAAACTAACTCCAGAAGCGTATTTTATCTCAAACGAGATATTTTTGGAGTTTATGTAATTAAAACCTTCCGAATGGTTTCTACCGGAGAAATCTTCTTGTTGAACCTTCGGAATGGTTGAACTAGTTGAACTGGTTGAATCAGTTGAATTAGGAGAACTTGTTAAGTCTCAAAGACTACTCAAGTTCAAGCGAAAGAAACTTAACAAATTTCCAGAAATTTGGGAAGTTTTGGAGAAAAGGAAAAAAATGAAATATTTCGTAGTAATTCTAATATTTTTAATCGGCTTTTCAGCATCTGCCGAGATTCTAATCCCGATGGATCTCACTCAAACCAATCATCTTAAAGCTTATGGTATAGCATTTACTGCACTTCAAGAGCAAATAGTAGTAAAATGGCTTTTAAATTATCGTGGGGGTTCTTATCTCATTCAGGATTCAGGAGAAATAGAGAATCTTTGTAATATCAAGGGAGTTTCTTTTGAGCAGGTTTCTTCCTCAAATGTGGCTTCCATTTTCGCAGAAATTGATGCAGCGAATATGGATGTTGTGGTTTTGGAGAAAGAACCGAAAATCGCAATTTACACACCTCCCAATAAACAGCCGTGGGATGATGCTGTAACTTTGGCTTTAACTTATGCAGAAATTGATTATGAGACTGTTTGGGACGAGGAGGTTTTAGCTGGTTTACTCGATGAATATGATTGGCTGCATCTGCATCATGAGGATTTTACAGGTCAGTATGGGAAGTTTTATTCCAGTTTCCGAAATACTGCCTGGTACCAGGAGGATGTGCGTAATAATGAGGAACTTGCTGCCAAGCTCGGATTTAATAAAGTCTGGGAATTGAAACACGTGATCACTGAAAAGATTCGCGAGTATGTTAAGAATGGCGGATTTTTATTTGCCATGTGTGCAGCCACAGACACATTCGATATTGCTCTTGCAGCAGGAAGTATCGATATTTGTGATGCTGTTTTTGATGGAGATGGATTTGATCCTGAAGCTCAAAACAAATTAAATTTTTCTCGTACTTTTGCCTTCGAAAATTTCACGTTGATATTTAATCCGTATCAATATGAATTCTCCAGCATCGATGCCAGCGATTATGCTCAACTGCGTGGGGCAGAAGCTGATTACTTTCAACTATTCGATTTTTCTGCAAAATACGATCCGGTTCCCACAATGCTTACTCAATGTCACACAAATGTTATCAATGGCTTTTTGGGTCAGACAACCTCTTTTCACAAAGAATTTGTTAAGAAAAGTGTAATTATCTTGGGAGAATCTCTGCAAGTGGAAGAAGTGAAATATTTACACGGAAATTTCGGAAAAGGTACTTTTACTTTTTATGGAGGACACGACCCGGAAGATTATCAACATCGAATCGGTGATCCGGAAACTGTGTTAGACCTTCATAAACAGTCGCCCGGTTATCGGTTAATTTTAAATAATATTTTATTTCCGGCAGCAGAAAAGAAGAAATTGAAAACATAAAACTTTTCGAACGGTTGATGGATTTGTAGGTTAGCACTCATTCTACTTAATAAATACTTCCTGCAGAAAAACATTCTGCATAAAGAACAGGGCAATATAGGCAAAAATAGCAGAAGCAATAGGAGTTGCGATCCATCCTAAACTAATCTTACCGAGAGTTTTGAAATTGACGTTTCTTCCACCTTTTGCAAGACTAATTCCAATCACAGCACCCACCACAGCTTGAGAGCTGGAAATCGGAACCAAAGGAAAAGATGGCAATCCGTTTGAGACCAGGAAATCCTTCAAACCTTGAGAAGCAAAAAGGAAAAGCACGAGAGAACTGGAAAAAACCGCAACTAATGCAGAAATTGGTGAAAGTTTGAAAATGCTTCTTCCTACAGTCATCATCACCTTTTTCGAATAAGTAAAAACTCCCACTGCAATTGCAATGCTGCCCAGAAGAAAGAGCTGTTGAGTGGGAGACAACTGGCAAATGCTACCGATACTGACGCTCTTGAATGGAGACGAATTAATGAAAACACCCATCACATTTGCAATGTTATTTGCCCCCAGACTATATGCACCAAAAGCTCCGACAACAATCAGGGCTTTTCTCGTTAATGAATCTAAAACTATCAGATGAATTTTACTATTTTCAAGATTTTTTTTGATGAGGTGAAAAAAGATAAATGCAAATAAAGCAGATAGGATCGGTGAGAAAACCCAGGTTCCGACAATTTTTGTTACAGAATTTATATTTGTGGGAACATTTGCAAAAAAGTTCCAGCCGATAATTGCTCCTACAATTGCCTGAGATGTTGATACCGGAAGTCCGGCTTTGGTCATCCACAAAACCGTGAAAGCAGCAGCCAGAGCTACAATGAAAGCTCCGGCAAGACTATTAATAGTTCCCAGTTTTCCCAGAATATGAGAGGGACCTGCTCCGCTTATCACAGCACCTAAAATAATGAAAATACTACAAATGATAGCTGCAGTTCGAAACTTGATCATTTTGGTGCCAACAGCAGTTCCGAAAATATTAGCTGCATCATTCGCACCCAGAGACCATCCCAAAAACAATCCGCTGGATAAAAAGAAAAGAAGTTGTATCATTTATTCGTTCCTATTCCAAAGAGTTAGATTCTTCTTTTAATGGCATATACTGCAATTCGTTCGGCAACAGATTCAGCGACATCGGATAGCAAAGCAAATTTTTTTGCAAAATATCTCAGATGAACTTTCTTGCTGAATACTTTGATATCTTCACATTTGAATATCTTTCTTTTGAGGACTTCTTCTAATTTATCAGCTTCATGTTCATAGAAATGGATTTTATTAACATAATTATTCACGAGCTTGATTTCTGTGAAAAAAGCGCGCGCACATTTTGCGAGTTCTTCCACAGCATTGTAAGAAAGTTCTGCCAGATCTGTAAAATCTTCATATAAAAATTCAGGTATTTCTGGAGTTTCGATTGATAAATCTTCCAATATTTTTTCCGCAACATCAATAACATCATCGAGTGTTTCCAAAAGACCCAGAACATCTCCACGTGATTCCGGTATCAACATAAAAGTATAGAGTTTGTATTTGATATCTCTCCTAACTACATCAGCTTGAGATTCCAATTCAGATAATTCCTGATAAAATTCTTCAAATCTTTCCGGTTTTTTTTTCAGATAAGCTTTTACACCTTCCCGGAAAATTAAACCTGCTTTTTCTACTCTATCCACGAAACTATCTATTGATGACTGTAATTCTTTGCTTCTTCCGATAAAAATTCCATTCAAGATTCACCTCCTAAACACTCATTATCTCTTCTTATGAAAAGAACAACTTTTTGTAAAAAGATATGATTTTTTAAGTCAAGTAAATTATTTAATTATAATAATAAAAGGTTAAATTTTGGTAAAAAAATATATCTTTACAAACAGGATTTGGTTTTCTTTTTGGCATTCGAAATTGTTTTGGGGAGAAGAGATGGAAAAAACAGAAGAAATTCAGGAAAAGCAATTAGAGACATCTGAAGATAAGGAAGAAATTCAGGTTGCAACAAACGAAGTTGAAGCAAAACCAGTTTCGGAAATAGATTCGGATTTTGATAAATTGTTAGAAGAATCTCTGGTAAATATCAAAGAACTCGCTGTTGGCGATAAAGTTGAAGGTGAAATAATTAATATTACCGATTCATATATTTTTGTTTCTCTGGGTGGAAAACGTGATGCTTATGCAGAGAAGCAGGATTATTTCGATAAAACCGGTAAACTTCGCTGTAAGATTGGAGATATTTTAAAAGGTTTTGTAGTAAAGTATTCAGATACTGAAACTCTGATTTCCAAAAGTTTGATTTCAGCAAATATTGAGGTCCTTCATGATGCATTCGAGGAAAAAATTCCTGTGAACGGCAAAGTTAAATCTTTAACAAAAGGCGGTTATCTTATTGATATATCAGGAGTAAAAGCTTTTTGTCCTATCTCACATATCGACATCAAATTGGTGATTGATCCGAAGCAGTTTATAGGCGAATCTATTGATTTTCGAATTATTAAATTCGAGGAAAAAGGAAGGAATATAGTTGTTTCTCGAAGAGTTATCTTAGACGAAGAAAGAAACAAATTGAAGAAAGAAACTCTACAGAAACTGGAAGTTGGGATAAATGTTTGCGGGAAAGTTACGCGTCTGACTAATTTTGGTGCTTTTGTTGAATTAGGTGGAATTGAAGCACTTTTGCATATTTCCCAATTTTCCTGGGTAAGGATAGATTCTCCTTCTGAAGTTATGAATATTGGCGATGAGATTGAAGCGAAAATAATAAAGATTCAGGGTGAGAAAATTTCTCTTTCATTAAAAGCATTGCAGGAAAACCCTTTAGATGCTGCTATGAAGGAATTGAAAGAAGGCGACATTGTTAATTGCCGCATTCTTCGCAACTTACCATTCGGTTCATTTGTAGAAATAAAACCCGGTGTGGAAGGACTCATTCCGATCTCAGAATTAGCTCGTGGAAGACGCATCAACAATCCTTCAGAAGTAGTAACAGAAGGTGAATTTGTAGAAGCTCAAATTCTGAAAATAAATCCTGATAACAGGAAAATATCGCTTTCTTTAAAAGCACTTCAACCTGATCCCTGGGACAATATCCAGGATATAATTTCTGAAAATGATGTGTTTAGCGGAGTCATTGAAAACGTAGCTTCCTTTGGTACTTTCATCAAAATCAGAGAAGGAATTACCGGGCTTGTGCCAAGTTCAAAATTGAAGATCATCGGCAAAAAATTTGATAAAGCAAATATTGGTGAGGAATTCAAAGTTCGGGTTGTAAAGATAGATAAAGATTCTCGCCGTATTTCTCTGGAACCTACCGATATGCCTGAATCTGCTGTGGAAACAAAAGACGATTGGCATAAATATAAAAAGCAAAAAGTCAAGAAAACATACGTTGATGATGATAATCCTTTTGCTAATTTATAAATTGCTTAATTGGTGAAAAATTGTGAACCGAACAGGAAATGATTCTTGTTCGGTTTTTTTATTTTATCTTAATTTTTCTGCTTCTCATTCAAAGCTTCCACAGCTTTCTTGAAGACAATAAAAGAAATGAGCGAAACAACACCCGCAAGTATAAGATGTAATGACGCTTTAACTATTTTTTTCATCAGTTCTATCCCAATGTTTAATATTTAAACTTCATGTACGAAACTAAGATGAGATAAAATTAAAGTCAAATGAAATTATTTTTCTTGACGAATTAGACTGAAATACAGAATTGGTCGAATATCCTGAAGGAGTAATATGTGAATGAGAAGAAAAAAAGAATTATTGCAACAGCCAAAGAATTGATCGCTTTATATGGTTTCAAAAAAACCACTATGGATGAAATTGCAGCAAAAGCTCGAATGGGTAAATCCAGCATGTATTACTACTTCAAAAACAAAGAGGATATCTTTGCCGAGATCGTGCGGATCGATTCCGATCTTTTTCGGCAAAAATTGAATGATGCTATCCAGAAAGCTTATAGTCCTCAGGACAAGATCATGCAATACATTCGCACAAGAATGCTGCATTTAAAAGAACTTAGCAACTATTACAAAACTCTTACCAACGAATATCTAGATCATTATTTTTTCATTGAACAGGTTAGGGGAGATTTCTATAATTTCGAAAATAATACCTTAAGTACTCTGATAAATGAAGGAATTCAGCAAAACGTTTTCACACCATGTGATGTTGATGTTGTTGTTCATTTGATAGCAATTGCTATAAAAGGTTTGGAATATCCCCTTTTTATTCAGAAAGAGCAGGATCTGGAAAGAGACAGCAAGCAAATGATGGAGATAATCTTTAAAGGAATTGAAGTAAGAGCTTAATTTTTTTACGATATTTTCGACCGCAGAACCGATATGGTCGAAAACACGAGAGGAAAAATGATAAAAATACCTGAATTAAAAATAGGAAACCTGATTGCAAAACTACCCATCATCCAGGGTGGAATGGGAGTGGGGATATCGATGTCCGGACTGGCATCGGCTGTGGCTAATACCGGAGGGATCGGGGTGATTTCTTCTGTCGCTTTGGGAATGTTGGAACATGCTTCCAAAAAATCCTATCGGGAAGATAATAAGATTGCCTTACGGCGCGAGATCCGCAAAGCAAGAAAATTGACTAACGGAGTTATCGGTTTAAATATAATGGTAGCCATTTCCGATTTTGATGAAATGGTAAAACTGGCTTTAGATGAGAATGTCGATATTCTATTTCTTGGTGCAGGATTGCCTTTGAAAATGCCGGAAGGAATTTCTGCAGATTACCTGAAAAAAATGCACACAAAAGTAGCTCCCATCGTTTCATCGGGACGGGCTGCAAAACTGATTTTTAAAAGCTGGGATAAACATTTTGCTCATATTCCGGATGCTGTAGTGGTGGAAGGTCCTTTAGCCGGCGGTCACCTGGGCTTCAAACCAGAGCAAATAGATGATCCGGAATTTACCTTGGAAAACATCATTCCGGATGTCTGCGAAGCAATTGAATCATTCGAAGACAAATACGATAAAAAGATACCTATTATTGCCGCAGGAGGCATTTACAACGGTGATGATATTTATAAATTTATAAATCTTGGAGCCAGTGGCGTGCAGATGGGAACCCGTTTTGTAGCCACAGATGAATGCGATGCTGATGTTGAATTCAAGAACCAGTACATCAAATGCAAAAAGGAAGATATCGTTATTATCCAGAGTCCGGTAGGTTTACCGGGACGTGCCATTTTGAACGATTTCCTCACAGATGTGAAAGCAGGAATAAAAAAGCCATTTCGCTGTCCTTGGAAATGCCTGAAAACCTGCGATTTCAAAACTTCGCTGTATTGCATTGCCAATGCTTTGATGAAAGCTAAGATCGGTGAGTTGAAAAACGGTTTCAGTTTTGCTGGTGCCAATGCCTGGCGCATCGATAAAATAATCCCTGTTAAGGAATTGATGGATTCATTGGTGCGGGAGTTCGCGACAGCAGAGTTAAGAACAGAATGCTCTTGGATGCTAAACTTCTAGAGAAATGTTATCAGAATATTAATAATTAATATGAGTATTAAATAGTTTAAAAAACGCAACAGAGATGTTAACTATGAGTATCCTTATCTTGAATTATTTTAAGAGGAATACCTCTCAAAATTTTGTCTTTAGGTAGTCCGTCAATTCCATCATGGAGTTGATTTTTGAATGTATCCCAGTTGAAATCTCTCTCAATATTCTTGAAGATTTGGTTTACCCATTCCTTTTGCTTATTGGTTTTTGGAGACCAACGTAGAAATCTTGAGAATGTTGCATCAAGAGTAATTATATAGTTTTGTGCATAGAAAGAATCTGGGACTTTTAGATGCTTATCGATTTTGTCACCAAGGATGGTATAGCTGATACCGCTATTGCCGAGATATAGGGATTTGAAAGTAAAGGTCATATGAGGATTTGTGATTGTGAACACCGTTTCAAGTTTCGTTTTGCTAAGATTTGTTTTGCTTCCTTTCGGGAATTGAAACTCATTGTAAACGGGATCATGAACTAAAAATCCATTTGATGAATTTACAAATCGATATGTTTCAAACTTTTTGTCTCGACCCTCTTTCGGTGAAGAATGCCCACCACCACCACTGATGCCATAGATGTAATTATACTTCATCTCCCAGTGAAGAAAATAGTGATTTGCCATCCACTTAAGAAAAGCAGCAAAGAGTAACTCATTAAAGATGTATTGATCCATAATGAACGGCTCAGTTTGAGGTTTGTAGCCACGGAACAACCATATATAGTCAAGAAGATTGTAGGCATGCCACGGAGGGAGATTCAGTGCAGAAGTGACTGGAGTGAGTTTCAGAAGTTCGCCATTTTCATTCCTCAAGATAAGAAAGTTTGTTTTTAAATGTAATGTTTCTGGAGTCTTGGACAAATCTATGATGAGAATTGCAGCAGCTGCCAATACCGCCGCAAAAACCTTAAATAGAATTGGCACTATAGAATCATTTCCACGGTTTAGAAAAAGAAAAAAGAAAACAGTGACAAGCAAGAGGGTGCATATGATTCCAGCTATTATAATCATTGGTCCATATCTCATTTTCTTAAAGCTAAACATCTCAATTAATTGAAAAGCTCACTTTATTATTTCCTGATTTTCCAAAAATACCACACACCTCAAAATCTCCAGCAACTAATTAAATCTGTCTCAACTGGCATTTCAATTCAAACAACTATTCCTGTCAATCCCATTTTTCGTAATTGATTAATGACTTTTAAACAACACCAATGATTTTTTACAGAAATATTCTTTCAGCGGCTTCTAATGTTCTGCCCTGTTAAGGGAAGAAAGCAGAAGGGTTAAGAAAAAGGGCGCTTCCTGAATCGCCCTCACAATTTATTTTTCAGTTCGTCTTTGTTAGTTTTGTTCGTTGCTAATTCTTAAAACTACCACTCAAATTTCACATTTAATTGCCGTACAGCCAGGGTGTCATCCACTCGTTTCACCGGAGTATTTATTGGAGCATTTTTCAATAGATCAGGGTTTTCTTCACACTCCTTCGCGATCTCGATCATAGCGTCTATAAAATCATCAAGCGTTTCTTTGCTTTCGGTTTCTGTGGGTTCTATCATCATCGCTTCGTGCACAATAAGCGGGAAATAGATCGTGGGTGCATGGAATCCTTTATCCAGTATTCGTTTAGCAATATCCAGTGTTTTGATGCCATGCTTCTCTTTTTGCCAATTGCCACTGGCTACGAATTCATGCATACAGAATGAATCTTTATAAGGGATATCATAATACTTTTCCAGCTTCTTCTGGATATAATTTGCATTAATAACGGCATTTTCCGCAACCCGTCTCAAACCTTTCGGACCCAGCATTTTAAGATAAATGTAGGCTTTAATATTCACTGCGAAATTGCCGAAGAAGGAATGAACCTTTCCGGAGGATGTTTTTTCATGAGTATAATCGAGGAAATATTTATCATCTTTCTTTCCAATTAATGGAGCAGGTAAGAATTTAATGAGGTCTTCACGAACGCCGATAGGACCTGCACCCGGACCACCACCACCATGTGGAGTAGCAAAAGTTTTATGGAGATTGAAATGCATGATGTCAAATCCATTCTCACCGGGTTTCACGAGTCCCATAATAGCGTTGAAATTTGCTCCGTCCATATACATCAAACCATCCACGCTGTGAATTATCTCTGCAATTTTCTCAACCTGAGATTCAAATAGACCGAGAGTGTTTGGATTTGTAAGCATAAAACCTGCTGTCTCGTCATTTACATGGGCTTTCAAATCTTCAATATCGACCAATCCTTTTTCATTGGATTTGATCTCTACCATTTCGTATCCCACCAAAGTTACACTGGCAGGATTTGTGCCATGAGCAGAATCGGGAAGAATGATCTTCTTCTTGTGGGAATTTCCCTTATGGTCATGATATGCTTTCATAATCTTAAGACCGGTAAATTCGCCGTGAGCACCAGCAACTGGCTGCAATGTTACATTTGAAAATCCGGATATTTCTGCCAGATCTTTCTGAAGTTCATAAAGAATTTCCAAAGCACCTTGAACAGTGACTTCATCCTGAAATGGATGCAGGTTATTGAAACCATCGTTGCGAACCAGAGTTTCATTTATTTTGGGATTATATTTCATGGTGCATGAACCTAATGGATAAAATCCCTTCTCAATGCAGTGATTCATCTGGCTCAATTCAAGGAAATGACGCATAACATCAAGTTCACTTACATCAGGAAGTTTAACTTCCTCTTTTCTCTGGAATTTTTCAGGAATGCATCTGTTTAAAGAAATCTCCACATCATTAGTGGGAAGTGTGTAACCTTTTCTGCCTTCTGAATGTTTTTCAAAGATTGTTTTAGCCATTATTTCTCCTTTTCCATATTTCTCGCAAAGGCGCAAAGTACGCTAAGAAATTCTTTTATAATTTTTTTACTTTGTAATAAAATATTAAGTAAATTCATTATAGCGTTTCAAAATTATCGTTGGATTAAGAAATTTCCTTTTAATCATATATTTAAAACCTTTGCGTTCTTTGCGGCTTTGCATGAGAATAGTTTTTTCATAAATTATTTACGATCCTTGTGATTCCATTTTTGATCAAATTTACATTGAAATTGATTAATAAACCAAGTTTTAGTTCACTTAATTTCAGATAAGTTAGTAGTTGTTTCTTATGAACAGGTGCAATCTCTTTAACTGACTTCAATTCAATTATTACTTTATTCTCGACAATAATATCAACTCTAAAGCCCAAATCAATTATCTTATCATCATATTTTATCGGCACACCCACTTGATTTCGAATATTCAGTCCCATCTTTGTTAACTCATGAATCATTAATTTTTCATAAACAGATTCAAGAAGACCAGGACCAAACCTTTTGTGAATTCTGAAAGCACAATCAACAATAATTTTTGATATTCCGTTCTCTGTCATTTTTTTCTTTTCCATATTTCTCGCAAAGGCTCAAATCACTTCCTAAAAAAAATTGAATTTAACCTCTGCGTTCTTTGCGTCTTAGCGAGAGAATTCCTTCAGAGAATTAATTAATTCATCCAAATCCCATTTCCTTTTCTTCTCTGTTACTGCAATCAGCAGCATATTATCATATCCGAATTGTTTCAGATCGATTCCCGGGAAAATATTTTTCTCTTTTAGTCTGGAAATTATCTCTTCTACCGGAACAGGAGTTTTCACTGCAAATTCTTTGAAGAAAGCAGCATCAAAAGCCAGAGAAAAATCATCGAGTTTGCATATTTCATCAGCCAGATAATGAGCTTTGGTTGTGCTTTGTACAGCAACTTCTTTCAATCCTTCTTTTCCCATTAAAGTCATATAAACTGTTGCTGCCAGGTTGCATAAAGCTTCGTTCGAACAAATATTAGAAGTTGCTTTGGCACGGCGGATGTGTTGCTCTCGAGCCTGCAGAGTCAGGCAATATGCTCTTTTCCCATCAGCATCCAGAGTTGCTCCTACGATTCTTCCGGGCATACTTCTGCCAAGCTTGATGCTCGAAGCCAGAAAACCGAAAAGAGGACCACCATAATTCTGGGAATTTCCCAGCGACTGACCTTCACCGACAACAATATCTGCCTTATACTCTGCGGGAGAGTTCATAACAGCCAGAGATATCGGATCAACGCAGGTTATGAAAAGGGCTTTTTTGGATGCATGCACAATTTCCTCAACTGCAAAAGCATCTTCGATATTACCGAAGAAATTTGGCGTTTGTAACAGTACACAACCAGTGTTGTCATCAATTGCTTCTTGTAATGCATTTAGATCAACCAGACCGTTCTTGGCAGGAATAAGAACAAGCTCGATTCCCACACCTCCTGTGTAAGATTTTATTACTTCCAGGTAATTTGGATTAAGTGTTCCAGCAATTATAGCTTTAAAGTTCTTGGTTTTCCTGGCTGCCATTAGAATAGCTTCAGCAGCAGCACTTGCACCATCATACATACCAGCATTGGAAATCTCCATTCCGGTAAGTTCACAGATCATCGTCTGATATTCGTAGATGTATTGCAAAGTTCCCTGGCTTACTTCTGCCTGGTAAGGAGTGTATGCAGAATGAAATTCAGGTCGCAAAATGATATGGTCGACCGCAGCAGGGATAAAATGATCATAAATTCCACCACCCAGAAATGAGTTTGCTTTGGTTGTAGAAATATTCTTTGCTGCCAGTTCGGATATTTTACGTGTAATTTCCAGTTCGGAATGCGGCTCATCTAAACAGCAGTCTTCTCTCAAAAGGAATTTTTTGGGAATATTGGTCAGCAAGTCTTCAAATTTTTCCACTCCGATAGCTGCCAGCATCTCTTTTCTTTCCTTGTCTGTATTGGAAATAAAGGGCATATTTTAACTCCTTTTTCATAAAAGTTTTTCGTACAGATTTTTTTTTGTTAAGTTTCTGTCAAATAAAAATGTAAGAAAAAGAAAGATATGAAATTAAGCAGTTTTCAACCCGGAAATAATTGAAAGCACACCCATAATTATCAGCAAAATAAGTGTTAATTTTCTGAAATGATTTTCTTTGATTTTGTGCGATAAGAAATTCCCAAAAATAACTCCAATTATCAGACCCGGCAAAAAAGTAATTGAAAAATTTATAACCTGCTTTGTTATCAAACCGTTAAAAACGTAAACCGGTATTGTGAACATATTTAGGATGAAGAAATAAACTGCCAGATTGGCGCGAAATGTTTGTTTGTTCACACCTTGATTGGAAAGAAAAAGAATGATCGGTGGTCCGCTCATGGAAACACTTCCTCCTAAAATCCCACTGACGAATCCGATTGGAATCATAGAAAGTTTTTCTCTTTTGAATTCTTTTCTGAATCCGAGCAAAAGAAGCAGACCGAAAAGAGCTATGAGAATTCCGATAAAAAGTTTGATGATATTATCATTTAAAACAACCAGAAAGTAAGTTCCCAAAGGCATTCCAATAATTCCAAAAACCAGCAGTAACCAGATTCGTTTTATATTGAATTCTTTTCTTGAAGATGAAAAAACAACAATATTAATAATCAGGGAAAACATCACCAGAATGGGAACAGCGATTTTGGGAGATATAAAAAGCGTGATGAGCGGAACAGCAAGAATGGAAAAGCCGAAACCGGTGAAACCCTGCAGCATGGCAGAAATCACAAAAATCAGAGAACCGATGATTAAAAAATTTAGGTCCATTATTCTTAAACTTGCAAAGTTTCAAAAACTTCGGAAGTTCATATTATGAATTAATAATCATAGAATTTCCAGTAAAGAGTAATATATGGACGTTGGAAATGAAAACCGATTCGAAGTACATCATTAGCAGCGTAAGTAATCCCAAAATCAAAATCGACCTCTTTTCGTTGACCTTTAGAATTATCCGGCAAAAAATCGTTTTCAAAATAACTGGAAATTGATTCTCCAAAGGGTACATAATGATTACTCGGATCGTAGAATATCACACTTATAAATTTTACTCGTTTAGTAAGGTCATAATCCATCCCAACGTATAGTCTTGTTGCATGAAAGTGTGTTTTTGAAAATCCTCCGTCAAAAGTATAGTCCTCTCCCAAAATAGTTGCTTTGGTTTTGGGTTTTTCAAATAACAACTTGTTTATGGTTATGCCTGTGTGAAATCCCCAATTTCCTCTTCCGCTTTTTAAAGGCTTTCTCGAACTGTAAACTAAAGTTCCTTCCCAGAAAAAATCTTTCTTTTTTCCATATATTTTCTTTATTGTTTCCACGCCTGAAAGCGAGCCGATTTTGAGCTGGTCTTCTTCATAAAATAATGCGTATTCTCTATTCATATCGTGATTTGAGAATAATTGAAAATCAATTGAGAAGTTCGATATTTGAGCACCTTGAATCTTTTGCCACAAGACATGCCTGAAAATCAGGTTTAGGTCTTCATTGAAATTGTTTGTGATTCTTGTGAAAAGATGAAACTTGTCAGAGAATCCATATCCCATTGAAAATCCGGTGATAAAAAAAGTATAAGGTGATAAAATATAAGCAGTTGGGTCTCTGAAAATTTCTGTGTTCTGTTCTTCAGCAGTAAAGAAAATTTTCTTTTGAAGTGTTTTTTCCAGTTTACCACCAAAATATCTATCCAATTTTTCTATTTCGCCTTTGTCAATTGTGACAATACCATATTTACTTTCAATAGTTACATAAATGTCATCTTCACCGATTAATTTACCTTTGTAGGTTGAGCCATCTTTACGTAAGATTTTTACGCTTTCTTCTAGGATTTCATCTGAAGGAATGGTTAGCATCCCATCTTCAGTTTGGATTACAATTTCACCATGCTCAGTGATTTCAGTTATTTTTCCATGAAAGATGTTGTCATCTTTTGTATAAATCGTTCTGTATTGTCCGATTTGGGCTCTAATAATTGGATGCTCCAAATTTTTAACTTCTGTTTCTTCACATATAAGAAAATTCACAAATGCGAATAGAAAGACTGAGATAAAAAGCATTTTCTTCATAAAACCTCCACAGTTTTTTTTTAAAATTTTGCTTTTACAAAATATGACAGAGTTCTTCATATTCTCCCAATACTGTTCTAAAATTATCTTTATTTATTGATTAAATAAACACAAAATAGAAACTTTGATTAGATACGAATTTGTCAATAAAAAAACTATTTAAATACATCTACAAACTCAAATTTCGTTCCATCAAATAATCCCTTATCGCTCAATTTCAATTCCGGAATTACCAATAAAGCCAAAAAAGATAGAGTCATCAAAGGAGTATCCAAATTTGAACCGAGAGCTTTTGCCATTGCATCAATTTCAGAATATTTTTGTGCCACTGTCAAATAGTCCCAGTCACTGATAATACCTGCAATTGGAAGCGATAAAATCTTTTCCTTTTGATAAGAAACTGCACAGATTCCACCTTTATTCTCGATGATCAAATTAACAGCTCTGCAGATATCTTTATCAGAAGTTCCCACAGCAATTATGTTGTGAGAATCATGAGCCACGCTGGAAGCGATTGCTCCGGTTTTCAATCCGAAATTTCGCACAAAACCAAGTGCAACTTTTGCATCATAATAACGATTTACAACTGCAATTTTAAGAATGTCTCTTTTTACATCTGAAACAAGATTTCCCTTTTCAACTTTTGGTTCTAAAATCAAACGTTTCGTGATTAACTGGTTGTTAACAGCTTCAATAACATTTATCTTTCCCTTTCTATTTGGGAGAGCAAAATCTTCCGGTTTTTTCTTTTTCACATTAAATTTATTCAGAATTTTTGTTTTTTTTCTTGGAATAAATGATTTTCCATTTTCTGCTACAACTTCACCGGAAATAAATGTTTTCAAGATGTTAAGATCATTGAGATTATCAACAACCAGAAAATCTGCTGAATCACTTTGTTGCAGCAAACCAACCCCCAAACCATAATGAAGTACAGGGTTTACACAAGCTGCTTTAAGAGCTTTCATCAAACCGATTTTTTTTGCCTTTTTCACAAGCTGGTTTATATGACCTTTCACCAGCATATCAGGATGTTTATCATCACTGCAGAGCATACATTTATCTGGATGATCTTTTATTATTGGAATGAGTTCATCGAAGTTTTGAGCCACAGTGCATTGCCGGATTAATATTTTCATGCCAAGATTGATTTTTTCCAAAGCTTCTTCTTTTGTAATGCTTTCGTGATCGGTTGAAATGCCGGCACTGATATATTTTTTCAGATCAGAACCTCTCAAACCCGGAGCGTGACCGTCGATAGGTTTTCCATATTTTTTAGCGATTTCGATTTTACGCATCAAATCAGGTTCTTTGTTAATAACTTCAGGGAAATTCATAACTTCACTCAAATATTTTATTTCATCCATTTTCAAAAGTTCTTCAATTTTTCGGGAATCCAGAACTGCTCCGGAAGTTTCAAAATCTGTTGCCGGAACGCAGGAAGAAGCTCCAAAATAAAATTTCATTGGAACTTGCTCAGCACTTTCAATCATGAATTTTATACCTTCCAAGCCTAAAACATTGGCTATTTCATGCGGGTCGGAAACAACTGCAACTGTTCCGTGAATAACGGCAATTCTTGCAAATTCTGCTGGAGTAAGCATCGAGCTTTCAATGTGGATGTGCGAGTCGATAAAACCTGGAATAATGTAGTTTTTATGGTTTTTGTTTTCTGCTTTGATTTCGATTATTTTTCCGTTTGAAATCGATATTGTTCCGGGAAAAATTACGGAGTTTAGGACATCGACAATGTTTCCTGAAATGGTGTTTGGTTTCATTTAATTAACTGTTAAGGAATTGAATTAATTTGATCTTAAATCTATCCAAAAATGATATAAAAAAATATAGTCTTTTCGCTGTTTGTTTTTTGAAATTAATTTTGCTTTTTTTTGTTCGAAATATATTTTTGTAAGTTTATCTTCTTCAGTCCATTCAATATTTTGACTTTCATCTTTTATCAGCTCATCGATCCAGTAATTTATCTTGGAAAACCAGAACGAAAAATCATTTTTCTGAACATATCCGATGATGGCACTATATTTAAGACCTGAACCGTGAATTCCCTTTTTGAAGCGTTCAATACCACCTGATTTCCCCGTTGGAGATAATACATATTCTTTTTCTCTACCAGAACCAAGAGTTGGTAATCGTTTAGCTTCAATACTGAAAACTGTTTGTCGATTTTTGAATTCTCCAAAAGGTTCACGAGTTTTTACACCAAAATCTACACTAGGGCTTTGACCACTATCAGGGATTGCTCTGTCTTCGTGATGAAAATAAAATGGATGTTCATTAATCTTGCTTTCAAAAAAACTACATAATTCGTGTGTTATTCCAGTTTCATTAGTTATGTTCGAATATTCATCATAATAGATTATAATAAAATCATCAAGATATGATTCAATGAAAGTAATAATTGCGCTAATATGCCTATTTCGTTTTTGAACAGATAATTCACCAATTGAATCTAAAAAATTCTCTGTCAAAGTTAAAATCCTTGTTCTATAAAATCTGCTACTGTTTCGTCAGCATCTCTAATAGCAATAGATTTTAACCAGTATCGCAACTGATTTGGTTTGATGAGATAGATGATGTTCTTCTCATAAATTCGCAGAATCCGGTTTATTCTGAGGGTTGAAGTAGGTTGATGCTTTATTAAGCTTTCTAAATGCTTTTCCAATATTTCTGTATTGTTTTTAAATTCTTCTAAATCTTGTTTTGGTTTATCTCCGAAATAGAAAGGAAAGCAAACAAATGAATTAGTTTCAATCGGCTCTGCAGCTTTGAATTCTTTGTAAACAGAATTCAAAACTTTCAGATATATTTCAGCAAAAGCTATTAAATCTCTTGGTTTAGCAGGTTTCATAACTTTTGCATTTTCGCCTTTGCGCCGGAATTCAATTTGGTAATCTAATACATCATCAATAAGGATTTGCTCGAAAGAAGAGAAGGAAAGTGTTTCAAGATTTTCTGGTGATGGGATTGATAAAATGTCACTTTCCAATAATGATGAAGATTTTGAAATTAATACTCTAGAGCTCAATAAATAAAGAGAGAAAACAATATGTTTATTCCCTTTAATATAGGCTTCGATTTTTCTTAATTCTTTAATATCACTTTCTGGAGCATGAATTCCTATTATCTGATTTGTAAAAGTTAAATAATCACTTCTAAATTCAACAGGAATTCCTTCCTTAGGTGCGATTTCTCTAATTAGTAAATGGGGATGAGAGAATATCTTTTTTGATTTTTCAGCTTTCCTGTAGAAATATTTTTCATTTAAGTTTATAATGGATTCTTTTTTTATTCCCCCACTATCAAAATATGATGATTTTTTCAATGAGATGGTGGACTTATTTGTAATAAAATCTGCAACATATTTATTTTCAAATTTTTTTAATTTTGTTTGTTCTGAAACAGATAGATTTATACTGTTTTTAAGATTAAGAAATTCTTTTCTAGGTTTTGGTGTTAAGATTATATAACCTTCAGCATATTTCCAATTATTTTTTTGTTTTTTAGTGTCTAAATATTCTTTTAGAGAATTAATGTTCTTAAATCTTTTTGAGAGATAATTTAATCTTCCACCTCCAAGTAAATCTGCTTTCCAAACAAATCTATTTTCAAGAGCATCATTGTAAGAAACCCTATGAAAATCATAATTATCTATTTCAAAGAACATTCGTTCTTTCGAGCTTGAAGTGCGTCGAATTGTAATATGATAAATCGGTTTTTCAGTTGGTGCTTTATTCTCAATTATGAAAGCTGTAGCTGCAACATTTGCTTTTCCAAATAAAGTTGTTTCTAAAGGTGTGAAATCATAAATAATTGATATATTGTAAGTTTTAAACAAATACGATCTGAAATCAAAAGAGCCAGTGTTATATAGAGAAGGCCCTGCTGGCTGGATAAGACAAGCTTTTCCTTTTGGCTTACATAAAATGGGGGCTGATTCCAAAAACAGAAGTGCAATTTGGTTATCCGGTAATTTACATCCACGGTTCACTTGCTGATTCAGTTCTACTTTTTCTGCATCAGGTGTGGTTAAGTGAGAATCAAAAGGTGGATTGCCAATAACAAGATCAAAAGAGTTCAGCAACTTACCATATCTGTTTTCTTCATTTAGAAGTACTGTGAAAAAGTCTTTTTCTAATAAGTTATTATCAGTCAAATCATCAAATTTCAAATCGCGAATATTCTTAGGAGAAAGCTGATCACAGAGGGCAATAGTAAGACTGAAAGCAGCCAATTCAATAGATTCTCTTTGAATATCAATTCCGTAAATATTATTTAATAAAATTTCCTGTAAAACCTCAATAGATGGATTATTATTTTGATTCTTGAATTTCCATGCCTGCACAAACCGTTTATAAGCAGCAACCAAAAACACACCCGAACCACACGACGGATCAATCACTCTGAAGTAATCATGTCTTTCAATTAAATCCCATAAAGGCATACTTTGATCAATAAGAAAATCTACTAAGAAAGGTGGAGTATAAACAACACCAGTTACTTTAGGCATGAATTCTTCATAAATATTACTGATCAACTCAATGGGAAGATAATTGAAGGAGTAGAGTTCCCAGATATGTACTTGAGTGTGTTCGTCCACACAACCATCAAAAACATCTGTAAAAGGCGATAGATTCTTCGTTTGTAGAATGTTTTTTTCAGATTCAGAAAGAGCAAAGATGTTACCGTTAAAATCATCTTCTAATTTCTTAAAAAGCTCTATAATGGCACCAGGCTTTTTCAGAACGGAAATAAATGTATCTTCAGCTTCAGATATCTCACTAAAGTAATTTTCTCTGAACACACCTCCAGTATCATCTTTTCTGTCTTCCAGATATTTCACTAAAATGGAGCGAAGCAGTAATTTCTGATAAAATGGTTTAGCCTGTTGAGGTGGTAGTCGATTTTCTTTTTCGACAATTTCTTCAAGCATTTGTCTGATTTTATTCAGTAGAATTTCATAGGGGCTGTTTTTAAAATTAAAATGCTTTTTATACTTTTCTTCATCCCAGAAGCTTCCATTATCCAGCTTTTTAGCTGAAAACATCTTTCGTTGTGCTTTATCAGCAATTTCAATTGTATCAATAAATGAAATATGGTAACTTCCATTTTTTATTTGCGGTTGTTCGTAACCACTAATAATTTTTACTTCCGTTTGAGTAAACACGTAAATTAATGGTGTTTTGCCCGTTAACCAAATGTCTTTAACCGTCTGACTAAAATCTTCAGGTATTACTGTTTGCTCAGAAAAATCAAAGATAAATGCCTGGGCAAGTGGAGGTCTTGATTCTTGAGGAAACTGTCTAAAGTAAACATACGCTACTTCAGGAAAGAGTTTCTTTGTTTCATACAGTGTTATTTTTATGTAGGGATTTTCTACATCATCCCTCATATTAAAGAGGTTTTGACCTTCAATAAAATCTAATTTCTTTAACTTCTCAGTTAATTTTTGTTTCATAAGACAAACAAATTATATATTTTAAATATGTCAATTATGATAATAAAAAAAATATAAAAATAAGGAAATTTAATGAAATTCTTACAAAAGAATCTGAAATTCCTTTTCTTGACATAAAAGAGAATTAAAAAAAAATGCAAAATATGAAAATTGTTTATATCAATGCAAAGAACTTGAAAATCATAATCTTGATTTTACTGCTTTGCACTTATCTGGCTTGGGCAAATGAAATTTCAGATGAAAATCTTACTGAAAATGAGAGTATCTTAATTGATAGTTTGATAACAGATTCCTTAGAAATTGCTTTAGTCAAACCAGATTCCATAAAAATAGATTCTCTGTTTTATGCAGCAGATAGCGTTTTCTATTATGAAGAAATTGAAAGAATAGATTTTATCGGAAATGCAGCAGTAAAATACCATTCATCCAATATTGAAGCAGATACAATTTCAATTGATCTTACAAAAAATCAGGCATTTGCAATGGGTCGTTCCTTTCTAAAAGATGGCACACAAACAGCGATCGGGAAAGATATCTATTTTGATCTGGATTCAAAATGGGGAATAATCCAAAAAGGAGCCAGTAAATTCGATAAAGGTTTTTATTATGGCAAAGAAATCCGCAAAATAGCAAAAAAAGCCTTTGATGTGGATGATGGAATTTTCACTACTTGCGGGGCGCTGCATCCTCATTTTTATTTCAGTTCAAAAAAGTTTCGTCTTTATCAGGATGACAAAATTGTGGGCAAACCGATAGTATTTTATGTGAATCATTTTCCCATTTTTGCTTTCCCATTTGGTACGTTTTCCATCAAAAAAGGACGTAAACCGGGAATTCTGGTTCCTTCACCCGGATATAATAATTCTTACGGAAAATACATTGAGAATATTGCTTATTATTTTATTTATAAGAACTATTTTGATGCAACTTTAGCTTTTGATTATTATGAAAAAACAGGTTGGGAAATCAGTTTTATAAATCGATATATTAAACGATACGTTTTTAATGGGAATTTCACTGCCAGGTTACAAAGAAGAATTTTCGGTCCGGATCGATCGCATTATTACTGGCTTCTTAAAGAAACACATCATCATGATTTTGGTAATAAAACCACATTTGATGCAAACCTGGAATTTATCAGCAGCAAAAAAGTGTGGGAAGGCAGCGAAAATATCGATGAGAGATTGAGCGAAAAAGTAACTTCCTCTTTGGCATTTAAAAAACCATTTTTAAGTAGAACGATAAACATGACTGCAAAATATGTTGATGATCTTAAAAATGAAAAGAAAGACATTACTTTACCCTACATTTCCTATTCGCTTCCATCAAAACCGGTTTATGAACTTTTTTTATCTAAAGAAGAAACAGATGAAGAAAAATGGTGGAAGGATTTCTCGTATTCTTACAATTTTAAAGCTGTTCATGTGGGTGATATTAATGATCCGCATGCCGGTTTTGCTGATGTGATCTATAAAAATAAAAAAGACAGCACCGGAGCTTACATTAACCAGCATAATGCAGGTATAAAGCATTCCGGAGGTTTAAGATATTCTCATAAATTCAAAGGCTGGCTCAATTTTTCACAGTCTCTTTCTTTGAATGAGGCTTGGTTCGATAGAGATGAATATGATAATAAACTCGTGCGTGGGATGGATTACAATACGAATTTATCTCTATTTTACTCTTTATATGGAATTAAACAAATGCCAAGATTTTATCTCGCTGCTGTCAGACACATAATCACACCAAGGATAAGTTTTCGCTATAATCCGGATTTTTCCCATAATGACAAGTTTTACTCTTTCAGCGGGATTAGTTTAAGTAGCTCACAAAAACAGAGAAAAATTACCTTCTCGATAGAAAATAAATGGCAACTGAAACTGGCAAAAACAGAAAATAAAGATGAGCGAAAAATCAATGATTTTTTTAAGATATCATCCAGTTGCAGTTATGACCTGGAAAAAACAGGACAAAGATTCAGCATTATAAATCATTCTTTGAATCTGAATCCTAAGAGCTTTGAGTATAAGATATTGAATTTTTCTTTTAAACCATCCGGTAAAATTTCGCAGGATTTATATGATTTCAATATTAAAAATGAAACTCCTGCAAAATGGAATTTTCCAATTGAAAACTGGTCGTTAACAACAACTTCGAAGTTGGGAATTTCCGGCAATGCAGAATATCTCGATTACTTTCCTGAACCTGAAAACGATTTTATCACACAGGGATTTTTTCAGGATGATTCATTATTTGCAGAAGAAGAGGAAGCTATTAATACACTCGAAGAGCTGGAAAAACTTTCGAGAGATAAGAAGAATTGGTCTTTATCTTTTTCTCATACTTACAGAACGACAAAAGCAAATTATGAGAATCACGATTACACGAGCAATTTAAGAACTTCATTAACTGCCAAGCTCACCAAAAACTGGTCCGTTACTTATGATAATTACATAAACTTGAAAGAGAAAGAATTGGTTTCTCATAACATTACAATCAACCGGGAATTGCATTGCTGGAAAATATATTTCAGATTTTCAAAGCAGGGGGATTATTGGAATTATCAATTTAGATTCTTTAATATTAAATTACCGGATTCATTAAAATTCAGGACGTCCGATCATAAAAAATAATTTTCATTAGCAAAGTTTTCTTGTAGTAAATTGAATCATTTTCTAAAGAATTCTCTTTTTTATTTTGACAAATGAAATGCTTTGGTCATATTTGTCAAAAGTTATTAGATTCTGAAAATGTATTCTGTTAAAAAAAAGATAAATGAATCTGTTTGAGCAGAGGAAAATTATGAGTGTTATTAATATCTCACTTTTGTATGTTGAAGACGAAAAGACTATTAGAGATTACCTTGGCGATATGCTATCTCGTCAAGTTGCTGAATTACATATTGCTTTTGATGGTAAAGAGGGATTGGAATTATTCAAAGAAAAGAGACCTGATGTGATTCTAACTGATATCAGAATGCCGATTATGAATGGGCTGGAAATGACAAAGGCAATTAAAGCTATCAGTGAGGATGTATTTATCATCGTAACTTCTGCTTACAGCGAGTCTGAATATTTTGTTGAAGCAATCGATATGGGAGTGGATAATTTTCTTCTCAAACCTGTGAATAAAAGGAAATTAAAACATTTGTTGCAACATGTGGCAAAAACCAAAGTGATACATAAACAGCTATTGGAACAAGAAACAAAAAGGAAAAAAGCAGAAGAAGAAGTTCGCAATGTTAGTAGCGAGTTACATAAAGTTTTATCTACTGTTTCCGACGCAATCTGGAGTTCGGAAATGGATACATCAGGTAAGTTTAATTACAATTATATTTCCCCGGGATTTGAGAAAATAACTAGGAGAGAACTTGGTTTTTTTGTTGGAGGTCCGGATAAATGGAAAAAAATCGTGCATCCGGATGATGTGGAAAAGTGGGAAACTGAATCAAAGAAAAATATGAATGGAGAACAGGATAGTTTTGACCTCGAGTACCGCATTGTTTTACCTGATGACTCTGTCAGATGGATTAGAGATAGAGTTATTGTCAGCAAATTACCGGATAATAGAATTCGTTTGGATGGAATCTTTTCTGATATCACCAAAGCTAAACAATCTGAAGAAAAGATCAGCAATCTATACGATTCTTTAATGCAGGAATTGCAAGTTGCTGCAACTTTGCAGTCTTATCTTCTACCTCAATGGCTGACTCTTCACGACAAAATAATATTCTCATCCATTTATTCACCTTCCGAAATGGTTGGAGGAGATTTATTCGATATAATTCCGATTTCAGATACGAAATTTGTGGTATATCTGGGAGATGTCTCCGGTCACGGTGTTCAGGCTGCATTGTTGATGACTGCTGTGAAATCTACTGTTAATATGATCGTGGAAAACGAGAAACACGATGTTCGTCCATATTTTGTGATAAATAGAATCAATAATATCTTGAGCAAAGAGGTATTTTTTAAAAGTTACATGACATTTTTATTCTGTGTGGTAGATCTGGAAGAGAATAAAATAAGATATTTCAATGCCGGTCATCCACCCATTATTCAATTTGATACAAAGACAAATAAAGCAATAAAATTACCTCATATCGGTCATCTTCCGATCGGTTGGATGCCTAAGGCAAATTATACAAAAGATGACGAGAGCGAAGTTGAAATTAATGAAGATATCATAACATTCTTATATACTGATGGAATATTTGAATGTAAGAACAGCAATGAAGAATCTTTGGAAATCGATGGTTTTATTCATTTCTTAGAACAACATTGCAGCGAAATCGATGGTGTGATTTTACCACAAAGATTTAAGACCAAATTAGTAGATTTAGATTATAACATTACCACAGATGATTTTACCCTGCTTTCGTTTAGGTTGCGTCCGCAAATAAAAGAAAAAGAATTCTTCTTTGTTCGCTCTTTACTAAAGAAAACAAGTGAAATCAGAAAGAAAGCAGATTTATATATTGTAGATTTACTTGACAATGCAGATTTGGGTGGAAAAATAGAATTGATTGTAGATGAGTTCGTAAACAACATCATTATTCATGGTCTGGCCAGTAAATCCGATACTTTGATAGTATTGGGAATCGATGCTACCAAAGATAATGTTGTTTTAACTATCTGGGATAAGGGAATTGTGTGGGATTTACCGGAAAAAAAGAAAGATGAAGAATTATTTGCAGATAAAGATCCTTTTGATACTACCGGTCGAGGAATACCGATAATTTATCTGCTTTGCACAGAAGTAAAAAGAAGGCGTTATGATGAAATTAACGAAACAGTTTTTGTGCTGAAATCACCTGACGCAGAATTGATTTTTTAAAAATATTAAAATAGAAAAATATTAGGGAGATTAATATGACTATTGAGTACAGGGTTGAAGAAGGAATTGGAATTATCAAAATAATTGGTGATTTGGATGCCTACAACGTCCGCGAATTAACCAAGAAATTTCATTCTTATCTAAAAGAAACAGTTCTGTTTGTTCTGGATCTTTCTGAACTGAAGTTTCTTGATAGCACCGGCTTGGGTACGATCATTAATTTCGTGAAATACCTCTCCGAAATGGATGGTATGCTTTGTGTGGTCAATCCGCAACCTAAACCGAGAATGGTGTTTGAAATTACTCAGGCATACAAAATTATCGATTTTTATGATGATATCGAAAGTGCAATAATTGCTTTACAAAATCGATAGATAAAAGCTTTCTTTAAAAATTAATTGAATAAGTAATCGTTAGGTTATAATAACGCAGAGATTATCAGGTGATAATCTCTGTTTGTCCATAAATGAAAAAAAACAGGGAATAAGATTGAAAAAAGCAATTTTTTTAGATAGAGACGGCACGATTAATATTGATATCAATGGTTACGTCAAAAATCCGAAAGATTTTGAATTGTATCCTTTTGCAGCAGAAGCAATTTCAATTATGAATAATATGGATTTTCTCGTTTTTATTGTAACAAATCAATCGGGGATTGCCAGAGGTTATTATTCATTAAAAGACCTGAATGAGATTCATGAAAAAATGAATTTCTTATTAAAAGAAAAAAATGCAACAGTAGATGAAATTTTCTTTTCTCCATATCATATAAAAGGAAAAATTGAGCCGTACAATATTTCTCATGAAGATAGAAAACCGCAGATTGGAATGTTCAAGAAAGCACATGAAAAATATAATTTCACTATTAAAAATTCTTATATGATCGGTGATAAATATACTGATATAGCTTTTGGGAAAAAAGCAGGTTTAATAACCATTCTGGTTTTCACAGGTTTAGGAAAGAAAGAATTTCTCAATGATAGAAAAAGCTGGGAATATCAACCGGATTTTGTTATGAAAGACCTGATTGTTGCAGCAAACCTGATTTCAAAGCTGGAAAGCCAAAAGTGAAAAAAATACTGTTTTTTTGTTTTGTAGGATTGTTGTGTTTTTCCTGCGGAAATAATGTCTCCACAAATCCTTCTCCTGAAATAATATTAGATGACCTTTTCTTCGGTACAGATTCTACTTTCGATGTTGTAACCTGGAATATCCAGAACTTTCCTAAAATGAATATAACAACTGCGAATTATGTAGTTCAGGTTATTATGACTATCGATGCGGATGTGTTTACTTTGCAGGAGATCGAAAGCAGCAGCTATTTTGATTATGTAATTTCCCAGTTGAACGAGCAAGATTCACTTTATATTTGGGATGGATACCGTGCAAATGGAGCATCATATGATGTTAATCTGGCATATATTTATAAAAGTGATTTTATCCAAATAAACAGCATATATGAAATTTATGAAGATGATTGGTTTGCATTTCCTCGCAGTCCGTTAGTATTCGAACTAACTTATGAAGATGAGGAATTGGTGATTATAAATAATCATCTGAAAGCTGGCGGAGGAACTGGAGACGAAGAAAGACGGCAGGAGGCAAGTTTAAAACTTCAGGCATTTGTTGATAGCACATTCTCTGAAGCTGAAGTGATAATAATAGGCGATCTGAACGATGATATCACGGAACCTCAGGCTACAAATGTGTTCTGGAATTTTATTGAAGATACTGAAAATTATCTGTTTGCGGATTTACCAATAGCTGAGGGTTTGTTTGCCAATTGGTCATATCCAAGCTGGCCCAGTCATCTGGATCATATTCTGATCACGAATGAACTTTTCGATGAATATGAAAATTCTACGGTTCAAACGATTTTGGTTGACCATTATCTCGAGGGTGGTTGGCATGAATACGAAGAGAGTATTTCGGATCATCGTCCGGTTGGGATGAAATTTGCGTTTGAATAAAACCTGGATTTCCACTCGGGAGCATGGGAACAAGTAGGAGATTTTAATAAAGTAAGGAGTAAACTATGCAAAAACAAATTTGTGTTATTGTTTTCATTTTTTTAGTTATTTTTTCTCTTTTAGGAAAAGAAGCAGCTTATGTGCAGGGCGAGATGTTAATTCAAATCAAACCTGATCTTGAATCAGACTCTATTTTAAGATCTTTGTCGGAAGATTTTCAAACTGCAGCATTACAATCAAAGAGATTGCTCTCAAAAAGAATGAATATCTATCTTTTTGAATTTAATGCAAACAGGGTTTCCGATGCGGAAATTCTTTTGTTGGTAAAGCAGCATCCATTTGTTTTGGAAGCTCAGTTCAATCATTATGTAGAGCAGCGTTCCACCTACCCGAATGATCCTTCATTTGATAATCAGTGGGCTTTGGAAAATACCGGACAGACCGGTGGGCTTTTCGATGCTGATATTGATGCACCGGAAGCCTGGGATATTACTACAGGCGGTGTTACAGTTTTGGGCGATACACTTATTGTAGCAATAGTGGATGGCGGATGTTACATTGCTCATAATGATTTAAATATGTGGAAAAATTACGAGGAGATTCCCGGAAATGGAATCGATGATGATGAAAATGGCTACACCGATGATTATGATGGTTGGAACGCTTATAATCATATAGGAATCATTCCTACGCACAGTCATGGAACGCATGTTTCCGGTATTGCCGCTGCAATTGGAAATAACAATCTGGGTGTGAGCGGAGTGAATTGGAATGTCAAAGTTATGCCTATTGCCGGCTCTTCCGGAGTAGAATCTATTGTGGTAGAAGCTTACGGATATGTACTGGAAATGCGAGCTCGATACAATGAAACAAATGGTGAACACGGTGCTTTTGTAGTTGCCACAAATGCTTCTTTTGGAGTAAATTACGGTAATCCAGCGAATTATCCTTTGTGGAGTGCCATGTATGATTCTTTGGGAGTATATGGTGTTTTAAGCACAGGTGCTACCATGAATATAAATGCCAACGTGGATGTAACAGGCGATATGCCCACAGCTTGTGATAGCGATTATCTGATAACCGTGACGAGTACTACAAAAAATGATGAAAAATATTCTTCTGCTGCCTATGGATTGACTACCATTGATCTTGGAGCACCGGGAATTGGAATTATCTCAACTGATAACTATAATACATTTACTTACAAATCCGGCACATCTATGGCAACTCCACATGTAACCGGTGCTATTGCACTTCTGTTCTCTGCTGCTGATGAGGACCTTCTTCTCCAATACCAACAGAATCCTGCGGAAATTGCTCTCCTTATGAAACAATTTATTCTGGATGGAGTAGATATTATTCCGGATCTGGAAAATGTTACTGTTTCCGGTGGCAGATTGAATATTTTCAATTCATTACAACTTTTACAAAATTCTTCTACAAATGAAGAAGGAATAACACCGGTTCCTCTAATTTGTTACAATTATCCCAATCCATTTAATCCTGAAACTACAATTTATTTCACCGCAGAGAACGCAGAGATAATTATTTATAATTTGAAGGGACAGAAAATAAGACAATATTCAATATTCAATAATCAATCTTCAATTGTATGGGACGGAACTGATGAAAACAACCAACCGGTTACTTCCGGAATTTATCTATATAAATTTCAAGCGGGAGAAGTTTCAGTAACAAAGAAAATGTTAATGTTGAAATAAATGGAGATATCAATGAAAAAATTAGCAACTTTTCTTATCCTGTTTTCTTTTACATTTTTATTCGCCGATGAACTTCCCAAAATTGAATATGATAAACTTTCCTTTGGAGAGGAAAACACACTAGATGTCATGACCTGGAATATACAGAATTTTCCTAAAACCGAATTTTCAATAGATTACGCAGCTGGAGTAATTAATGCTATTGATGCAGATATTATCGGTTTGCAGGAGATTGAGAGTGATTCGGCTTTTGTGGTGTTGCTAAAAAATTTGCAGAAGCAAAATCCTGAAGATAAATGGAACGGATTCAGGGCAAATACTAATGAATGGGAAATGAACCTGGCATATCTCTATAAATCTTGTATGATAAATATGGATAGTATTTACCAGATCTATCCCGATGATGAAAAATACCATCAACCCTTTCCCAGAAAACCTCTGGTACTGGAATTTTCCTGTTTTGACCAGAAATTCTTTATCATAAATAATCACTTAAAAGCAATGCCGGGTGAGAAAAACATGATACGCAGAAAAGATGCCTGCAGACTGCTGGATGAATACATAGATGAATTCCTTTCTGACGAAAATGTTATTTTATTGGGTGATCTTAATGACCAACTACCAGATCCTGAAGAGGAAAATGTGTTTCAAGTATTTTTGAACAAACCGGAAGAATATAAATTTGCAGATTGGCAAATCGCAGCAGATTCCACTGCAAACTGGTCTTATCCTTATTGGAAATATCGCGGTCATATAGATCATATCCTCATTTCCAATGAACTTTTTGATGAATTTGCCAATGCAGGCTCAGAAGTGAAAACAATTACTATCGATAAATTTATGGAAGGTGAAGGAGATGCTCGTTATAAATATATTACAGACCATCGTCCTGTTGTTTTAAAGCTGATGTTTTCGAATTAGTGTTCATCAGGCACTATTCCAAAGGCGTACAAATCTTGTCTGATAGAATAGCTTTCCGAATCTCGGTTGAGAGAATACCTGTGTGGGAAGCTTCGGAAAGGTCATATCACATTCCGAAGCCTTCTTGCAAATTTTCAGATGTAAGAGGATTCGGAAGTTTGGTAGAAAAAAGATAGAATGATGTTTATTGAGAAAAACTTTTTCTACACAGCCAAGAGTGACTGTGTTACAATAAATTTCAACATTTTTTTTATTATCATTTGACATAATTTTATTCAAAATAAAAAAAATATCTAAAATCTTTAGGAGTTTTTATGCAGCCGGAAAGCCAGGTTATCGGGTTGAAAAAACAGAAATTACAAAAAATTATCGATTTGGGAATCAATCCTTTCCCAAACAGGAGCAAACGAACTCATAAAATTAATATTCTTCGGGAAAATCAGGATGAGTTTGTAAAGCAGAAGCAAAAGGTTACAATATGCGGTCGGCTGGATGCAATGCGAAGACAGGGTAGAATCGGTTTTGGCAATGTATCGGATGATTCAGGAAGGATCCAGATATTTGTGAAAAAGGATGTTGTTGGCGAGGAAAATTACGAGATATTCAAGCTATTGGATTTAGGCGATTTTGTTCAGATCGAAGGAGAATGTTTTGTAACTCAAAAAGGCGAATATTCCGTAAAGGCACATAAAATCACGATTCTTAGCAAAAACCTGCGTCCCATCCCAACTGTGAAAGAAAAAATCGTTGATGGCAAAATAAAACGCTGGGACGAATTTTCCGATATCGAACTGAGATACCGAAAAAGATATCTTGATTTGCTGCTCAATCCTGAAATAAAAAAGACGTTTGAAATCAGGGCGAAAATTATTAATGAAGTACGCAATTATCTGGATAATAAAGGATTCCTGGAAGTTGATACTCCTGTTTTGCAAACTCTTTATGGCGGTGCAAATGCACGTCCGTTCATAACTCATCACAATACGCTGGATACATCTTTTTACCTGCGAATTGCTACTGAATTGTACCTGAAAAGATTGATTGTAGCTGGCATTGAAAAAGTGTATGAAATGGGTAAAGATTTCCGCAATGAGGGAATGGACCGAACTCACAATCCTGAATTTACTATGATGGAACTTTACCAGGCTTTTGCGGATTATTTTGATATGATGGATCTCACTGAAGATTTGATCTATGAAATTTCTAAGAAAATATCAGGTTCTGAAAATATAATTTATCAAGAGCAGGAAATCTCTTTTAAAAAGCCCTGGAAACGCGCATCAATGATAGATCTGATTTTGGAAGAAACCGGTTTTGACGCTTCTGATTTTGATTATGAAAAGATTAAGAAATTCTGTAAAAAGAATGAGATTGAGATCGAACCCAATGCCGGAGCAGGAAAATTGATTGAGGAACTTTTTGAGGTTTTTGTAGAACCAAAATTATTTCAGCCAACATTTGTGATCGATTATCCCAAAGAGGTTTCTCCGCTGGCAAAAACCAAACCTGGAAATCCCAATTTGGTTGAACGCTTTGAGCTTTTCATTGCAGGTAATGAGTTTGCCAATGCTTTCACAGAATTAAACGATCCCATTGACCAGAGGAAAAGGCTGGAAGCACAAGCAAAACTCAGGGAACTGGGCGACCTGGAAGCGAATGTTGTTGATGAAGATTTTCTGGAAGCATTGGAATATGGCATGCCACCAACCGGTGGATTGGGAGTTGGCATCGATAGATTGGTGATGTTATTTACAAATAACACATCCATAAAAGAGGTGATTTTATTCCCTCAAATGCGACCTGAAATATAGAAATGTAAAATGTAAAATTAGAAATGGGAAATGGAAAATGTTTTCATCCTGATCCGGCAACTGCTGGATTGCTTTACTCTCGGAGGATCTCCACTTAAAATGAGATTCTTCGTTAGAGACTACTTCGAAGATTTCCTCAGAAAGACAGCCTTTTTTCATTTTGCTTAACTCTTATAGAAAAATAAAAAACAAGGAGAGGTGAGATGAAACATTTATCAATTTTAGTGATAATTATCGGACTGATTTTCTTTGCATCAAATTATGTTTATGCAGGTGAAGAAACATCAGAAAATCTAAGCAAAGATTTAAAATTAGTTATTGTCGATTTTATTGATGACTCGAACATGCAAAAAGCAGGTGCGGAAATTGGTGATATTCTAATCTCATATAATAATGAAAAAGTACATTCTATTAAACATCTTGGCATACTCAAAGAAGCTGTTCAAACTGAAGAGGTTGAAGTGCTGGTTTTGCGGAAAGATGAAAAAATCACATTGATAATTCCTAAAGGTAAAATGGGGATTTACATCAAAGAATATGCACCGGATCATAAAATGGATGAAGATGCTGTTATGATCGAGGGAATCGGCAAATTAGAGTGGGGAATTGGAATGGAAAATTCCTTCCTGGCTGCAGTTTATAGGATAGATGAAAAATACGGAAATAACCTGAGTTACACCGATATTATCGGACTTTCCGGTTATGGTTTTAGAACTCTTTTCTTTGATAAATGGTGTCCAAGTTCTCCGGATGCAACTTGCGGGTTTGATTCCGGTTCTGAAATCTTGAAGAAACTAGGCTATGAAGCAGAATATTTCCATCTGAAAAATGAACAATTCGAACAAATGGGTATTCCCACAAAATCCAAAGATGAAATCCTTGATATTATCTTAAAAAGCATTAATAGAGGTTGGCCTGTCATTGCGCTTGATTTGATAGATGTACCGGAATGGGGAATAATCACAGGTTATCAAAAAGAGGGAAAAGAGCTTTTCTGTAGAACATATTTCGATAAAACAAAAAGATATGAAATTGCACAGAAATTTCCCTGGGTTATTTGCATCATAAAAAAGAAAGAAAATGTAGATATTTTACCTGATTATAAAAAATCTATCCTTATGGCAAAAAAGCTTTATAATGCAGAAAAATATGATGATTATTTTTCCGGGATCAGGGCTTTTGAGGAATGGATAGATGCTTTACAGGATAATGAATATTTGAGTAGTGTGGAAGACGAAGATATACAAGAGATATGGCTGGCAAATTGGTGGATCTATTACAGCCTTTTTGAAGCAAGAAAAATAGCTCGACAATATCTTTTGGATAATAATGGAAAGTTTGGAATCGAAGTTGAGATTATTGATAAATTAGCTGAACTCTATGCAAAAGAGACGAAAATCATGGAAGATGGATTTGCTTTTGTTCCATCGCCTTATAACGAAAAATTCTCTGATTGGAATACGGAAATCCGTGCCAAACAGCTTGAGGTAATGAAAGCATTATTCCAGGTTGAGAATGAAGTAAATGAGATTCTTTTGAAAATTGAGTGATAAAAAACTCGGAGGGAATTTATGTGTGGAACTAATTTAACAGATAAATGTAAAGCTGAAGTAGATTTGCATCTTGGTGAAAAGCTGATTCGAGATTTATGGGCAGCAATCAAAGCTCAGAATTGGTCTGACGTAGAAAGTAAAATCGCTTCGGGATTTCAGTCTGTACATCAAGATGGATCGCGTAATTGTCAGCAGGAAATAGAGTTAATTAAGGAACTAAATCTGGGAGAATATGAACTCTTTGATTTCAAAGTTAGCAGAATGGATTCAACACTCATTATTTCCTACATGGTTTCGGTTAAAGAAAGAATTGATGGAATTGTTCTCTCCGAAAAAACTGCTACCCGCCTTAGCATCATGCAGGAATTAGACAATAAATGGTTTTGGATCGCTCATGCGAATTTGATTCCCCTGAAATAATGGAATTATGATATTTTAACCCGTGAATTGGGAGATAGGAGCGAAGATAAAATTGAAATTATATTACAAAGATTAAAAACAAAAATCTCTCAAAAACCGGATAATTGCCATTTCTCTCCTGCTGCATCAGAAGAAGAGATAAAAAATCTGGAGACAGATCTCAGCATCAATGTACCTCATTCTTACAGAACATTTCTGAAAAATTTCAATGGTGGATTTGTCTGCAGTGAATCTATAGCGAAATACATCAAAAAGAGAAATGACCTAGAAACTGCAGCCTGGAACAGTCTTTTCATTTTTGGCACAACAGAAATCCGGGAAGAATATGCCAGACTCAGAGATATGAACTGGAAATTATCATCTGACTGGCAAGGTGTGTATCCGTTCATTCCTTTTTGCAGCACGGAAAACCAGGAAAAGCTGGTATTTGTTTTGCCTTTGGATGAAAATTCCGAATCTCCGGTTTTCGATGCATTTCATGAAGATCCTTATACGGATTGGGGAATTCTCTATAATAATTTCGAGGATTTCCTGGAATCCTATCTTGATGGAAGCATCAAAACGATCGCCCCTGCAAAAGCGAAAACTGCAATTGATTTCGTACCATAATCAGGATGGAAGGAAAAAGCATATCAATAAATCGGAGATAATTAAAAAAATAGCATTTCAAAAAAACAGTTTTCTTTGACAGGATAACTTCATGAAAATTAAATTGTTAAGTCATCAAAAAAGAGATAAAAGTTTTGGAGGAAGATATGTTTAAAAAATTTTTTCGCACCATTTTCTGGATATTTTTGATTGGATTGGCTATTAAACTAATCAAGAAATGTCCATTCTGCAAAGAGCACTTTGAACTTTGTAAAAAACATGTTCAAGATATATTGAAACCTGAAGAAGAAGAGGAAGAAGAAACAGAAGAAGAAGATTCTGAAGAAGAATTGGAAATATAAATTTCGAATAAAAAAACTTTCTTCCTGAGATTAAATAGCAGGTTCAATCATTTTGATTGGACCACAGGTTATTGTTGTTTCAACCGTCTCGGTTGAAACTCGAAATCGCAAAAGGTGATTTTAAATGATCGAATTACTAAAGTAACTATGAAAAAATCAATTAAAATTTTATTGCATCTACTTCTTAGCGGGATTGTATCTATTATCAGTTTTGTAGGATTTAAGAAAGCTGTGGAAACCTTGAATGAAAAGATGGAGCAGAAATGAAACATAGTATCGCAACAATCCACATAAAAAATTTTAGGTCTATTATAGATGAGAAGTTTATATTATCCGATTTTACAGCATTAGTAGGTTATAATAACGGAGGAAAATCAAATATTTTAACAGCAATTAAATGGTTATTGAGCAAGTTCACATTATCTAAAGAAGATTTTTATGATTTAAAAAAAACAATAGAAATCGTTGGAAAGATTTCTGGCATTAATGAAAAATTATTAGAAAAGCTTGAAAGCAAACATCGAGTAAAGATTGAACCATATATAATAAATGAAACAATTTTAATTAAACGAAAACAAACAATAAATAGCAAATCAAAAGACATCAACTTGTTAATTAGTAAGGATGGTATTGCTTGGCCACCAAATCCAGCAGGAATCGACAATGCTATTAAAGCAATTTTTCCTGAACCTATTGAAATCAAAGCTATGGAAGACGCAGAAGAAGATTGTAGTAAGTATAAAACCAGCACTACTATTGGAAAGTTGATTTCTGAAGTTACAAAATCAATTGAAGAAAAATATGGAACTCAACTGAAAGAAAGTATGAATAGTTTAAAAGAAAAACTTGAATTTAATGGAACTCAAAGAGCTACTGAATTAAATGAACTTGATGAGAAAACAAATAGTAAATTGGAAGAATTATTTCCTGATGTAAATATTAAAATTCATATTCCTACGCCAGAACTAAAAGAAGTATTTAAAGGTGGAACAATTAAGACTAATGAAAACTCAAGTGAAAACTGGAGAGACTTTAAAGCTTTAGGAACTGGGGCACAAAGGGCAATACAAATGGCGTTAATAAGACAATTATCAGAAGAACTTCACGATTCAGAGGAAGATATTTCTACAACGCTTCTATTGATTGATGAACCTGATTTATATTTACATCCACAAGCAATTGAACAGATAAGAGAAGCATTAAAAGATTTATCAAAAAAAAGATTTCAAATAATATTCTCAACACACTCTCCACAAATGATAAAATCTGATGATATTGGGTCTACTTTATTAATTAGAAAAGATAAAGAAAAAGGTACTTATACTAATAAAACATTGTATGAAGCAATAAACGAAATTGAAAAAGAAGCTCCTCATCAATTACAGTTAATATTTTCTTTAAGTAATTCAAACCAAATTTTATTCTCCGAAACTGTACTTCTAATTGAAGGTAAAACAGAATTAAGGTTATTACCTTTTCTCTTTGAAAAAATTAACGGTAAAACCCTTGGTTTTGTAAAATGTGCGTTAGTTCCACAGGGTGGTGTTGCAAACACAAAAAAATCTATGGAAGTTTTAAAAGTTATGGGTTTACCTTCAAAAGCTATTGTTGACTTAGATTATGCTTTTAAAAATGCAATTAAGGATGGATTTGAAATTGATAATAAAGATATAATATTATGCAAAAATATTATTGAGAAAATTGCAAAGAAAGAAAATTTAACTTTAGATGATAATGGATTACCTAAAAATAAAGAGAACAAAATCCCAGCAATAGAAGTATATTCAATGCTGTCAGATGATCCTGATGCAAAAAAACCAATTGAGAATATTCACAAAAAATTACTAGAAAATAATATATGGATATGGAAAGGTGGCTCAATTGAAAAACATTTAGGTTTAAATGGAAAAAATGAAAATACATGGGCAATATTTAAAGATAGTGTTGAAAAAAATGGATGTGAAAAAGTAATAAATGACTTTCCTGAAATTAAAAAAGTAGTAGAATGGATTTTGCAATAAGTATATGGAATGCGAAAAATAATTAGGATGTATTTATGCAATTAGACATGCATTTTTATGGTGTTTATGCTCTTTGTAGAGCAGCAGGCATTAACGAGAAAACAGCGGAAATCATTGCTCATTCATCTCAATATGTTGATGATGCTCTCGGTGATGATACACTTGTTTTTCAAGATGGAAAAACAGCGATTCTTCCCACGATGACATCCCATAAACCGCTCGATTATAAAAACGTAATTGAAGAAGACCAGTGGAGAGTGTGGGTTTGTTTTCATTTTCTTCCGGGTAATGACCTGAAAGCAAAAACATTTTTTCAAAGAATGGTTTGCACAATGAACAGTGTACCTGCTGGAGGAATTAAGAAATTTGCTCTAAAAAACAAAAATGAGGATTTCAGTCCATATCTCTGTGGGATTGTAGCTCATGTTTATGCAGACACATTTGCACATTATGGCTTTATCGGTTTGAGTACAGAAATGAATCGTGTCATTGCAAGCTCAATAAATCCAGATATCAAATCAAAGAACATTGTTAAATATGTTTATAAAAAAATGGGAAATTTCTTTGATAAAGTTAAAGGAACAGGAGCGGAGATAATTCCTATGGGACATGGAGCAGTTGCAACTTTACCGGACAGACCTTTTCTTAAATGGGAATATCAATATGAAAAGAGAAATAGGAAGAAAATTAAACGAACTAACTGGAAAGATTTTCTATTAGCCAGCCAACTTTTGCATCAATATTTCAAAGATTTTTTAAAAGACAATCCAGGAAAAGGTAATTCGAATAACTCAGTTGAATGGAACACAATTTCGGGGGAAATTGAAAAAATCCTGAAAAAAGCAGGTTCCAAGGAAAACCGTATCGAGCAATGGAAAAAGGCAATAAATTCTAATTCTCTTTTTACAGCTTCAGAAAAAGATAAAAAAATTAAATATAATGAAAAAGACTGGCATTTATCAGAGAAATTGCGAAAAAAGATGTCTGAAAAAGAAATAAAGAATCAGCATCTTTACCACTTTTACAAAGCTGCCTGGAGATACAGGAATTATGTTATTCATGAGCTTCTTCCTCAAGCAGGAATAATTAAATAAATAAATGAGTATACCCAAGATCGCTGAATCAACCAAATTAGGAAGGCATTATCAAAGCAGTAATTTTACACGATAAGAAGGAGATTTATTCGTTTCTGAAAACAGATATTTTCAATCGGATTTACAGCATCGGTGATCTGGATGATTTTTTCTGGGATGATACAACCTGGTTTGCTTTAAAAGAAAATGAAGAGATCAAATCCATCATTCTGCTCTATTCCGGGCTTTCGCTGCCAACTCTTTTGGCAATCACAAATGATATTCTCTCTACAGAACAACTTCTGGGCAAAATCCAACATTTACTTCCCAACTGCTTTTATGCACATTTAAGCAGCGGACTGCAAGATGTTCTGCAGGAAAAATATCAGCTTTCTGCTCATGGAGAGCATTTCAAGATGGCTCTAAAAAATAAATCAAAATTAAGAAACCTTGAAAAGGTTTATAAGGAAGAGACCCGTAGCAGAAACCTTTTCAAGGTTAAGCCTGATGTTATTCAGCTTACAGAAAAAGATATTACTGATATTTTAGAGCTTTACAAAACTGGTTATCCTGGAAATTGGTTTGATGAGCGAATGCTGAAAACGCAAAAATATTTTGGAGTTCGGCAGCAGAACAGGTTGATAAGCGTGGCAGGTATTCATGTTTATTCCCAAAAGTATAATGTGGCAGCTTTGGGAAATATCTGCACTCATCCGGATTTCAGGGGAAAAGGATTTGGCAAAGCTGCAACTGCAAAATTGTGTAAATCTTTGCTGCAGGAAATCGAGTTTATCGGTTTGAATGTGAAAGCAGATAATGAGACAGCTATTTCTCTTTATGAGAAATTGGGGTTTGAGATTGTGAGTTCCTATTTCGAATTTATGGTTGAATCTTAGATGCAGAGGGGATGGAGTTAAAGAGAAATGTTACACGAAATTAAGAAATTGCGTCAGCAATAATTTATCAGTTTTAAAAAGGAATTTTAAATAAAATTAGGAGGAAATTTGAAAAAAGTAATGTTGCTATTGTGGTTAATTTTAGGATTGACTTTCCTGAATGCCCAATTAATTCATTCATATGGCGTAAAAACTGGTTGTGTTATTGCTAATCAAGATTTTGATTATACAGATAATTTTTTTAATTTAGATACACAAAATAGGTATGGCTTGAATATAGGTGCATTCATAGAATTGTTTAGTAAAGCTAATTTAAATTTATTAATTGAAATTCATTATGTTCAAAAGGGGATGGTTGTAAAATTTAAAGAGTATGATATGTTTGCGAATTACATCAGTACCATTGAATTTATTAATCGAGTTGATTACATTTCGCTACCTGTTCTAGGAAAAATTGCATATAAATTTAATAAATTATCACCTTATGTTATCGTTGGTCCCAGAATTGATATATTTTTAGGATATAATTCTGATTTTGCTGCAATCGTTTATGATGAATTTGAAAGCATAGATTTTGGGGGCACATTGGGACTCGGATGTGAATTTAGTTTAATTTCGTCACACACTTTTCTTATTGAAATGAGGTATTCTCCTTCTTTTACAAATTCTTATGAAACTGATTTATTAAGAGTAACGAATAACTCATTTGAATTACTTGTAGGGGTAAAGTTTTAAAAAACTTACTAAAATATAAATGCATGAAGAATGGCAAAAAAGCTTCACCCAACAAGCGTGTCAGCGAAGCAACGAAACACACGCCAAACCCTTACCTTCAACCGAGACGGTTTAACGAGCAGGAGAAATTCTGAATGATCCATCTTTTTTTGGCTTTAAGGTATTTAAAAGGTAGAAAGAAAATTGTTTTCACATTTTCCAATATGCTGTCGTTATTCGGCATCATAATTGGAGTTTTCTCGCTTCTCGTGGTTTCTTCTGTGATGAACGGTTTCGAACTTGATATGAAGAATCGCGTTATCGGTTCTAAAGCAGAAATTAAAATTTCTGATAAAAATTACAATCCCATAACAAATTATGCTCAGATTTTAGAGAAAGTAGATAATTTATCAAAAGTCAGAAACTCAGCTCCGGTTTGTCAAACTGAGCTCATGCTTCAGAATAAGAAAAATCTGGCATCTACCATCTGTTTTGGCATTGATTTGGAAAGACAAAATAAAGTAACGGAAATTTTGGAAAATATTGTTATAGGTTATCCATCTTCGAAAGACCTGAAAAATGACGGAATCATCATTGGATTAGACCTTTCATTAACGATTAACGCAACTGTAGGAGAGTATATTCAACTGTCTTCACCGCTTGGAACTGTGCCCTCTCCTTTTGGTTTGCTTCCCAAAACAAAGAAACTGAAAGTGATAGGAATTTTTCTTTCCGGAATGCCTGAATACGATAAACTTTTCACCTACATTTCTCTTAAGAATTCTCAGTATTTCCTGGATTATAAAGATGAAGTGAACCAGGTAGAAGTTAAAACTCACAACCTTCGCAAATCATCCAAAATTGCACATCAAATTCAAGCTGTTTTGGGTGATGATTTTGTGGTGGAAGATTGGAGTGAATTTGATGCTAATTTGTTTAATGCCATAAAATTGGAAAAGGTCGTAATGTTCCTGGTTCTGGCTTTGATGATCATTATTGCTTCCTTTAATATGACTGGAAATTTCATCAAACTCGTGGCGGAAAAGAAGGTTGAGATCGGAGTGCTGAAAGCTATTGGTGCTTCCGAAAAAGATATTGTCCGTCTTTTTGTGAATGTGGGTTTGATCATCGGAATTATCGGTACATTTATTGGAGTTGCTTTTGCTTTGATTTTGCTTTTAGCTCAGGATTATTGGCATTTTATTAAAATTCCAGTTGCTGGTTTTCCGCTGCAATGGATTCCAGTTGATATCAGGATCCTGGATTTTGTAATTGTGCCGATTGTGGTAATTGTCATTAGTTTTCTCACAACTTTGCATCCTGCCAGAAGAACTGTTAAGATAGATCCTATCAAGATTATCCGAAGTTAGATTAGCAGATTTGAGTTGCAATGATCCGGCAGTTACCGGAGAATGTAACTCGAGACTGCGACGGATGTTCTCAATCTGACCCGACTCGTGGCGACTTGTCTGGGCGTAATACAATGAAGCCTGAAGCGCGAGTTGGGAATGATTTTTTATCAGATGTTCTCAACTCGCATTTCATTACGAGTCAAGTCCATCTGGATCATTTTTCTTTCAACTTCTGCAGAAACCAGTTTCTATCATCTTCTCCGTTCATAAGAGCTTGAACTTTCTCATTCTCATCCAGGTTTTTCAGTGCCTTAATCATAAAAAATCTAACTGTTTGATAACTCCACAAATCAGTATCTTTCAAATTCATCAAAACAGGAATCGCTCTTTTATCTTTAATTTCTTCAAGAGCTTCGATTGTAAGACATGCTGCTAAACTGTCATCTGTTACGAATAAAAATTCTTTAAGAGGTTCAAATGCTTTTTCCTTCAGGGATACCAGTGCATCTTTTGCCGGATATCTAACTACATAAAATGAATCCTGCAAAGCTGTAATGAAAAGTTCAATAGAATTTTCCGCATTGATGTTTTTCAGGGCTACAATCAAATCTTT
Organism: Armatimonadota bacterium; assembly: GCA_013203665.1. GTDB lineage: Bacteria > Cloacimonadota > Cloacimonadia > Cloacimonadales > TCS61 > JABMPU01. The sequence continues at coordinate 93,431 of JABMPU010000035.1, forward strand.
TCGCAGCAGTTCATTTTCTTTTTCAGATGTAAATTCAGAAACACTGATTTCATGAAGACGCTTTCTGCACCTGTCATCATCGAATTTTCCCAGGGAACGGATCATTGCTCCGCTTTGATTCCATTTCTCTTTTTGCGAAAGTTCGATTAAAGGCTCGATTGCTCTTTCGTCTCCGATATCTCCCAGAGAAATCACAAATAATCCAACCTTAGCTCGAACCGAATCGTTCAAAGCTTCTATCAAAAAAGGAACAGCTTCCTCTCCCATATTTTTGAATATTGCCAGAATCGAATGAACTTCAGGTGCATTTTTTGTATCTGAAATAGAAATCAAATATTTACAGGTTGCTTCCGGATTTTTGAGGATCTCTTCATTTCCGAATTCTCTCATTAAAGAAAACTTGGGCTCATAAGCAGACGCCATAATGAATAGCTCTTCAGTTGTATATTCTCTGGTTTCCACAGAATCCTTTTCTCCATAATCCCAGATTTCTTCTTTCTGAATTTCTATGGGATAATCGATTCCAGCACCATAAGTGGAGCTTATCCAGAAATCTTTGTCTTCACCTTTGGCAGTGTAAAAATCAGTTCCCTGCAAGTCCAGGATTAATCCGATAGAACCATAATTTCGTGACATCCTGCCATGACCGTGAGTTGTATAAGCATTCTTGGATAAATAGCCGTCATTCCCACTCAAATCCGCTAAAATTCCCACACCATGATGACTGGCAGCACCCTGGGAAAGGTCGTAGCACACGTAATCATCATTTCCTTTAATATCTAATAAATAGCCAACTCCCAGATCGTGACCTTCACCCTGGGAAACACCATTTGCAGAATAATTGTCATTGCCATTCTCATCCAATAAACCACCCACAGAAATGTGAATTCCAGCACCTTGAGAATACTGGTAAGAATTGTAATTGTCATGACCATCACGATCTACCAGGAAACCGAGTGAATACCAGTAGGAACTTCCCTGACCATAAATATCGGAGACATAAGTATCATTGCCGCAAATGTCATCCAGAAGCCCGATACCACCTGAATAATCCGGACGATGTCCAAAACCGAAACCCTGAGAAAGCGAAACTGCATGATCATTGTATCTGAGCAGGTCAGTGTATTTTTGTTGAACAAGATAGAAGTCGTTTCCCGTTCTATCGAGTAAAGCTCCAAAACCGGCTAAATAACCGAATCCCTGGCAGAAAACAGTTCCCTGGTAAATATCGTTTCCTATTTCATCGATTTGCAGACCGATTCCCAGAAATGCAGCTCCCTGAGATGAGAAATCGGAAAAATATTTATCGCTTCCTTTTTTATCCAGCAGAATTCCGGTGCCAATCCAACCTGTTCCCAGGTTTGTTTCTGCTGTCGAATAATAATCATTTCCCTCTTCATCGATCAGGATGCCGCAGCCAAATAAACCTGTGCCAAAAGCTGCCAAAGAATTTGAATAATATTTGTCATCTCCATTCAAATCCAGGCAGAAAGCAAATGGAAATTTTCCCATGGTTCCACCTGCATTTTGCGAATATGTGTCATTTCCACCCAGATCTATGATGATGGCAAATTCGTCTGAATAATGGTTTTCTTTTCTTCCTCCAATTACAATATCTCCCCATGGAGTTTGTTCATAATAGAGAAATTTTCCTGCTGATGTTTCCGGTTTTGGAGATTTTCGGAAAATGCTTTTGAAAAATCCTTTTTCATTGTATTTTTCGATTTCTGCAGGATCGAGGTTTTTGAGATATCCAGTGATTTCTTCGATTCCCTGCAAACAGAAATATCCTTGATTATGAATGATTTTGCGGTCAAATCTTTCGAAATTCTTACAGAGTCTTTCAGAAAATTTTCTTGCTTCTTTTTCGATTTCTGCCAGTTCGAAAATGGTTTTCTCGGTTATTTCTTCATCTTCCTGTAAAAGGAGTGGAATATTTTCAGCGAGCGTATCCAGTTCTGCTATCGTGAATTCAGAAAACAATTCTTCCTTCATCTCAGCAGCAACGAACATCTTATTTTTTAGGATGTTGATCACATCTTCAAAACTGTTTATTTGGATTTCTACTATTTCAGGTTCGATTTCAATATCGAGATATTTGCTCATTATACAAAATCTTTCCAAAAGAGTTTTGGAAGAATCCTCAATTTCTTTTGCCATAAGGTTGGAAAACTCGATTGTTTCGAGCGGATTTTCCAGCAGATGAATTACTGCACAAAGCCTGAAAGTATCTTTCTTCACGTAATCTGCCTGCAATTGAACATCAGCAGGAGTCATTTTAATTAAAGATAGAGATTGCTTTATTGCTTCATTGAGAGTTGGCGGATTCTCGAAAAATGGGTTTTCGATTTTATCTTCAGGAAGGAGAGAAACAATTGATAAAGTTAAAACTAGGAGAAGGACGATTATTTTCATTTTATTTTAGATTATTTTAGGAGGATCATTTTGTTTATTGCTTTAGAATTTCCATTTACTTTTAATTGATATAAATAAACTCCACTTCCTACCGGAAGATTGTTCTCATCTGTTCCATCCCATATAATTTGTTGATTTGAAGATTTGTTGATTTGGAGATTTAGGAAAGTTTTAACTTTCTGTCCTTTGATATTGTAAATCTCCAGTTTTACAGTTCCCTCTTCAGGAAGATTGAATACAATTTTTGTTTCAGGATTGAATGGATTAGGGTAATTTCGTAATTCGTAATTCGATATTGGTAATTCATTATAGTTTACTCCCACCGAATCCGCTCCGAACTCATAGCAGCCCATATCGATGATTGCCACTCCATTTCCATCTCCATCCCAAACGCGATAGTTATGCAGAAGATCCCAAGGTGGTAAATATAAACCGGTTGTATCCGGTGTGCCTGTATCGATACAGGGAGAATTTGCTAATAATGCAAATGGATACGTTCCCAAACTATCAAACATCGGATCTTCATCAATATTGCCATCCAGCCAGTTGATTGTTGCAGGATTATTGCCAGGCCAGATACCGTCCTCACCACCTGTAATATCACAGTATTCAATATTTAATATCGAATTTAAACCTGTTGCTGTTATGTTACCAGTTAAAATTTCATAATCTACATTGTTATTATACATGATATTATTTCTGAAATCCACTTCACTATGAATCCTCAATGTAGCAAAACTTGATGTATTCCCTGAAAAAGTGCAGTTATTTATTTCTCTTTGACCAGAACTTGTTATTATAGCGATATAACTCTCATCTGTGGAATTATTGATAAACAAACAGTTACTTAGTTTTATATCCGGTTCACAGTTCTGTTGTGCTGCTATCATAACAGTAGGATGATCCCAATAAGGACCAGGAAGTATTTCAGTGTTAGAGAATATACAATTTTCAATTTCAAGATAATCATTTACGTGGCAATAAAAATTTGATGATCTCGTATCAGGACCAATCGAATCATTGTTATCTAAAACACAATTATTCATTTTAACATTGCCACCATCAAACCATAAACCAGAACAACCTTCAGAAATATTATTCCTTATTGTGATATTATCAAGAACAACTTCGAAACATCGATAAAATAAAACAGCTCCAGAATTATGAATAGTAGAATTCTCGACAACTACATTTTCTATTTTAAGATTGTCGGATTTTGATATGTAAATACTATGAAAAAGACATTGCTCATCAGAGTGAAGAGTAAAATTTTTTAGAATATTATTTCCTTTATGAGCCATCATAAACGTATATTCATTTAAATCATTATTTAATATTGTTGTGCTCATATCCTCACCGATAATATTTACATCTTTCTTTCCTGCGAGAGGAAATATCTGATTGTTTAAATCGTGGGAATAGAAACCGGAAGCTACATATACGGTTTTAGGATTAAGACTGTCTGATTCTATCTTCTGAAGAGCTAAAGCTATGGTTCTAATTGGTACTTCCAGGGTCAAACCAGTGTTGTTATCATCTCCAGTAGTTGAGACATATAAGTCATTATTAACTCTTTCCAAATAATGATTTTGCAGATCAATAGTAATTATCCCTGTGCTTGTGATACTATGTTGATAAAAAGCAAAATAATCAAACTGGTCTTGAACCGTGAATGTATCAACAATAACTTCTACATCATTTACCGCATCATTGACTGAAATATCAAGAGCGTGACCTGCAAAATTGTTATATATATTACATAACTTAAGTTTCGCAGGAGTGTGAATTATCATCACGACTGCTTTCAGGTATTTCATAATATTCCATAACATCTTGTTCTTTATAGAATTAAGCATAAGTGCAAAATTAGTGATTTAAGCTGCATTATCAAGATTAACCT
>JABMPU010000036.1 GCA_013203665.1 Armatimonadota bacterium
CCTGGAAGCACAATATTATATGGTGCTTCTTGTGTTTACGATTTAGGAGAGTCGATAATTGTTGATACATTAATTACTTTTCCTCACATTCTGAATCCACCTCAGAATCCAGTAGTTACAGTTGACGAATATGCAATATTTACTTGGGATCCACCAGAGCCGGGAAGTACTTCACCTCCACATCCACTTGGATTTTATAATGTTTATTTAGATGGAGTTTTGGAGGGAGTCACAAATGAGCAGACTTGGACATTTACTGATATAGTATACGGGCAGACTTACTTAGCTGAAGTATGTGCAAATTACGAAGCTGGTTCATCTGAATTGGTAGGAGTAGAGTTTATAATTCCTCACATTCTGAATCCTCCATTAAACGTTGTACTCAATCACTTACTCGGGATTGTTTTCTGGGAACCTCCGGAAGCTTCATATGCTACTTTAATTGGTTATAATGTATATCTTGAAGGAGTTCTGGAAGCAATTGTTGGTATCGATGTATTTGAGTACCAATATACCGGTCTTGTTCCTGGGCAGACATATATTGCTGGTGTTTCTACGCTTTATGAAGAAGGTGAATCTGAGATCGTGGAAGCTTGGTATGGGGCTCCATATATCTGTAATCCACCAACTAATGCATCTTATGAAATTTTAGAAGATCACATTCATCTTACCTGGCAGGAACCTGAACCGGGAAGTACATTTCCATTTCTGAATTACAGGATTTATCTGGATGGAGAGTTATTTGAAACTACTGAACTTTCCTACGATATATATGATCTAATTAGTGGTCAAATCTATCTTGTAGGACTTACAGCTTTGTATGAGTATTTGTTTGAATCCATTCCAATAGAATTTGAAATAACGTTCGTAGGAACCGATGATGTTTTAACTCTTGAAACGAAATTACTGGGAAATTATCCCAATCCATTTAATCCGGAAACGACTATTTCATTTAATATCTCTCGCGAAGACGCAAAGGACGCAGAGAATGTAGATTTAATAATCTACAATCTCAAAGGTCAAAAGATTAGGACTTTCCCGATTAACCAGTTAACCAGTCAACCAGTTAACCATATAATTTGGGATGGAAGAGATGAGAATGGAAATGAAGTTTCCTCAGGAATATATTTGTATAAATTGCGAGCTAATCATCAAACCTTTACCCGCAAAATGCTTTTAATAAAATGATATCTTATTTAATTTTATTGACATAGTACTCTGCAAATAAGTTTTGGAATTAGCTTACTAAGCAAGAAGGGGAATATATGAGTTTACTCGATAAAGTGAAAGGCTTTACGAAAGCAAAAGAACTAATGGCGCTTGGTCATTACCCTTATTTCAGGATTATAGATTCTGAGCAGGATACCGAAGTAACCTGTAATGGTAAACGTATGTTGATGATGGGCTCGAACAGTTATTTGGGTCTTACCAATCATCCACGCGTGATAGAAGCAGCCAAAAAAGCAACTGATAAATATGGCACCGGTTGTGCCGGTTCCCGCTTCCTGAATGGAACTCTGGATATTCATATAGAACTGGAAGACAAACTGGCGAAACTGGTTGGAAAGGAAGCTTCACTGGCATTTGCTGCCGGTTATATGGCAAATCTGGGTGCTATTTCTGCCATGGTGGAACGAGGGGAATATATTGTGACAGACAAATTCGACCATGCTTCCATTCTTGATGGCTGTATGCTTTCCATGGGAAAAATGGTTCGCTTTAATCACAATAATATGAAACATCTCGATACTGTTCTGGAAAAGAAAGTGGCAGGCAAGGGTGCTCTTATAGTTGTTGATGGAATCTTCAGTATGGAAGGTGATATTGCGGATGTTCCCAATATCTGTAAATTAGCGAAAAAACATAATGTCAGTGTGATGGTGGACGAAGCACATTCTCTGGGAGTTCTTCACAAAACCGGAGCTGGAGCCACGATGCATTTTGATTGTACAGATGATGTGGAATTGATTATGGGAACTTTCAGCAAATCGCTTGCATCTGTGGGTGGATTTATTGCCGGCAGCAAAGATGTTATCCATTATCTCAAACATTTTGCTCGATCTCTTATTTTCAGTGCTTCTTTACCTCCAGCTTCAGCAGCAACTGTTCTGGAAGCAATGAAAATTATGAAAGAAGAACCGGAACGTATAGATAAACTCTGGGAAAATACACATTATATGATGGAAAATTTTAAAGCAATGGGATATAATACAGGTAGCTCCTGTACACCGGTAATTCCTCTTCATGTTGGTGGCATGATGAATGCTTTTAAGATGTGGAAACAACTCGATGATGAAGGAGTTTTCATCAATCCGATCGTTCCTCCTGCTGTTCCTCCAAATGATACACTTATCAGAACCAGTTTCATGGCAACACATACCAGAAATCAACTTGATGAAGCACTCGGAAAATTTGAAAAAATCGGTAAACGAGTTGGAATAATTTAATCGTCTCCAATCATTTATTTTTAGCGGCAGAAATGCCGCTTTTTTTGTATTTGACATAAATCTGGCAAAACAGGAATTGAATTTCAAAAGAATTTTATCAGGAGATTTTTTTTATGGCAAAATCTTATAAAGAACTGGAACAATCTTATGAAAAGAGTGTGGAGAAAACAATAAACAGATTCTCGGAAAGAAAGCAAAAATTCCTTACCGGTTCGGATAAGAAGGTTAATCGGCTATACACAAAAGAAGATACGAAAAATATAAACTATGAAGAATCTCTTGGGTTTCCGGGAATTTATCCTTATACACGCGGAGTTCAGCCCACTATGTATCGCGGGCGTTTATGGACAATGAGACAATATGCCGGTTTTGGCAATGCACAGGAATCCAATGAAAGATATAAATTCCTGTTGCAAAAAGGACAAACAGGTCTCAGCATTGCTTTTGATCTACCAACGCAGATGGGTTATGACAGCGACCATCCAATGAGTGAAGGAGAAGTGGGAAAAGTGGGTGTTGCCATCGATTCCCTGGCAGATATGGAAGTTCTCTTCGATGGAATTCCGCTCGATAAAGTATCCACTTCCATGACGATAAATGCTCCTGCTGCGGTGCTTTTGGCAATGTATATTGCAGTTGCGGAAAAACAGGGAGTTTCTGCTGAAAAATTAAGAGGAACAATCCAGAATGATATTCTTAAAGAATACATTGCACGTGGAACTTATATTTTTCCACCTAAACCTTCCATGAGATTAATTACCGACACATTTGAATTTTGCAGCAAAGAAGTTCCCAACTGGAATACAATATCGATTTCCGGATATCACATCAGGGAAGCTGGTTCCACAGCTGCACAGGAAATTGCCTTCACGCTTGCAGATGGTGTGGCATACGTAAAAGCAGCAATTAAAAGCGGCTTGAAAGTAGATGAATTTGCTCCTCGACTTTCATTTTTCTTCAATGCTCATAATGACCTGCTGGAAGAAGTGGCAAAGTTTCGTGCTGCCCGTTTTTTGTGGGCAAAGATAATGAAAGATAAATTCAAAGCAACCAATCCAAAATCATTAATGCTCCGTTTCCACACTCAAACAGCAGGTTGCACTCTCACAGCTCAACAGCCGGATAATAATATCGTTCGGGTTGCTGTCCAAACACTTGCTGCTGTTCTGGGAGGTACTCAATCGCTGCATACCAATTCCCGTGATGAAGCACTTGCTCTGCCAACTGAAGATTCTGTTCAGATCGCACTTCGAACACAGCAGGTTGTAGCTCATGAAAGTGGAGTTACAAATACGATAGACCCGCTTGCAGGTTCATATTATGTGGAATCCCTCACAGATGATCTGGTAAAAGAAGCCAGCGAGATGATCGAAAAGATCGAAGAAATGGGTGGGATGGTTTCTGCCATCGAGAAAGGTTTTGTTCAACTGCAAATTCAAAACAGCGCCTATGATTATCAGAAGTCGATTGAAAGAAAAGAGCGTATCATTGTGGGTGTGAATGAATTCCAAGTAGAAGAAAAAACCAGACCTGAACTTTTGAAAGTTGATCCGGTTATTGGTGAGAATCAAAAAGCAAAACTAAAAAAAATAAAAGATACAAGAGATAACGAAATAGTTTATGAGAAATTGGAAACAATTAAAGAATCTGCTAAATCTGACGAAAACCTGATGCCGCATATCCTGCAAGCAGTAAAGGAATATGCAACTCTGGGTGAGATTTGCAGCGTTCTGCGAAAAGAATTCGGTGAATATAAGGAAAGTGTGATTTTGTAACTTTAAGCTCTGCTTTGAGATAATAACTTAGTTTTCAGTATTTGATTCGGACAAATTTTGGGAAGTATATGTTCTCATTATTTATTAGTTTTCCAAAATCTCCATTGTTTATATTATACGTTATTAAGATTCCATCTGCTGTCAATTCAGGATGTGCGTTTGCTGAGTAAACAAAATCCTTTTCGTCATTAAGCAAAGGGTGATAAAAAATTAGAGGTTCCGACCATGGTCCTTCGGGTTGATCAGCTACTCTTAATCCTAAATCGGCATGCCCCATACCATAAGTTTGGATTTGAATATATTTATCGATGTCCTGCTGATAATGTACGGAAAATTCCGTCTGACCAATAAATAAAGAAGAGGAAATTGGTTCATTGTCTAATCCGGTTTCCCATATGCCATTTACCCACCATTCGATTTCGTTAATATTGCCATTAATCAGTTTGTTTATTTCAAATCGTAAAAGATAAACTTCATGAGTAGCAGGTTCTTTAACACCATAAGCGTAGATATAACTGCTGTCCTTCAAAACTGCTGAGGATCCTACTATTACTCCAAATGTTTCCGGACCTTTTATGTATTCCATTTTCCAATTTAATGGATTGTCGAATGGATTATCAATTATTACTACATACCACCCAATAGCTTCAAAACCAATATCTTTTTTGGTGCTCTGCTCTTCAAATAAGAAAACAATTAATTTATTTCTTACATAGGTTCCATGACCTGTCCAAAACCAGGTTTTACCGGGAAGTTCAAAAAAGGATTTTGGTTTTTGTTGAGAACCTTTATAAAAAAATGTCATTTTAGATTTTTTCAATTCATAGCCTTCTTGAATGGCAATGCTATTATTGATCATTTTCGAATTACTTCGTTTGCCTTTACCCTCAGGGTCGATAAATGTGTCGCTGAACAACCAGATTATTTTTCCGTTTCCCAAATCGATTGATGCTGCTCCATCAGCACCTCTGAAGAATTTATCTTGGCTGAAAAAGGAGTTATCTACTTCAAACACTTCCAAATCTCCTATCCGAAATGTATCTTGAGATTGTGCCTTTAGAAAACATAGGAAAAGGATTAATATGATTGATATATGTAATTTCATACTACTTTTCATTGCATGTTGCAGGTATGTGATGTGGGCTGTCTTTTTAATCCCATTTAACATACCCACTGTTATGTGATGTACTAAAATTACGTTTACTCATGTTTTATAATTTAAAAACAAATGGACTAATAATATCAATGTATTCCTTTTCTATATTTATTTTCCACCATAGTCGATTCTTTTCACCTTCATAGAAAGAAAAAGATGTAACAAAAAGGTTAGTACCAGATGCAATTTGTTTTGTATCATCATATATTTTTTTAATCTTCGGTTTATCTTTTACTCGTTTATATTCTGGAAACGATAAAGGTCTTTCTAATAATATTGATGCAATTATCCCAAATACATTTTTCCAGACCTCTCTATTTTTAAAGATTAAATTAGGTATATTAAATTCATTAAATAAGCTGATAAATTCTTTTCTCAAAATTGGAACAGAGAGTACGTCGGTTACTTCATGTATTACATCATTTTTTATGGCATTATGTTCTACCATTATCTTAGTTATTTTTTTTAACATTCTAAAACAAACGATAGAACCCGATATTTCAGTATGAAAACACCAATTGCAGTATAGGTTTAAATGCTTGTATTTCTCCTGACAGTTTTTCTCTTCTATTATATTTCTCACTTGTGACATTAAATTGATTATGTCACTTTTAGAAAGCCCATCTTGTGATAATATTTTTTTTATTTCATTAATTTCTGTTTTCATTTGTTTTCAAGTAGATTATCTTTTCACATCACTATAATTTTAGTATTTCAAATAACTACTTTCTAAACGCCATAATCGTTTAGAATGTCATACTGGGTTCTTATACAAACAAATCATTCTTTTATTTTTTTCTAAATACTCCAGGAAAACTAATTCATTCTCAGCTTCTTGTAAATATCCCATTTGCTTTCCTTTGCTACAAAAGTGAAAAGATGAAAATAATAAATCTTCGTCAAGGCATTTATTTTTCTGTAAGGGGAGATAGTAAGCAACCTTGAAAAGGTCTCTTTCAACAAAATCTTTCAGATTGATCCTTTCAAGGTTGGAATGTAAGATATAGAATTATCAACCCTGAAAGCGCTAAGTAGTGAGAAATTTTGAAAGAAGCGTTTTCAGGGTTTCAGATGGATTGACCCTTTCAAGGTTTTTCTTATTCAGTTTACCGCAATGAAATTCTCTCAATAAGGTTTATAATAATTAACATAAAGTAAATAAAACTTGACATAATGTAAACAAAAAATAACTTTGTCTCGTGAGTGAAAGAGTTCTGCAAAATAGAGTGTTTTTGTCATCCTGCTTGCCAAGTCGAAGCGAGCGAAGGCTGGAGGAATCCCCCTTGCTTTTTTATCGAAGGATCTCCGCTTATAATGAGATTCTTCGTTAGAAATTACTTCGAAGATTTCCTCAGAAAGACAG
>JABMPU010000037.1 GCA_013203665.1 Armatimonadota bacterium
CATTCTCCCCTCTCTTTCCCCAAGAGAGGGGTTGGGGGTGAGTTTACGGGTAACTCTAATTAATTTTGCCATTTTAATATTTTGAAAGCGAGTGCAGTAGGCAAGGTTAACATGGCATCATCTACTGCTCCTTCAGTAAAGTTTATCTCACAGTTCCCTTGAAAAGTAACTTCAGAACCTTCTTCAACTTCAATATCGCTTTCTACAAATATTGCCCCATTGATTGTGGGATTACCACTAACTGTGAGATTACCTATAACCCAAATAATCCCATTAAAGGTACCGCCTGTCATGATAAAATCACCATTCACGATCAAGATGCCACTGCCTTCATAATTATTATCAGTAATATGAAATCCAGTTTGAGAAACAAATTCTACCCAGGTTACATTTTCGATTGGAGTTACATTATTGGCAGGATCTACATAATAGTTGTTTGCATTACTTTTTACAAAATCTTTATCAGCTCCGAAAATATCTTCAAATGCTGGACAGAAATTCTCAACAATATCACCATTAACCTCAGCACTTCCTGAAATAGTGATCGTACCTGAAGTAGAGATTGCAGTAGCAATATCAATTTTTGTTGTTGTGGTAATTTCAATTTCGCAATCATGATAAACTTGATGACCGTTAACTTCATAAAATACGAAAGCTGAGATACTTATAGTATCATCATAGGCTGTATATCTCAGGCTATCAATTCTACCATCTCCTAGGATATAGAAATTTGTATATTCCTGTGAAAAAGATGAATCGGATGCTACGGAAATGCTGCCATTCATAACCTGCTTTAATCCATAATTAAGTGCATAACTACCAATAAATTTGGCTTGACTTTCTGCCAATTTCAGAGAAATCGTATCAGGTATTTCTATCGTTTTTTTTGTAACATAAGACATGACAACAAATAAAATTACTGATACAAGTAAAACGATAATCAATAAAACTTTTCCCATTTGATAACCCTATTCTCTCCAATAAAAGACAGTTATGCCGAAGGTTGGTGGAGGACCATTTAAACTATCAAGAACATCCTGATCGTAAGTTATTGAAGCATGACCGGATAAATGCGTTTGTGCTGGGTCTTCTACAAAAACCGCACCGGTAATATTAGTTTGTGCAGAAGGAAAGAATTCTCCCATAACATAAATAAGACCGGTAAAATTTACATGTGCAGAACAATGGAGATCACCATTTACTATCAGAATACCACTGGATATATTCCAGGATGTTGGATGATAATTACCTTCCATCCAGGTAAAACTATCAACTGTATAAGAACCATGACCCGGATCAGTAATATTAGTTCCTTCATAATAATTGCCATCTGAAATAGCATAATTTTTTGCAGCTTCTGCTATCGTTTCGAAAATATCTTCAAATGTGAATGAAAAATTTTCTCTATATGATGGATTTACAGAAGAATCACCTGTGAACCTAACAGGTCCTGCTGTAGTAAGTGCATTATCACCAAAATTATAGGTTGCAGGTGTAGTTGAAATTACAATTCTTGTTTCACTCGCATAATCTGGTATTATTCGCGTTCCATCTTTTAACCAACTGATGAAAGCAAGAATAGAAATCGTATCATTGGTTGCATTATAAATGTATGTTAGAGTGTCTATCCTACCGCCAACTGCCGGTACTTCTAAATTCAAAATTTGCGTGCTATCGCCTGTGATGTTTTCATTTGCTACCTGTTTAATTCCGTAATTTAATGCATATGCAGCCAGATTGGAATGAAGAAATTCAGTTAGTAATTCTGGAACTTCAACTGTTTTATTTTGAACAGTAATTACGATTGCTGCGATTACAACAGCTAAAAATACTACTAAAATTATTAAAATTCTACCCATCTTTCCTCCTTTATTAAGCAGATCGGTTTTACAAGATTAACGATTTATTCTCTCCAATAAATAATATTGATGGTTAGGGCTTCTGGCCCACCTAAACTATCAATAACATCCTGATCGTAAGTTATTGTAGCAAAACTGGATAAATCAGTTTCAGTTTGTGATGTGGTTTCTACAAAGACTGCACCGGTAATATTAGTATGTGCAGTAGGAAAGAATTCTCCTATAACATAAATAACACCCGTAAAATTCACATGAGCAGAACTCTTGAGATCACCATTTACTATTAGAATACCACTGGATATATTCCACGATGTAGGATGATAATTACCTTCCATCCAGGTAAAACTATCAACTGTATAAATGCCATGACCAGGATCGGTAATAGTACTTCCTTCATAATAATTGCCTTCTGCAATAGCATAATTTTTTGCTTCTAGTAATGTCATTCCGAAAATATCTTCAAATGTAAATGTATAATTTTCTCTATATGGATCTGCAGAAGAATGACCTTTGAAATCAATAGGTCCAATTGTAGTAAGTGCATAGTTACCAAATTGATAGGGTGTTGTAGTTGAAACCACAATTCTTGTTTCGCTCGCATAAGCTGGTTTTTTTCGCTCTCCGTCTTCCACCCAACTGATGGAAGCAAGAATAGATACCGTATCGACTTCAATGCCTTCAATGTAAGTATATGTTAGAGTGTCTATCCGACCACCGACTGCCGGTACTTCTAAGTTTAAAATTTGCGTGCTATCACCTGTGACATATTCATTTGCTACTTGTTTAATCCCGTAATTCAATGCATAAGCAGCCAGGTTGGAATGAAGAAATTCATCTAATAGCTCTGGAACTTCAGTCGATTTGCTTTGAACAGCAATAACAATAGCTGCTATGATAACAGCTATTAGAATAACTAAAATAATTAAAGTTCTGCCCATTTTTCCTCCTTTTTAGGACAAGTTTCCTTAAAGATACAGATTTTTAAAATACGACCAAAATTTTATTTTATGCCTTACATAATCTACACCAGATTCCATTTTATAGGTTTGATACTCGAATTCGATATCAACTTCTACAGATTGAATTAAATCTAGTGAAGACTCTTCAATATCACCACCGGTTGCAGAATCATATTTATAATAAGTAAATTTGAGATTATCAGTATTATCAGATAACGCAAAAGGACCGAAATCAATAACTCCATCTCGGTATACGACTAAATTGTCATTTCCATCTTTTATGATTAAAATTGTGTATTTCTTGTTGTCACCGCTAGCATCATCAAGACGGCTATCAAATTGTAAGCTATCATCTGATGCATAAGTTATTTTATTTCCGGAATGAACTCCCAGACCAACGCGGGATAAATAATAGTTATCCAGAATTTCGATCACATCCTCTGAAACCTGAGCAAGGGTAACTTGCATTTTGGCATTAAATGCAATAGCTTGAGCATTAAAAATGCCACTTAATATTGTCAGCAGAAACATTGCTCCGATGGCTGTTGCTCCGATTACATTAATCATACTGCCCATGATTTTCCTACCTATTCATAACTGGCAAAAACAGTTTGTATAGGATTAGCTGATGTACCAATCCATAGAGTATCTGATGAAGTTGGCGGAAAACACCAAACACTCATGTCAATTATTCTGAAACCCAAAGTAGAATCTGCACTCGTTGCTCCAATTGAATCACAATAACTTGCTTGCATGCTGATATTATATTGAATATTATTCACAGTTTCCGTATCTGTGTAGGAATTGTATGTGCTGTATATATTACTAAATGTAAAATTGTCATTATGACACAGAAGTTCGGCATCAATTTTCTGGAAATATTTATTTGTGATCTTCTGACCTTGCAATTGATAAAGACCATTATAAACTATATCCATGGCAATTGAAATATTATGGTACATTGAAATAAGTATGGTGGAAAACAGAATAATAGCTAATAAAATTGATAACATTTCAATCATACCCATAATTTAATCCTCTGAAGTTGCATAAGTTACTTCTTCAATGGAAGTTAGTCCGTTTCTAATTCTGTCTAATCCTGATTCAAGAGTAGAAAGCATTCCCTGACCTTCAGCGATTTTCCTGATCTTGTCTTCATCAATTTCATCTCCGGATTCTAAAACGGCTTTTCGTACTTCCGGAGTAAAATAGAGTGCTTCACAAATATTCACCCTTCCTTTATAACCATCTGAGCATTTTTTACATCCCGGACCAGCTTCAAAGATGACTCCCTTATCAATTTCTTCTTGAGTAAAACCGATATTTAAAGCAGCTTTATATTTTATTTTTGTAAGAGGGATTCTACATTTTTTACAAAGTTTTCTCACTAATCTCTGAGCCACAATGATATTGATGGCATAAGCAAGCAAAAAGGTTTCAACTCCCATTTTGAATAATCGAGAGATAGCACTGGGAGCATCGTTTGTATGAAGAGTGGAGAAAGTTAAATGCCCTGTGTTTGCTAATTTTATAGCAGTATCAGCAGTTATTTTATCACGGATTTCTCCCACCATTACTATATCCGGATCATGCCGTAAAATCGAGCGGATAGCACCTTCAAATGTTAGTTTATAATTATCGATTTTTATTTGTCTGGCTCCACGGATATGATATTCCACAGGGTCTTCACAGGTTAATACATTAACTGTAGGATTTATGGTGTGATAGAGTGCTGCCATTAAGGTTGTACTTTTTCCGCTACCTGTAGGACCGGTTACCAACACAATACCTTTGGATTTGCTGATGGATTTGACAAAATCCTCTTCTGCCTTTTTTTGAAAACCCAGTTTTCTCAAATCCGTAATCACGTTTCTATCATCAATTACACGAATTACAACGCTTTCAAAACTTCGTTCATATTCGGAAGATGTAATGGGCACAATAGAAACACGGTATCTTATCAGATGTCCATCGACCATACGCTGAATAAATCCATCCTGGGCTGTTCCTCTTTCGAATCTGTCGACTCCGGAAGTTCTATCTTTTATAACTGCAGAAACAGCTTCCGGTGAAGTCCTATCTTGCCGACGCCAACTATGAAGTTTACCGTCGGTTCTAAAGAGGAAATCAACTGAATCAGCTTCATCTGGAATGATATGAACATCACTTGCACCTTTTCTTACAGATTCAATTAAACAGGCTTCAAAAAGACTAACCAAAAGACTTTTATTAATTTCATCATCTAAAGCATATTCATCGACTAAAGCTTTTTTGGATTTTTCCTCAACATCTTCGATTTGTTCACTGGCTTCCTTCAAAAGGTCTAAAAATTCATTTGACTTGGGAGCAATGAGTTCAAGCAGTTCATTTAATGAGGATAATTTGCAATAGGCAACTTCGTATTTTTTATATTCGGAATTGGCAGGGATTTTTTCCACGATACGTTCTGTAGGATCTGCAGCTAACACAACCAGAGTTGTGGTTCGACCTTTTTGTATTTGATAAGGTAAAATCCGTTTGAATAATAATTGATTTTTAAATTCATCGGGAAAAGAATCCAGGAAGTTTTTTATCTGTTTTATCTGTTTTTCAGATAATATACTAACGTCGATCTCAATTTCTCTGAAAGCATAAAAACTAGCCAGATTACTATAAACCGCATGATGATTAATATTAAAATCGGAGACTATGATGTCTGCCATCCTGGTTGGATTTGATGTGCCTTCTTCACTTTGGATGTGTAAAACTTTGTCTAAAAGAGTGTTATCTATAATTTCTTTTTGGACTAAAAGTTCTCCAAATCTTGATCGTTTAGCCAAATTCACTCCCATTAATTTTCAATATGATGGTTAATACTATAGTAGGAGACTATGAAGTCTGCCATCCTGGTTGGATTTGATGTGCCTTCTTCACTTTGGATGTGTAAAACTTTATCTAAAAGAGTGTTATCTATAACTTCTTTGGGGACTAATAATTCTCCAAATCTTGATCGTTTAACCAAATTCTCTCCCAATAATTTTACTCAGTTTTACGTACCTGGTGGAGGTGGTGAAGCAGTTGCAATTTCTGCAGAAACCATGGTTAACAAAGTAATTGTAATACCAATAAATGCTCCGATAAAAGTCTGGATCGATTGGATGATACCTTCCATTTTATAGGTAGTTTCCTTCTCATAAAAAGATGAGATTTGCTGGGCGGATTGCAAAATATTACCTGTCTCTGAACCTGTTTTCAAACGGCTTAATGTGCTGTTATTAAAAACATCTGCTTTTTCTAATGCTTGAACTAGCGGTTTGCCGTCTTTTAACATCATCGGAATTGTGATTTCTTTGATTCCCTTTTCTATAAAACGATTTCTACAGGCTTCTGCTGATGCTTTCAAGGTTTCAATATTATTTTCTGCTCCTCCATAAATAGCTGCAAAAACCCTGAAAAATATTTCAATGCTGGATTTGTGTAACAGGTGACCAATAACCGGTAAATGGATGATGAATTTATCTCGCCATACTTCCCCATTCGGAGTTCTCCACCAAAGTACAACTGCAATGGCCGGTATTACGAGCATCAATAACATCCACCACCAATTTGCTCCAAAAAAATAACTCATTTTCAATGTGGCAGCGGTCATAGGTGGAAGTTTCATTCCAAACGATGTAAATAGTTCTGCTGTGGCTGGAAAGATTTTAATAATATAATATAATACAGCAAGACACATAGCCACAATTGTAAAAGCCGGAGTCATTAAAGCTTGTTTCAAACTTTTTTTATATTCCATATCGCGTTCCATAAATTTTGAGGTGGCTTCATAAACTTCAGACATATTACCGCTCTTTGTGGCAAGACCCAGCATGTAAGCTGGAAATTTTCCAAAGACATCTTCAAAACGTGCAAATACTTCTGTTCCTTCCTTACCTTTTTTAAGTTCACTTTCAATCTTTTTGAGAGCTTCTTTCAAAGTAAGATTTGTCTCTTCTTCTGCCAGCATACGCAATATTTTATCAAAACTCATTTTTTCTTTAAGCATAAAAGAGCTTAAATTGATGAACATCATAATGCTGGCTGCCGGAGGTTTAAGTTTAATGTCGATAAGAGTAGGCTCAATTTTTACATCTCTATATCCAATTTTTGCAAGAGCATGTGCTACTTCTTCTTTGGTATATGCTGCTTGTCTTCCTTTTTTCTTTTTTTTGTTTGGAAATTTTACTGTATATAAAAACATTCGTTTTGCCAGGATGGAATTGATTTTCAGTTTGTGCTTTTTAGCAATTTCTTCAATTAATTTTTTAGCTCTTTTCTTGCTATTTGCTAATACGATTCCCTGAATTGCTCTGGCATTGGCTGTTAATCCCTGATAACGATATTCATTTAACATAGGTTTTCTCTACCATTTATTACTTTAACACTATTTCTGTTTGATACAAGAAGAGATTCAGATTTCAACATGTCTGACATAATTTTACACTAATTATAATATATAATCTCCGATTAATAAAAAAAATAAACCCCAAACAAATGTCAATATTTTTTTTAAGATTTACATTATGATCTTTAGAATTTCATTATAACGATTATGCAAAATAGAAAATCTTATAACAATTGTCATCCCCATGAAAGCTTGTCCTCAACTTGATTGTGGATGAGAATCTACTAAAATAAAGGGGTTTGAATTCTGCATCATCGATTTTCTACTGGGTTAGTAAGTATGGAATGAAAAAAATACTAATTGAACAGAATCTTTTCGCATTAAAAAATAGGAGGTGTTTTCACCTCCTATTTTTTTAAAAAAGCTAACTGCAATTAAAGCGTAACTGCTACATCATTCATTGTTGTGTCAGTATCATCAATTACGATTGCAGAAGCGGCAGTATTATTAGCTGTGATTGTGACTGCATCAAGTGCAGTAGTGAGAGTATACGTGGCATTGCTATTTGTAAGAGTTACAGCACTCCAGCCGATCCAGGTAGCTATTGAAGCAGCATCTGCTGCAATTACAGCAGCACCACCACCACCCATGCTTGTGGGGGTTTTCAGATAGGCAAGTACTTGTGCACCAAATGATTGTAGATCTCCGGCAACTGCTTGCAATTCAGCAGCATCCGATTGGGTGTTAAACATTGAAATACCAACTGCAACAGCGATACCAACAATGATAACACTTAATACGATTAATAAGATTTGTTGTGTTCCCATTTTTTCCTCCTGTTTTTTGGGTTTTTTTTATTTCACTCTATTAAAAAATACACCACTTTTGTAAGCAAG
Source organism: Armatimonadota bacterium (assembly GCA_013203665.1). Lineage (GTDB taxonomy): Bacteria > Cloacimonadota > Cloacimonadia > Cloacimonadales > TCS61 > JABMPU01. The sequence goes on from JABMPU010000037.1 coordinate 8,078, forward strand.
GATTGTGCCAGTTTCTAAAAATGGTATTTTCAAGATGATGTAAATAATGTGTACCTTTGCATTTTTTCAATACAAAACGTATTTCTAAAAAAAATTATATTGAAATTTTACTTAGATTTTACTAATTAAAAAAAAATGATTTTTTTTGATAAATGTCACTGAATGGGGACAAGGAATTAATTAAACGTCACCTTTTAGTGAATTGGACGTGAGTCGTGTACTTTCTGAAACTTCCCTTAAAGAACTTCTTCCAATTAAAATTCGGAAAGTTCTATCTCAATCTGCTTTTCCAATCCTTCTTCATCCAATCTTCCGAATCTTCTTGTATGAGAAAAACTTGTAAGAAAAGCTTAGGAAGGTTCAAGAAAACATTCAGTAATACCATCATCCCCAACTCACGCTTCAGTCTTCATTTTATTACGCCCGGAC
>JABMPU010000038.1 GCA_013203665.1 Armatimonadota bacterium
GCATGAGCTCTTACTGAGCAAGTATTAACCAAAACTACATCAGCTTCTTCAGCACTCGCAGCTACAGTATATCCCTTATCCACAAACAACCCCAAAAGCGCTTCCGAATCCCTGTCGTTCATTTGACAGCCAAATGTTTTCAGAAACACTTTTTTGCACATAACTAATTATTCCTCAATAGGTTACACATATTAAACTCTGGTGTCAATAACTGTAAAGCGATAAATACGTTCACACACAAAACTGCATCTATCTCATTGTAAATTAACTGGTTATGCAAAATCACTGGCGTCACTATCGTTCATCTACTCTCTACCTATTTTATGGTATTTCGCCACTTTATTATCTTCTCGATGTCAAAAACTGTAAAGACGGGATAATTACGATAATCGCGGCGCGGCTTAACTAAGCCTTTCGTTATCCAGTAATATAATCCCTGCCGGGAAATTCTGATAATCTTTGCTGTCTGGCTGAGATTATAACGCTTAACTTCTCTTTTCTCAGCTCTACGGATGATTTTCTTATCCGGCTGATCTATTATTTGCTCTACTTCTTTCTGCTCTTGTCTCTTTTTATTCCATAAATATTCAAAATATTTCTGGTCAGCTTCAAATATTATCTCAAGCGCCATCTGCCATCTTAATTGCTCCTCGCTGCCATAGGGATAAATTTTAACTACTTTACCGTCTTTATCATAAAGAACCAGATCCTTTTTTAAAACCGTTCATAAGCACCTCCCGCTATTTTTCTAAAAATCTTCTAAAATGTATTTTTATTTATTGCTTTAGCCACTGTTGTTTATCATCGTAAAAACTAGCATTTCGCTCTATCAAGTTATTAAATATTCCCTCCACTTGCTTATTAGATGACGAGATTCTCTTAATTAATTCTACCGCATTCTTTATGTTGCCTATATCGACTTCTTTAGGATATTTAGATAAGAATTCAAATGCATCTAAAAAATCTTTTTGTCCTTTTTGTTCATTGATTAAAACTAGAATATTGCCATTATAGTCATAAGGCCACCAATATACGTCATACGCTTTACGATTCTTAATCATTTTTTCTAGTGCGGATTTCTCCTGTTTTAGACACTTAAGCCAAAGTTCATAACACGTATTGAACCTGCTCAACTCCTTTATGTTTTCATTAATAAATCGATATACAGTTTCAAATGTTCTGTGATCGTATTCTGATAACAAGTCCTTAATATATTTTACTGACAAAGCAATTGCCTCTTCATAATCTAAACTATTTTTGACTTTACGTAACGCACAATCTGTCAAGCTATAAAACTCCCACGCGAACGCGGCTTTTGTTTCTGAATTATCTAACATAATTTCTTTTAATTTAATTTTTAACTCAGTATCATCAAACGGCTGAAGGTCATCATATAGGCCAGGAAATGACCACTTCCAATCCTTAAATGAATCTTTTCTGAACTCAGCGTAATACAGAAACAATGACGTTATTTCAGAAGTTTCTTCATCAGGGAACTTTCTAAGTTTTTCAATGAGCATTAATGCATCTTTTTGATTCAAAGTTCTGATTCTCCCTACAACTGACATTATACTCTTAGCCAAAGCTTTTTGTACATTAGAACTGGATGCCAATATTCTATCAAGCAAATCCAGCGCCATTTCCTCTACATTTTTGGCCATCTTCAATGCCGTTTTCTTATCATCATTGAAAAACAACGTATTTTTGTCTTCCGGCATGTGGCAGAGCCTGTCACTAATTAGCCTCGATAGTGGAAAACAGGTCATATGTTGCACATAATAATCTTCATCTTCAACGAGCCGTTTAGTTAATTCAATAATTTTAGGTAACTGTACTCTGCCACTCAAAATAACACAATGTGCCAGTGTCCATGCAGACCATCCTCGCACTGAATTAATAGAACTTGTTTCTTGCCCTTCATCTTTAATCTTTTTGTGATGGCTATATTTACCTTCTAAATCTTCAGGATCTTTTCCTGGAGGAAAAGGGTCAGGATCATTTATAAAAATTTCTACTATCCTTAATGCTTCATTTATCAATTTATTATTGGCTAGCTTTTCCGCAAATTGTACAAATGCCTCACGGGCGTTACCATGTGGGAATGTTTGTAAAATCTTGTTTATGTCATTGTCAAATTCCGCAAGAAATGGATCCATAAACCTATAGTATGCTTTCTTTACAAAATCTAAATTTTCTGATTTTTTATCAATTGAGTCCAGCACGCCAAAGCTTATCAAAATTTGTTGATTTTTTGATAGTTCATGGCTCTGTTTTATGTGATTTATTATCACAACTCCAACTTCAAAGTTAAACCGCAATATCTTGCCCAATAAACCTGCTACTTTATAAGCGTCAAAATTATCAAGTTCCTTTATAAAATACTCGCTATTTATATAGTTTTTAAAAATGTTAACTGCGTCATCAAATGAGCTATCTAAAAGTTTGTCAATATGCTGTGTTAAACTACGACCTAAAAACTCTGTCTTCTTATAATAATCTGAATTTTTTGCCCAGCTATTGAAAACCTCCTTAGCTTCCTTATGCCCTTTAGTGGCCAGTTCAGACACTATGCGTTCAATGAAAGGATTAACAGGTGTTTTATAATGCTTTATGCTTACATTTGCTAATTTCCATTTTTTTGCATCGGGAAAATCTCCTTGAAGCGCTTGACATATTAATTCTGACTTATGGGGAATACCTTTACGTCTCAAAACAAAATTCTTTAAGATTTCAAAAGCTTCATTAGATATCTCGTAATCTTCCTGATTAAATCTTTCTAGAATAACATTAAGTGCAGCACGATTAAGAAAATCCGGATGATTAATATCGACATTATTATCTTTAATAAGACATTTTTCTTTTATAAATTTCCAGCAACTTTCTCTTTTATCCTTATAGTATAGAGATAGAGCAGGCTCTAATACATATTTTACAAAATGTCTGTCTTCAATTTTATAGTTGCCACCCCAAAAAGAAGTCGTTCCACCCATTAGTTCCCATCCATCAAATGTGACTTTTTGGCCAAACTTCTTATAAAATTTGTTATATTGTTGTGATAGCTCTTTAATCAAACTCGTAAACTTTTTTTCGAGTTGAACTAAGTCAGAAGTTATATAATGTCTTAATATTTCAAAAATTTCTATAGATGTATAGTGACTGAATTCCCCTTGATCTTCAATTAGATTAAAGTCAACAATTATTAGATTATAGATTTCTTTTTTAATTTTCTTAGCGCCATCCAGATAAATCCTTTTCAATAATTTGCATATTTTTTCCTTCTCAAAATCGCGATCAGCTTTTCTACTTTTCAAATAGAAATAATCGTTTTTAAAAGTTACCAATATCTCTTTTACTCTATTGAACGCTTGATTTAATGATTTTGTATCTTTATCCAAGATTCGATTGATTATTTTTACAACATTCATTACAAAAAAATTATGTCTGTAGAAATTGTGTGTTTCCCTTGTGTCCTTCTTTATAAAATCCAGCACATATTTTCTATTTTTAATAGAATGTAGATTGTTTTCAAAAATTTTATACATACTGAATGAAAAGCCATAAATCTTATTAAGATTCCATAAATTAGCCCAATCTTTGAGTGATTTTATCTTTTTGTTTTTGAATTTATCTATCACATAAAACATTAGATTGGGTTGGGCTGAAATAGCAGATAATGGTGCCTCCGCCCATTCTGGAGATTTATTATCCTCGATTGCTCTGATAAGATTTTTCAATTGTTTTTCTACATTCACTCGTTCGATATCAAAATAGCCACTATATTTAATAGCATTCTTTCTATACCCATCAATTTCTAATAAGATATCTTCTCTTGAATAACTTTGACCTTTTGCAGACCCTTCATATATTTTTTTAAGCAAAATACTATCTGCCTTTTGCTCTAATTCAGCTTGTGGAAGCCAAAAATTAAGCAATTCACCAAACAGCGAATAGACAACATTATAATGTGCCTCCTCTGACACATTCCAGAATCGAACTTTTGATAACGCCTGAATTTCTTTTGTCCCAAAACCTTTGCGTTTGAAATGAGGAGCCATTTGTTTACTAAAATATTTCATGTTTTTAACCTTGTCCTCAAGGGATTGGCTCAAATTAGAACATATGACCAAAATTTCATCATTATCTTTAAGATGTTTTGACATCGAACGAACTAAACTTTTTAAATCTGAATAGGTGAAATTTCTTCTGCGAGCTTTTGCTTCACAAATTATTTTATGACCATCACGAAAAATTAAATTAAAATCTTCCATATTAGCTGATTCAAGCTCAATGCGTAAGAAATCAGAATTGCGTAGATACTGCAAAAATAAAGACATTGCTGCCCATGATTGATAATTTATTCCTTTATAATTAAACTGTCCGTGTTTTCCCATGGTTATAACCTTTATCGATATTTTCTCTTAAAAAACTTATTTTTGTTATCTCAATCAATCCTTTGCTAAGGTCTTTTTTAATATTGTCCAAGATGTTGTCCCTATTCCCATCTGGAAATTTAGCATCGCATAATAATTTTCGTCTTGATAAACAATCGGCAAGTTTATTGCAAATATCTCTAAGAGACTCTTTGTTAGATTCCGAACATTTTGACAATGTTTCTAATAATTCCACTGCAATCGACCAACTCGGAATTGCTATGGCTGAGTCGACTACCCTAAAAATTTGGCAAAAATTATCGATTTCAGATACAATCTGGTCTTCTAAATCTGAAAGTGTATCAAGCTCATCATCTCGAGTATACTTAAGCCCTAAAATAAATTTTAAGTCTTTAATGAAATTAATAAAAACTTTCTTTTCAACGCTAAGCTCATCAAAACCAAACTGCAAATAGACTCGATCTCTAACATGAGCTTGTTTTTCCCCTTGACTATTTATTTTCTTATTCTCCTGGATAAATTGAAAATTATCCCAATGTTCTAGTATCCTACTACGTATATCTGGAGCAATAATAATAAATTTATCGCATTTCGTGTTATAAGCTTGTTCATAAAAATAGAGATTTCTCAAGACATGCTTCAACTCTTCAACCTTATCCTCTTTAAAATCATCTCCACTTTTTATTTCATATATATATGTTTTGTCAGTAAATACAAATTTTGCATCCAATGACAAATTTACATGCTGGCTGCAAGTAAACGGAAAATCAATATGCGCCTCGGTCAATCTGCCACTTTTGATGAATTTGAGAAGTTGTAACAGGATATGCTTATATTGATAAGCATATCCTGTTCGTGACTTATTGATTGAATATAATTTTGATACCATCTCTAACTTTAGTTTAATTCAACAAAAATTTTAACTGTTTTTGAAATTTGTCTTAGCGTGAAATATACTTTTAACCCCCTCACTCCAAACCATTTATCTTCCTCAACAACCCCAAAATTATCCCTACGTACTGGGATATACGGCCATCC
>JABMPU010000039.1 GCA_013203665.1 Armatimonadota bacterium
GCTGCCTTGGCCGCAGCCCTGGCCCGGACCTTGAACCTGGCGTCCATGTGGTCGATGAACTCGCGAACGACGCCCGGCGTGATCTCGGACAGGTGCATGGCACCGAAGTATGGCTCCACATGGTTACGCAAGCGGGCCTGGTCGCTCCTGGCGCTGCGGTTGGTGCGGCCGTCCACCCAGGGGAGCGCCACCTCGGCGAAGATGGGATCGTGTTCTCCCGACTCATCCCGCAGCCCGTACTTCCCCGAGACGACGTCCCCCTCGATCTTGGCCAGGATGTCCCGGGCCTGCTGCTTGAGTTCCTTGACCCGCCGCCTGTACTCGGTCTTGGTGAGATCCTTGGGCTTCACGCGACCAATGGGCTTGGGCTTCCACTTGCCTGTTGTGGGGTCCTTGTACTTGATGTGGATGTAGGCTCCGAGGTGATCCGGCTGTCCCTTGTACTTGTCGTAGATGGTCCCCATGGCGCGTTCTCCGGTCGCTTGATGGAGACTACAGTATAGAGCAGGTGGGTGTTTTGGTTCCAGGAAATAGGAACCAAATAGGAACCAAGGATGAGCGTAAAAGGGCCAAATAGGGCAAAAAGAAAGCCCCGGCTGACTTTAGCCGGGGCTTCTAAACTCCCGCGAAACCTTTGCTTTTCTTTGCTCCGGCAGACAGACTCGAACTGCCGACCTAGTGGTTAACAGCCACCCGCTCTACCGCTGAGCTATTCAGGATAAAATCATATTCGAAGACTTTTTAAAAATCCCTTAATTCAATGTCAAGCGATAATTAAAGGTCTTAAAATTTTCTTCAATTTACTTTAAATGTTGTATCACCTTTCTCTAAGAAATTGATAATCTGAGTGGCAGCAGCAACACCTGCATTTATGTTTGCCTCCAAAGTTTGAGCGCCCATTTTCTTAGCTGTGAAGAAACATCTTTCAGGATACTTTTCTCTTAATTCGTCTTTGCAATCCGGAGCAACATCCGAAGCAAATAAAAAATCATCCCGCTCTGCAAAAATTCTTTTAAGTCCTTCTTCATCAACAACTTCTTTTCTGGCTGTATTAATAATTGCCGCACCTTTTTTCATTTGTGACATCAATTCAGAATTTACAGAATTAATAGTTTCCTTGATCTTGGGAAGATGAAGAGAAATATAATCACAAGAACTATAAAGCTCCTCAACAGAAGTAACAGGCTGAACATCATCAGCTTTCATTATTGCATCATCAACATAAGGATCGTAGGCAAAAACTTCCATCTCAAAACCTTTAGCTATTTTTGATACAAATTTTCCTACATTGCCATAAGCATGAATCCCAATTTTTTTGTATTTCAATTCTGTTCCTGCCTTTCCTAAATACTGTTTTCTGGCAAGAGTGATCATAAGTCCAAAAACCAGTTCTGCCACTGCATTGGAATTCTGCCCCGGAGTATTCATAGCCACAACGCCATTCTCCGTTGCTACTTGCAGATCGATGTTATCATAACCAGCTCCAGCACGAACTACAATCTTCAGATTTTTTGCGTTGTTCAAAACTTCTTCTGTACACTTGTCGCTGCGAATTATCAAGGCATCAACATCATTAACTGCTTCCACAAATTCGCTTTGCTCTTTGTACGACTCCAATAAAACCAGTTCATAACCTGCTTCCGAAAAAACCGTTTTAATTTGCTCAACTGCTGCTTTTGCAAATGGTTTAATAGTTGCTACAAGAACTTTTTTTGACATAACTTCCTCCATCTATTTTTTTTGAATATATACTCTCAAATCTAATTTTGTATTTCCCAAAGGAAAACAATAAGGCATTTTTTTCTATTTTTCAAAAAATTAGTCAATAATAATCTTAAAAAAAACAATCTAAGTAATTTTGCTTTTTATAATTCAATCTGAAATATTGGCAACATTATCTCTCTATCAAATTCGGACATAACTGTCCATTTCCGAATAAACGCCAACATTGTGATTAACTTCTTAAAATATAAGAATTTGAATTATTATTGAAAAAGTCAAACTATTAATACCGTCCACAAATGGACAAAGCTGAATTCATGGTTACAAGAATATTCTTATAACCCTTTCCAACTATTTGAGTTAAACTAGATGGAATGCAAATTGCTTTTACTTTTACATAAGTGTATAATGTTTTGTGAAAGAAAGAAAGAAAGAAAAAAAAATGAAAATAAAAAAAAATTTGACTTATTTTCCAAAGTTCAGGCAAATGACTTTGGGAATTAATGTTAGGAGGAAAAAGATGAAAAAGACATTTTATTTTGCTTTATTAATACTTGCAGTTTTATTTTATGCTTCTTGTATGAAGGTAACTTCTGAGGATGTTGATAACGATTTGATAGATATCGAAACTCTCAATATTCCTGAAGATTTTATTTTTGATATGCATAACAACGTGAATGTTCAGATTTCTGTAGTTGATGGAGCGCTCCAACCGATTGAGGGAATCGTTGTTTCTGTTCTTACTGACTACACGAATCAGGCTTTAAAAGGTTCAACAGATGATGAGGGATTTTTCAGAGGAATTGCCTCTATACCTTCAATTATGAATGAGCTTACAATTAAAGCGAATAATGAAACTGTTAATTTACCGGTAAATGGTGAAGAGCTTACTTATCAGTTCATTGTGACTGGAAGAACTGTTACAGAGCAGACAGTTAATATTACTAATTCTACATCTAATCAAACAATTACATTTGATTATTATGATCCTACAGCTACTGGACAAACTTTAACGAAAGTAGAAGTGGAGATGTATTCTACTTCTAATGGTGGTGAGTTACAAGCTGATAATGATGATCCTTTAGACATTGCAATTGTATTATTACATTTGGGTGCAAGTTACGATTTAGATGATGGTGGTACAAATCCTCGTCTCTTTAATGAAAGTATTGTAGATATTTGGAGCAATAATACTGAAGAAACGCATGGACCAGATACATTAGCAGCCGATAATGGAGATGGTGCAGCAGTTTTTGATCCTACAGTGCCTGATGGTATTTCGTTTAATGGTGTTAGTACTAACAATACAAAATCTGATAGTATCGGTTCAATATTTGAATCTGCTTATTCTAATGCAGCAGGAGGTACATTCTCATATACATTAGTGAAAACTGCCATAAATCAAATAGACTTCATTTATGGTACAGCTGACGGGCAATTCACCAATGTTGATTTGGGTGGATATATAAAACTCATTTATACTGATGACGGAATACCACCGGATACTGATGGTGATGGAGTACCTAATGTAGATGATGATTATCCTGATGATATTAATCGTGCTTATGATAATTTTTATCCGGCTTCAGGTTATGGTTGCTTAGTTTTTGAGGATAAATGGCCCTGGAAAGGTGATTACGATTTTAATGATCTGGTTGTTGGCTATCAATTTCAAACTGTTACTAACGCAGCTAATGAGGTTGTGGAAGTATTCGCAGATTTCGAAGTGAGGGCTGCTGGTTCCTATTATCGTAATGGTTTTGGATTTGATTTACCCGATGCAATAGAAGCGCTGAACACTGATCTAACGGTTACAGGATATAACCATACACAAGGTATCATTACTATTGATGGTATCACCAAGTTAGAATACGGTCAATCACATCCAACGGTCATAGTTTTTGATGATGACGAAACTGTAATACCTTCAACCGGTGGAAATTTTGTAAATACGGATGAAGGTTATGCTTATATTACTCCAGTATCTGTTACTGTGACATTAACACCACCTATGCCTACATGGAATGCACCAGGAGAGTATGATATGGACGATTTCTCCATTGATACTTTTGATCCATTCTTGTTTATTGATAGGGAAAGAGGTAGAGAAGTGCATTTACCTGGTGCAGAGCCAACAGCTGTGGCAGCCCTACTTAATAACTACTGGTTCGGACACTTTGATGATAATTCTTTTTATGGAACGAATTTCGTAACCACTAATAATTTACCGTGGGTACTAAATTTACCAATTAGTTTTTCTTATCCCAAAGAAACATCTCAAATAACCTGGGCATATTTGCATTTTGTAGAATGGGCAGAAAGCGGTGGTACACTTTACACAGATTGGTATTCAAATACTGGTGCAGGATATCGTGATCCCGATTACATTTATACTGCTCCTTAAAAAATCTAAAAAATTTGAAATAGAATTAAATAAAACAGCAAATTGAATTATAAGTTTGCTGTTTTATTTTTGATTATCAGCTCTAACCTTGAAAAAGTTCAGAAGGAAGAAAAGTCTTTTAAACCTTTTCAAGGTTTGTAAAAAATAGTTGTGATCTTATTTATATTTTTTCCTTCATGTACTTCGTCTGCCACATAAGGAAGTTTATCCTGTGAAATGCGAAGCAATGTTAAATAGGGAACGAGTGTATCGAGTGTTTTCCTTTGCGTACTTTGCGGTGAACAGTATCCATCTTAAACAATAAGTCGAAACAACAAAAAAGCTTGACGAAAAATTCCAAAATCAAGTTTCTCGTAAAAAATTCTCAGGGAGAAATAATGAAGAAATTCAATATTTACAAATTAATAAGTATAATCGCTTTTCTTTTACTGATTTTCATTTTAGCTGTTCCTCAATTTTTCAACATCGATAAAAAGAAAAACGCTGAAGAATGCATTAAAAACATGAAAATAATTTATAAAGCCATCGAGCGTTATATGGATGAGAGAGAGATAAATTTTGAGGGAACTGCTCGCGACCTGATGAGAACCGGCTTTCTTAAAAAAACGTATGAATGTCCTGAAAATGGTGTAGGTGATAAATATTATATGTCTGGAAATTACGAAACAGGAGAGATCATCGTAAAATGTCCGCACGAAGAGAAATTTACAGACCATAAATTACCGGAGAGCTTAATAGAGTAGATCAAAAAAAAATAAAACCTTCAATATGGCAACTGCTGGATTGAAGGTTTTTTTATACAAAAAAAATGAAATATCAGGATTTTTTAGATTATATTTATCAGCGTCATTCTGGGAATGTAAAACTCGGTTTGGAAAGAATGATGAAAATTCTTGAACAAATGGATAATCCGAACAAAAAACTTAATGGAATACATATTGCCGGTACAAACGGCAAAGGTTCTGTCGCAGCAATTTGTGAAGCTCTTTCCATAGGCTCAGGCTTAAAAACCGGTTTGAACACATCACCACATTTGAAAGATTATCGTGAAAGAATCCATCTTAATGGTAGAAACATTACTTTCAAGAAATTGATGGAAACTTATAAACTTTTTGAAGAAACCTTCGAAGCGAATGAAGCATCTTTTTTTGAAATTACAACTGCTATGGCATTTTATTATTTTATGATTAACAACGTGGAAAACGCAATATTTGAAGTTGGTTTGGGAGGACGGCTCGATGGAACAAACCCATTTTCTTCCACCATCACTGTAATAACTTCCATTTCTTATGATCATACAAAAAGTCTTGGTGCATCCATCAAAAAAATAGCAACTGAAAAAGCAGGAATCCTCAAAGAAAGAACTCCTTTAGTTCTGGGAAAAATGAATTCGATTGCTCGTAAAACAATTCGGGAAATCGCCAAAGATAAAAACATAAGAGTCTATCAGTTTGGAAAAGATTTCAAAATTTCAAATGTTTCTATAAATCTAAAAGGAACAACTTTCGATTATTGTTTCAAAAATATTTCTTTAAAAAAGTTAAAAACAAATCTCATTGGTTTTCATCAGGCAGAAAACGCAGCAACCGCAATTACAAGTTTTATCTTATTTTTAGAGGAAATTGAAAAGGAAATAAATCCGGAAATAATTAAAAATTCTCTCCTGAAAATTAACTGGATTGGCAGAATGCAGATTCTTTGCAGGAAACCGCTTGTAATGATAGATGGTGCGCATAATGAAGAAGGCATTAAAGCTCTCACAAAAAATTTGAAGGAATTATTTCCTAACCGAAAAATACGTTTTGTGCTGGCAATCCTGCGAGATAAAAAAATAGAGTCCATTATCAATGAAATTTGTAATGTTGCTTTCAAAGTTTACATCTCAAAAAACAAATCTACCCGAGCTGCAGAAATCGAAGACCAGGTGAAATTTGTCAAAAATCACGACATCAAATACAAAGCAATTCCCGATGTTGTGGATGCCACTAAAAAAGCAATAGAAGAATCAAAAAATGATGATGTTGTAATTGTATCAGGGTCTTTGTATACAATTTCGGAATTATTGAAAAAGAAAAAAAAGTAATTATTTAACTAGCTGAAATCAATCAATATCTCCCAATCATTTTAATGCAATCTTCGGGACAAATATTAACACACAAACCACAGCCATAACAATTATCTTGATCAATCTTTAATTTATCATTTATTATTTTTCTTGCTTTAAAGTAGCAGTAATCCTCACAAATTCGACATACAGTACAATTTTCCAAGTTAGTAGTTTCAATTAAAGAGCCTTTATCACATATTTCTTCAGGATTAAGGAAATATCCACAACAGTCATCACAGCAGAAACAAATTCCATCAATTTTTTTTCTGGTTTCATCCCTGAACGGTCTTGGAACTAAATGTTTCTCTTTTGTTTCTTTCAGAATATCTTCAACTTCAAATCGTGTCATTTTTTTCAAATTAGATCCGTATGAACCTGAATAATCGATAAAGTTCAGACAAACATCCATTCGAGAACGCTTACAATTTCCTTTCTCTTCCCTGCAACCGCAATTCATTACCCAGAAATCATTAAAATCAGCTATAATTTCTTTAGCTTGATCTAAAGTGCATACAAAATGCATTGGTATTTTTTTCACTTTTTCTCCTTTTTTTCATCTATAATTATCATTTTATTTATCTCATCAATTCGAATAATTCTTTCAACTTTAGAAGGAAAACGAATTTCCAAATTAAAAGGTGGTTCATATTCTCCCAAACCAAAATGTTGAACTAGAGCATGCTGGTTGGTGGTTCCCTTCCCACCTTGAATCTCACGAATCAAAGAAATTTTATCATTTGATAAAGTTAAACGCGCGCCAATTCCATCAGAATGGTTTTTGGATTTAACTTCAACTTCCAGCCAGTTTCCAGTATTAGGAGTATCATTTCTGAAAAGTTGGATTGTTCCTCCAGCAGCTAAAATATCCAGATCTCCATCATTATCGAAATCTGCAAACGCTACTCCCCAACCATTAAAATGACGTACACCAGCTAAAAAAGTGACTTCCCTGAAAGTCTCATCCTGGTTGTTCATATACAAAAAGGATCGTCTTCCTTCATAAATGCAGTTAATATAAAGATCGAGAAATCCGTCATTATTCAAATCTCCCCAGGCAGGCTCGGAATGAGTTTCCTCAAAACGGATTCCGGAATTTCTTCGAACATCAGTGAACTTCCAATCCGGAGCTCCCGAGTTCAAATAAAGCTTGGTTGTATTAGAAAAATCTATGTAGCGTGGATGAGCAAGGTTGGCTGTGATCAGATCCAGATCACCATCATTATCCACATCTGCCCATCCGCTACCAATTGTATGTCCCCACCAGCCTTCAACCTCTACCCCACTTACTCCAAGTTCTCTTGCTTTATTCTGGAATTTTCCGTTTCCATCGTTTACCCACAGAAAATTTTCCTGCAAACGATAATTTGAAACAAAAATATCCAGGTCTCCGTCGTTATCGAAATCTCCGAAATTCACTCCACGACCGGCTCGTTTTTCTTTATCTTCTGGTAAGACTCCAGCTTTTTTTGTGAATTTCTTAAATTTTCCATTTCCCTTTCCAATAAAGAATTGATCTGCTTCCGGTTCGGAATCTGTTACCTTCCAAACTTCATAATTGGCAAAATAAACATCCAACCAGCCATCGTTATTCACATCTCCGATTCCAACTCCTTCGGTTGAAATTCCATTATCTTCTAAAGATTTCTTGTTATAAATTTTCCGGAAAATCTCTCCATTATTCAGCCAAACGGATTCAGGATCTTTAGTAATTATATCCAAATCTCCATCATTATCGAAATCCCCCCACAAACCGCCATTTGCACGAATCGTATCCGGAAAAGCTGTTTGAGTGATTTCAATAAAACTTTTTCCATTCTGATTTTTGAATAATCTGCAGCCATCTAAAAGCAAGTCCTGGGATCCATCATTATCAAAATCTCCCCAGGCAACTCGTCCTGCCCGGATATTTTCCAATCCAAACTCCTCCGTAATATCTGTAAAAATCACATCATCATACTTCGAGCGATAACGCATAAAATCTATGTATTCATCTTCGCTCAAATCTTTGTAAGCAATTATTTTTCTTAAAAGCGAATCTGCTTGGGGAGTGTATTTATTCCTGGAATCTCCAGCTATGAGAGATTGAAGAGCAGCATCGACAGCTTTTTCCTTTTGCATGAGACTATCATAAACTTTTGCCAGATAATAATAGCAACTTCCCAAAGTTGTTTCATCATCAATACCAAGCTGATTATCTGCAATTATATTTTTCAGAACTTCTTCAGCTTCATCATATTTCTCTAATTTGATGAGAATATCAGCTAATATTGCAGCCGTATTTACAGGAGCGGAACGCTCTTCCAATTCCCATTGCATAACCGGATAAAAATCCATTTTAGGATAATCAAAAGACATTTGATGAGCTTCCTGAGCAAACTCCAAAGCTTGTTCCAGGTTAATATCATTTTTACTCAAATACCGTGCAGACTGGGAAAAAGATTTGTAATCATTCGGAAATGCATTTCTGAAATCTTCCAGAACCAGGATTAACTCATCAGTCATTTCAAGCTCATTCAAAGAATAGGTGAGATACTGATACATTGTTCGTCGCCAGTTGGATTGCTGATATTTTTCTATCAATTCGGAAATAACTTCAACTTTGAGAGAATCATCTCTCCATATTGGATAAATTTTATCATAAAATTCTTCATTAGCAAAATCATAAGTCTGTTCAGAAGCTGGAAAACGAGTGCTAATCTCTAACTTGATTTTTTCCAGTTTTATCGAATCCTCAGAAGTTCTTTCATAAAGAGCAACTAAGTCTTCGGAACTACACTCTGAGAGATTCCCAATTTCATCGCGGGAAATTAAAGCACATCCAATGATTAAAAAAATACATAATAATATGAAAACAAATTTAAACATATTCCCCCTTTTCTAAATGGAATTTTCCCTCTCGTTCCTAAACTCCGTTTGGGAATGCAAGAGTAAGAAAAACTCTGTTTTGAATTTTATTTGTTACGTGGAAACAGAGTTCCAGAAGCATTGTCATTACGAAACTGGAGTTTCGTAATGAGCTAAAATTTCTTATTGATTTTTTTAAAATACGAAAGAATACTGTCAATAATAAACAACGAACTATTTCGAATTTCATGAAAATATTTTTTTATTTTGACACAAAAGAGTAAATTTCCATATTCGAAGCTGATACAGAAAAAGAGAAAAATATTTATCAATAATATAGATATGGAGATTTTGAGAAAACAATGTTGCAAAATTGATTAATCAAAAAAAGAAATTCAAAGAAATAAAAGTTTAAATTAGAAAATCAAATTATGAAAAATATCCATGTGTATTGCTACAAATTAAGCAGAAAGAAGCAATTTTATCTAATAGTTTTTCTTTTTTTAGCTTCTGTTTTCCTTGTTGCCCAAACTCCGGAAATGGTTTCCATTCCTTCAGGTTCATTTGTCATGGGAGCAGACAGCTTGAATCTTCCCGAGCACCCGGTTACATTGAGCCAGGAATACTTTCTGGGAAAATACGAAGTAACTGTGAGTGAATACACCCAGATGCTCAATTTTGCTCTCTCTCAAAATGAACTGCTCATTATTCCCAACACAAGCATCATGAATAGTACAGGCAATCAGCAGGAATTACTCGATTTTGACAGTAATGAGTGTCAGATCGATTTCTCTGGAACGAGCTTCAGTGAACAACTTGGAACAGAGCTTCTTCCGGTGGTGGAAGTTACCTGGTATGGTGCAGCCTTTTATTGCAATATGCTCAGCCGCATGAATAATAATGTGGAATTATATGATATTGCAAATTGGTCTTGCGATCCTTATGAAGATATTGGTTTTCGTCTTCCAACAGAAGCGGAATGGGAATTTGCTGCTCGCTACAATGATGGACGTATTTATCCATGGGGAAATGAATTTCCGGATTCCACGCGTGCGAACTGTTTTGGATTGGGACCGGGAGGATTAACGGAAATTGGAAATTATTCGCCGGCAGGAGATAGTTTCCTGGGGCTTTGCGATATGAGTGGTAATGTGTGGGAATGGTGTAATGATTGGTTTGCAGATTATTCTTTGCAACCTCAAATCGATCCTGTGGGACCGGATATAGGAATTCGCAAAGTGATACGCGGAGCAGGTTGGATGTGCACTGTAGACCAACTTCCAGCAGCTTGTCGTTCACGTAACTACCAGGATCACAGTTATTATGATTTTGGTTTCAGGATTTCTTTTTTACCTGTGCAAACATCAGTACCTCCTGATCTTGAACTCTTACAACAAAGTTTGGTTTATCCCAATCCCTGGCGGATTTCTTCAGGAGTTAACATTAAGTTTTCGCTGCCAGCAAGAACGATCAAAAGAGTAGAAATTTTCAACATGAAAGGGCAAAAAGTAAGAACTTTACATTCTCAGTATAATACAATTCGATGGGATGGGAAGGATTTGGATAGCAAAAAGGTACGATCCGGAATTTATCTGTATAAAATAGTTTCCAATTGCGGTAAAATTGTACATTCAAAGTTGTTGATTTTGAAATAGAAAGGGATGTTATAAAGTATAATTCTAACTCTGAGGAATCAGGAGTAATTAAAGGGTTCTGTATAATTGGGTGATTTTGAGAATAATGAGAAAAAATCATAAAATCCAATTATTCAACTCATCCCCTAACCCCTTCTCTTGCAAAGAGAAGGGGAAAACGAAGTCATCC
>JABMPU010000040.1 GCA_013203665.1 Armatimonadota bacterium
AAAACGGTTTACACTCAGAGGAACTCTCTCAAGTAGACCTTTTCAATGGTTTTGTTGGCTTCCGGGTTTTAACCGTTGAAAAGGTTCAGCAGGAAGAAGAGTCTTTTAAACCTTTTCAAGGTTTAGAAAGAAATTTAATAACTTGACTTTAGATGTTTCAATCTTTTCATTGCAGAAATTGGTTTTTACAGATTTTTTCGGAGCGAAAATGGCAAAACTTTTTGGCGGAGAATATCATGAACACTCAAATTCGTGGTATTTTAAGAGTACGATAATAAACCTGAAAAAAAATGATTTAATATATAAAAAATATCTTGATGAAAATGAAAATGTAGTTTTTGATTTCACCTCTGAAAATCGCAAAATATTTTCTGCAAAAGTCGAAATTATCTATAATAAAAATAAGAGGAAAATACTGAGCCAAAAATGCTCTGAATGTTCTGAAGATAATTGCAAACATTTTCTTTCAGTAATAAGCTATTCCTACAAATATCTGACTACGGATATTCTGGAGAAAAGTGTAATTCAAACCTATCAAACCAAATTGCTGGATTACAATGAATACTGGCAGCGAGTAGTTTTGAACGCTAAAATCGAAGTGGCAAATATTTTTAACCAGGAAACAGATAAAATCAGGTTTTCCCTGAAAAGCTATCTTCCGATGAACATTCGTTTAATCTCTATTTTATTGGCACAAAAAGATTATAAAGAGGAAGATATTCCTGAAATTCCAAAAGTAAAAAAACAGTTAAAAGCTCTATCCGATGAAGAGATCAATCTGCTGATACTTTTACAAAATAGAAAATGTGCTTTTAGCAAGAAAGGTGTGTTTTTCTCGATTTACAAAAACGACTTTATCCTTTTTTTTCAAATGCTAAAATCTTTACAGAATAAAATATACATCAAAGAAACAGGTGACAGATTTCATTTTTCAAATGAGGAATTCAGGATAAATTTCCAAGTAAAAAGATCATTGGAAAATGATTATCTTCTGAAAATTTCAAGAGGAGAGCAAATCTCTGCTTTTTTTGTTGGAAAAACTACATATATTTTTAAGAAAAATGAGATTTTTTCTATTAATTTACCATTTTCAAGAGATGTAACGACACAACTTTTCCAAGGGAATTTCAAAGTAAAAAAAGAAGACCTTGTCTATTTATCGTCTGTTGTGGCTCGTCAACTTGGATTGATCAAATGTTATCTGGATTTTGCTGATGATATCGTGATACCCAAAGTTTATCATAATACTCCGGTAATCACATTCGATCTGAAAAAAGAGAACCAACAAATAATTATGGACGGTATTTTAGATTATGCAAATGGTATAGAAATTCCCATGTCTTTGATTCGTTTTCCTGCTGAACTCGTTCGTTTTGATCAGGATGGTGAAATAGCCTGGTTCTACATTCCTCCTCAAATCAAATACCAGATTTTCAATTTTGTGCAAAAATTACCAGAATCTCAAACAAACAGGTTGGAAGAAAATTCTCAACTTGTTTTTGAAGGAGAGGAAAACATCACGATCCTCAAGGAAACAATTTTTGAATTTACCGATCCTTCCTGGAACATCATTCTTTCTGAGGATTTGAAAAAAGAATTTGTTTATAAAGTTCATTTGGAACCGATGATCAAAGCAAAATCATCCGGGAAAATCGATTGGTTCGAATACGAAGTGAAATATCAATATAAAGATGTGGACTTCACTCATGAAGAACTGAGGAAATTCTTCACATCCAAAAAGAAGTTTATGAAATTAGGTGATGGTAGAATGCTGTTTTTTGAAAATAAAGAGTCTTTCCTGGAAGTGGAAAAATTATTGCATAAAAGCGAGAAACTACCTTCTGAAGCTTATAAATTATCCGTTTATAATCTGCCTTACATTTACCAGCTTTCATCGATAAATAAAGCTATCAGAATATTTGGTGATGATTTTCTGGAAGAGATGTTTTATGCGATATTAAAGAGAAAACTCTCCAAAGAATCACAACTTGCAAGTTTTCTAAAACCCATTATGAGAAGCTACCAAAAAGCCGGTTATCAATGGCTGAAAATGCTGCAAAACTATCATCTTTCCGGTATTCTGGCAGATGATATGGGACTGGGAAAAACGATTCAGGCTATTTCGGTTTTATCAGATTTACCTCAAAATTCAAGATCGATTGTAATTTGTCCGAAAACACTTTTATTCAATTGGGCAGCAGAAATAGAAAAATTCAATAAAAACCTTACTTTTATAATTTATGAAGGTAATCAAAAGGAAAGAAAAAAAATATTGAAAAATCTCAACGTGAACATCCTTTTTACCTCTTATTCCATTATTCAGAATGATATTAAACAACTTTCCGAAATTGAGTTTGAGTTCATTATTCTTGATGAAGCTCAACATATAAAAAACGCTTCAGCTCTCCGCACAAAAGCAGTGAAAAAACTACGTTCCAGAAATAAAATGGCTCTTTCCGGTACACCAATAGAAAATAGTCCCACAGAACTTTGGTCTATATTTGATTTCCTGATGCCCGGATATTTACCTCCATTAAAGAGATTCAAAAATGAATTTTTGAACCAGGATGATGAAAAAAAAGCAGTTCAAGATAAATTGAAAATGCTCATTTCTCCTTTTATTTTAAGAAGAAAAAAAAGAGATGTTCTTATTGAACTTCCGGATAAACAAGTGCAGATTGCCTACTGCAAAATGACGGAAATTCAGGAAAAGATGTATCTTCAGGTTTTGGAGAATTTGAAACAAAGCTTCCTTCAAACAAGAGATAGAGGATATTTTATTCATATTTTGGCAGCTCTAACCAGACTTCGTCAGATTTGTAATCATCCCATCCTTATCGATAAAAACGTGAAACCGAAACCTGAGTTTTCCGGAAAAGTCGAACTGTTGCAGGAAATTATTTCCGATGCTTTAGAAAGCGGTAAGAAATTGCTTATTTTCAGCCAATTTGTGCAGATGTTGAAAGTTCTAAAAGATCTTACTGAAAAGATGAAAATTCCTTATGAATATATGGATGGCTCCACAACCAACAGGCAAAAGCGGATAGATAATTTCAATAATAATAACAATATCAGGATTTTTCTGATCAGCTTTAAAACCGGTGGTTTTGGTTTAAATCTGATTGCAGCAGATACTGTGATCATCGTTGATCCCTGGTGGAATCCAATGGGTGAAGATCAGGCAATAGATAGAGCACATCGGATCGGTCAGACTAAAAAGGTAAATGTTTATAAGATTATTACAAAAGGAACTATTGAAGAAAAAATCCTTTATTTGCAGCAGAGCAAAAGAGAAATGTTTGAACATATTATTGAAGAAGGTCAGAATATCATCAAAAATATGAACGCGGAACAATTGCGGAAATTGCTGGAATATTAAATTTTTCGACCTCTTCCCAACCCTCTCCTATCGAGGAGAGGGAGACAAAAAGTTCTACCAGATATGGAACTTCACGAACAGACATTAAATAGGAAAAGTTAGAGAACTGAGATATTATGAATTATTTCTATTCAGTTGAAAAAGATAGAAAAGTTGAAACAAAAATAAAGCGTTCCATTTTCATTGCTCATCTGCATTTTGCAGAAACAATGAAGGAAGCCAAAGAATATATTTCACAAATATCATCGGAACATAAAACTGCAAATCACAATTGCTGGGCATATATTATTGGTGAAAAAGGAGATACATTTCACAGTTCTGATGCAGGGGAACCTTCCGGTACAGCAGGCAAACCCATTCTCAATGCTTTAAAAAAGCATAAAATGACAAACGTTGTGTCTGTTGTCACCCGCTATTTTGGTGGAGTTAAGCTTGGTATTCGCGGATTAATAGAAGCTTACCAAGAAAGTATGGAAAATGCTATAAAACAAGCACCTCTAAAAAAACTGCTGAATCTAATTGTTTTTCATCTCAGCACTTCTTATGATTTTGCGGAGAAACTAAAACATAATATTAAGAGTTTTAACGCAGATATTTCTGATATTAATTACTCAGAAAAAGTTGAATTGAATATTACAATTGAAGAACACAAAAAGAAAGAATTGGAAAATTACCTGATTGAACTGGAAAAGGCAGGAAAAATTGAAATTTCAGCAACGAACCTGTCTTCGTAATGCTACGCCACAGCAGGCAAAACTAATAATTATGAATACAAGTTTAATAAAAGAAGAAAACTGTCATTACCAACCACGATTGGGAATCTGGGAGATCCCCAGTCAAGCTGAGGATGACAAGTGGAAAAAACTGTCATTCCCACGAAAGTGGGAATCCTTGTCTTCTGGTTGATAAGTTCAACTTGCGAACAAGTTGTTTTAATTTTTTTATTGCCAAGTTTTCCTTAAATCCATTTTTCAAATTATGAAAATATTAATAACCTTTATTGGAAACCATGACCCATTTGCGGATGGAAAAGAAAATTCCGGTCCGATCTTGTCAATTCTCAAGAAACGAAAATTTGATAAACTTTATCTGCTTTTTAATAATGACCGTTACTGGGATTCTTTGATTGAAACCCAAGAATATTGCAAGCAGCATTACCCTTATATGAAAGTAGAATACAGGCAGGCAGAAAGTTTAAATCCAATTGATCATAACCTGGTTTATCCGGCAATATATCAGGTTGTGCAGAAAATTAAGAAGGATAACCCGAAAACAAAATTCACAATTTCTGTTACTTCCGGAACACCAACAATGCACGCCTGCTGGCTATTTCTTGTTCAGGGAAAGGTGATTGATGCTAAACTTATTCAAACTTCCCGCGAAGCAGGTATTCAAGAGATCACATTTAAACTCGACGATTTCCCGAAGATAGAACAGACAGATGAGATAAAAGCAAAACTAACTCAATTGAACAGAGAAAATGAACTTCTTAAAAAATCTTTAAATTTACAGGATCCTATCAAGAATGGATTTTATATTCCTGATGAAGGAATCGATATTGATAAAGAGATTATTCCTGCTTATTATAAAGGTGCATTAAACAAAACAAATGGAAACGCAGCAAAAGCAGCGGAATTATTAAACCTTAAACCACATACTTTTAGAAAAAGAATAAAAGCCTCCAAAGATCAAAAGTAACGATAGTAACCATAAATATGAATTTTTCTCTGTGGCAAAAATATGTTTAACTCTTTTGAAATTAAAGAGAAAGAAACATTAAAGAAAATACTGCTGGACAGAATAAATCAAATGAATAAGCTAAATAAGTTGAGAGGTTTAAAATGAATTATATCTTTTGTTTTTTAAAAATCAAATAAATAATATTTTAATTATGAATTTTTTAACAATTTTTTTTATATCTTTGTTTTGTTTTATTGTTTTATTCATTATACTACACTTAAGACCTCTAACAAAGGATGAAATCGGACTTTTGGCAGAAAAACAAAGGAAAACAAAAATTTCCTTGTATTTCAAGTTTGATAATAGAGAGTATTTACCAAATAAAGATTTTAAAAAAAGAATGGATCCATCAGGCAACTATTATAAAATTAATGATTCCCTTTTCGAGATACCAGCGATTGCAAGTTCTTTATTAAAATACAAAAAACATGAATGGATAATTATTACGTTTGAGAAGTATAAAAATATTAATATGATTTGGTTAAATAAAGGCTCTGATAAATCATCAGTTTCATTGACATATGATTTTAGTCATTTTGTAAAATATGCAAATAGAAATAATTACAGTTCCATTTTAATTTTTCATAATCATCCGAATAGTAGACCCAATGAATTTAATAAAACTTCACCAAGTGAAAAAGATATTTCTTCTGCGAAGGAGTTTGCTGAAATCTCAAACTCTAATGGTATCAATCTTCTTGAATTTGTTTGTGAAAGAGGGAGACATTATCAATATTATCATTCTTATTATTCAGGTTTTTTACCAAAAGAGGAATTTATACATAAAATCAATTTGTTGAATAATGTTTCAAAGTATAATAATCTGAAACTCCATTTACAGAGATATTATTAAAGATAAAAAAATATGGTGTTTCAAAAGAAAAAAAATTAAAAGGAAATGAATAAAATGAATATTGATAACAATTTAATTTATTATAAAGGTTTTGATAAATCTGCCACTAAAAGTGATTCATTGTTTAGTAAAGCTGTATCAAACTGGGAAAAAGATTGTAAATCAGAAGCAATGATATATTTTCAACATTCATTTGATGAAAGCATTTTACCTGAAGACACAATGTTTGATATTTTTAATTATCTGATTTCTCAAGATTATTTTGATAAGGCTATGAATTTTTTAATAAAAAACACAGAATTATTACAAGATAGTATTGATGTTTGGTATACAATAATTAAAAATATGCTAAGTATGGAAAATCCTAAAGAAGTAATAAAGCTTACTCAAAAAGCATTAGAGTTATTTCCTGATAAAAATAATTTTAGAATATTTATGGCAATTGCTTTATACTATTTAAAAAATTATAATAAAGCATTGAGTCTTTTTATACAATTATTTCAAACAAAATCCTGTCAAAAATTTTTTAGATACGAAAATGAATCCATATTATTCAAAGATATATTTGAATTAGAAAGAAATCCGAAAATACCTAATACAGAAAAAGAGTTATTTATATTATTTTCATACATTTTCAACAAAGATGCTGACTATTTTTGGGAGGAATATTATGAATTGGATAATGAATTAACATTAAAGGTTTGTAATGCATTAATTAAAAACAATCTATCATGTTCTTGCATGAGATTTTGCACTAAATTTGCTGATAATTTAATTTTCTCTGATTGGTTTGCATTATGGGCATCTTCATTGCTAGGAGACAATATTCAAGCAAGGAAATATCTGAAGAATATAGACTTAGATGAAACATGGAAAACATTTTTAATGTTTGGAGAAAACAATTATGAATTGTTTTTTGATAACTTCTTTGGAGGAGATTCACGAGTCTCAAGTGAGATTTTTTATGAAATTATTATTTCATTATTCAAAATATCAAAAAGTGAAGAGTCAGGTTATTTTAACATTGAAGATTATATGGATGATAACGGAGAAGACAATATTGATGATGTAAGATATAAACAACTAATAAAAAAACGTAACATTTTAATAAAAATCACGGACAGATTAATTAGAAATAGAATAACAATAGGTATTGAATTAAAAGAACTCTATTCGATGTTAGATTTGAGAATTAGGAAAGATATTAATGACCAAATAAATGGAATAATAACTACTATTAGAACCCAAGAACGCAACCGCATAATGGCAAATCTGTCTCATACCGTAAAAAATATGATTGGTACCATAATCGATCCTTTAGAAAACATGAAAACAAGCAATGAATTGCAACCCGTTGCTATTGATAATGCCATTCGTGGAGCAAACCTGGTACGTAGTCTGGTAAATGCCATGAATCTTAGTTTTAAAGGTACAATCGATGATTTTATATATGATATAAAAAATTCAGGATACAAAGATGCAACTTCTATCAAACAGTTATTCATCGAATCTCTCAAAAATTCAATTAGTTCAATGTTTGATGGAAAATACTTTAATAAATTTATGCGTAACTATTTTCCAAATAAACCAGTCTTCATTGAAGCTAAAAACAAATGGAATGAAATATCACAATCAACAGATTTGCACAGATTAGAGAGTTTCATGAATAAATTCATGTTGAAATTTGAAATTGATATTGAAATAGCCAAGGATTTTGTAATTGGAAATGATAAAGGTTCTTCATTAAAGCTTCTAATACTTATCCAGGAAATTATTTTGAATGCAATTAAGTATTCATCATTTGTCCCTCAAGAATCTAGAAATATAAAAATTGAATTTGATGCAAATAAAGCGAATGTATCAATTAAAGTAGTTAATCACTATAAACCGAAAGTACAGGTAAAAAGCAGTGGTCTGGGGCAAGAGATTATCAAGAATTTCTCTAATCTATTAAACACAAAACCAGTTATTAAAACAGATGATGAAACATATTCTGTTGAAGTAAAATTTGATAACCTATGGAGGAATGAATGAAAATTCTTTATGTGGAAGATGAACTGAGCAAGAATATACCAAAAATTATTAATCTTTTTTCGAGTTATTTAAACGAGAACCAAATTATGCAATTACAAACATTTGCAGATGATGAATATGGGGCATCTAATGAAGAATTGAAGAATGTTGTCGAGCTTTCAAACATAATTGATGTTGAATATAAATTTTCTTCTGCTCTTGAAAAGGTCATAAATGACTATCAGAAATATTCACTTTTTATTATAGATAGGAATCTTTCTTCTGAAGATTATAATACTGAATTAATTACAGCATTCGATTCAGATTATGACAATAAATTATCTATAAAGTATAAAGAGAGAGAAGGTGATTATTTGTTGCAGAAACTAGTATATAAAGGCATTGACATTCTTTCTAAATTCTACTTTTTAACTGCATATTCTGCAAGTGAATTACCAAATGCTGAAGAAATTCAAAACCATATTGAATTGAAGAAATTCACAGATAATAATATAATTGAAAAAGGGAATTCTGAATTAACAAGAGGTTTGATCAACAAAATTAATAATATTGAAATCTTTAAATTACAATGGGAAAACAAGGTATTTCTTGATATTTTAAGAACAAACGTTGGGGATAAAGCACCTTTTAATTTTATTAAATTATTACAGAATAAAGATTCAAATGATCCTGTGCAAATTTCAGCAAACTTTGGTTTAATAAGAAATCTTCTTGAAAATATTTTAACGAAGATAGCAAAAGAAAAGAATGCTCCTGAAGTATGTTTCAACGAGAAAAATAAAGAACAAATTGTTATGGGAAATGTGATCTATTGGATTACTAAAGAAGAAAACCAAAAACAATTTGCTTCAAATAGCATAATTAAAAATTTTCTATATGATATTAAACAAGTTTGTAGTGATTTTGGTTCTCACAATAAATCACAATCAGGAAGTTTTCTTCCAACTTCTAATACAGTTAATGCTTTGATTTTTGAACTAAAAGATATAATCATCTGGTTTTGTTATATTTTGAAGTAATTAAAAGAACTGATAAATACAGAGAAGGATTTCTTTAAACTCCCCTTTTATCTCTTCCCCAGATATATTTATGCATCTGCAATTGCATTCGAACTTTAAGCTTATCTTCCAAAATCCACTGGGCAAGTGTTTTAGAATCTAATTTTTCAAAAACAGCAGAAAAAATTATTTTGTGATTTTCCAGGTTGAACTTTTTAATAAATTCTTTTGCCCAATCAAAATCGTTTCTATCTGAAAGTACAAATTTCATTTCGTCTTTTTTTGAATCGATGTATTTCAGGTTTTCTTCTACGAAACTATCTTCATAACCACTTCCCGGACATTTAACATCTATAATTTTAATCACGTATTTGGGAACTTGTTTCATGGAAATCGAACCGTTTGTTTCGAGTAAAATTTTGAAATTATTTTTATGAAGAGATTTAATTAAATCGTAAATTTCATTTTGTAGAAGCGGTTCACCACCAGTTATTTCAACTAACTTCACAGGATAGTATTTTTTGATTTTCTGCAGAATTTCTTCGGATTCCAATGAAAATTTTGTATCATAACTGAATTTAGTATCGCAGTATTTACAGCGGAGATTACATCCGGCAAGACGAATGAAAATGCAAGGCAATCCTGCAAAAGTAGATTCTCCTTGAATACTGAAAAAAATCTCCGAAAGATTTAACATTTTCTATTTAGAGTCCATCCGTAAGCTCGAGTTTTTCGACTCGTAAGGAACGACGAGTCGAGACAAAGT
>JABMPU010000041.1 GCA_013203665.1 Armatimonadota bacterium
CTTCAGAATTGCTTAAAACATGCATAAACAAAGAGGTTTTACCTAGTTTCCGATTCATGCGATCCTCTCGATCTATCCGGGAACTGAAATTAAAGTCATTTATGTGGATTCCAAAGTTGCTAACGTTGATGACCTTGATATCTACGATTTCAAGCTTAATGCGAAGGGTGGAGGAGGAACAGACTTCAAGCCTGGATTTGCCTATATTGAAAAAGAAGATATAATGCCTACCTGTGTAGTCTATTTTACGGATGGGTACTGCGATTCCTTTCCGGAAGTACCTGATTTTCCGACATTGTGGATATTAACTGATAAAGCCAATTTTACTCCGCCATTTGGAGAAGTGATTTATATGGGATAGTGGGATTGTTCTTGCTATCCCAATGAGGATTATGCTCTCATTTTTAGCTATTGATTTAGAATTTATATCGAAAAATAATCTATTAATAACGGTATTAGGAATCCTTGCAGTTGAAAGTCTCATGGTTCTAATATTTTTCAGGGGATTCATGTAAAAAATATGTTTGACATTTATGAGATGAAATAATTCGTAGAAATTGAAACCAACGTTTAAGAAAAATATGAATATGTAGGAGAAAAAATGAAAAAACAAATTATTTTATTAATTTGCTTTTTTATCTGTATTAGCTTTATCGGCAGCAAAGTTTACTCTCAACCCCCTCCGGAACCAGAAATATTGTCTGTGCCTTATACTGAGAATTTTAATGGACCATGGAGCGTGGGAGCACCTAGTAATTTTCCAAACATCTGGAGCAAACAGTTCATCTCCGGTACAACTAATTGGGTACAATACTCAGGATGTTTGCATTATGACAGCACAAGTACTGCGGGTGGAGGTCCTGGTCCGCTTACAACAGAGCCGGGTGATTACAATGCTCTTTTCTTTCAGGAAGACTTTTCTGAACCCGAAACCCGTCTTATCACTCCGGTATTGGATTTTGGAGATCTTACTACGAATGCTCAACTGAGCTTCTGGCATGCTCAGAAAGAGTGGGCTCCTGATCAGGATACACTTTCGGTTTACTACCGTATTCCAGTTTGGAATCCGGATGGATATTATGAAGGAGCTTGGATCATGTTAGAGTCATTTCCAGAATCCATTCCTGAATGGATACAAACTACTATTGATCTACCGTCTCCAGGCAGCAAATACCAGATATGCTTCCGGGGATACGCTTACTATGGTTATGGCATAGGATTGGATCAGGTAGAGGTTACCGGGGAACTCGGTCCGATTGCCGATTTCTCCGCAGACCAGACCACAATTGTAGAAGGAACAGAAATCCAGTTCACAGACCTTTCCGCTGGAGGACCAACTTCCTGGGAGTGGGATTTCCAGAACGACTGGACTATAGATTCTTACGTACAACACCCGACCTGGACTTATAATGCTCCGGGCTTATATACTGTTTCCTTAACTGTTTCCGATGGTTCAAATTCTGATACGGAAACAAAAACAGATTATATCGATGTGCGTGTTAATATCCCTGATGCCAACTTTAAAGCTAAAATTAATACCAAACTCGGACAACCAGCGGGATATAACCCATCTGTGGCAGATTTAAATGGAATTACTGGATATTTGAATGCATATAATTCAAGTATCTCTTCTATTGTAGGTGCTCAATATTTAACAGGCTTAACAGGGCTTTATTTGTATTCTAATCAAATCACAGATATTTCCCCAGTTTCCGGTTTAACGAATTTGGAATATCTTTATTTGCTTAATAATCAAATCATAGATATTTCTGCAGTTTCCGGTTTGATGAATTTGACTTATCTTTATTTGAGTAATAATCAAATCATAGATATTTCCGCAGTTTCCGGTTTAACGAATTTGACTGAGCTTGTTTTATCTTCTAATCAAATCAGTAATATTTCTTGCGACTTGTCCGGTTTAACGAATTTGACTTATCTTGGTTTGGATGAAAATCAAATCAGTAATATTTCCAGCGACTTATCCGGTTTAACGAGTTTGACTTCTCTTGATTTGTCATCTAATCAACTCAATGATATTTCTGCAGTTTCGGATTTAACGAATTTGCATTCTCTTGATTTGGATGAAAATCAAATCACAGATATTTCTGCAGTTTCCGTTTTAACGAATTTGACTTCTCTTCATTTGGACGACAATTATATCAGTGATATTTACCCTCTCGTAGAAAATAGCGGTCTTGGTTCAGAAGATCACTTATATTTAAACTCCAATCCTCTTTCTAGGGAAGCTCTAAACGTTTATATTCCCACTCTGGAGAGCAGAGGATTTTATACTTTGGAATATCCTTCCACACCCAATAATTATGCTGCCTGTTATCCCAATCCCACCAGAAACGAAACTCAAGTTTCAGCCACTACCACTCTGCAATGGCGGGGGAACTTTCCTTCCCGGGACGCAGCTTATGATGTCTATATGGGTGAAACAAATGATAACCTGATAAATGTTGGTAGCGGTACGGCAATAAACGATACACTCTATTCTTTTAACCCATCTTTAGAGCACATTACAGATTATTGGTGGAAAGTTAGAGCAGTTACTGTAAGCGAAGTAATCTGGAGTGGATTATGGCATTTTACTACAGAACCGTTAATTGCCGATTTCACAGTTTCCGATACTCTCACCATAGCAGGAACAGAAATCCAGTTCACTGATCTTTCCTTTGGAAGCCCGACAACCTGGGAATGGGATTTCCAAAATGATGGAACTATCGATTCCTATATCCAGAATCCGGACTGGACTTATAATGCTCCCGGATTATATACTGTTTCCTTAACCATTTCCGATTTAGCTCGTAATAGCCATATAACTCGAACTTCCAGAGCTACTTCAACGGAAACCAAAACAGATTATATCGATGTGCGTGTTAATATCCCTGATGCCAACTTCAAAACCAAAATAAATACCAAGCTCGGACAACCGGCAGGATATAACCCATCCGTGACAGATTTGAACGGAATCACGGGAACTTTGAATGCTGGTTATTCAAATATTTCTTCTATTGAAGGTGCTCAATATTTAACAGGTTTGACAGAGCTTAACTTGTACTATAATCAAATCATAGATATTTCCGCACTTTCCGGTTTAACGAATTTGCATTCTCTTAATTTGTCATTTAATCAAATCATAGATGTTTCTGCAGTTTCCGGTTTAACGAACTTGGTTGAGCTTTATTTGTATGATAATCAAATCAGTAGTATTTCTTGCAACTTGTCCGGATTAACGAATTTGGTTTATCTTGATTTGGAAGAAAATCAAATCGTAGATATTTCCGGACTTTCCGGTTTAACGAATTTAGAATATCTTGATTTGTATGATAATCAAATCATAGACATTTCCGCAGTTTCCAGTTTAACGAATTTGATTGAGCTTACTTTGTGGTGTAATCAAATTATAGATATTTCTGCAGTTTCCGGATTAACGAATTTGATTTATCTTGATTTGGAAGAAAATCAAATCGTAGATATTTCCGGACTTTCCGGTTTAACGAATTTGGAAATACTTTATTGTTCCTATAATAATGTCAGTGATATTTTTGCTCTCGTAGAAAATATAGGTTTAGGGTCAGGAGATGACTTATATTTTGATAATAATCCTCTTTCTCATGAAGCTTTTGATGTTCATATTCCCATTCTGGAAAGCAGAGGAATATATGTTAGTTATCCTTCCACACCCAACAATTATGCTGCCTGTTATCCCAGTCCAGTCCGAAACGAAACTGAAGTTTTACTCAATACTGCTCTGGAATGGCAAGGGAATTTTCCTTCAAGGGATGTAGCTTATGATGTCTGGTTAGGCGAAGCAAATGATAATCTGATAAATGTCGGTAGCGGCACAGCAATAAACGATACGCTTTACTCTTTTTTTTATCCAGACTTAGAGCCAAATACAGATTATTGGTGGAAAGTAAGAGCTATTACTGCAACAGACACTATATGGAGCGGATTGTGGCATTTCACTACATATGCGTTAGCAGCCGATTTCTCCGCAGACCAAACCACTGTTGTAACAGGAACAGAAATCCAGTTTACCGATCTATCCGCTGGAAATCCAACAACCTGGGAGTGGGATTTTGATAATGACAGCAACATAGATTCTTATGAACAAAATCCCGCTTGGACTTATACAGTAAGAAGTGATTATTCTGTAAAGCTGTGTATATCTGACGTTTTAGCTGAGCATACAGAAATTAAAGAGAACTATATTTCACTCATTAATTCAAGTCCAACTTTACAAAATCTTCTGGTAGATTTTTCTTTTGATGAGGATACTTCAGATAGTTCGATAGATTTATTTTCTGTTTTCGATGATCCGGATTTGCCTTATGGAGATAGTTTATCATTTACCTATTCCGGTAATGACAGTATTTTAGTTGAAATCTTAAATGGTGTGGTTACATTAACTCCATCATCGGATTGGTATGGCAATGAAGATATCACTTTTACAGCTACTGATGACAGCTTAGCTTCAATACCAGATACTGTAAAAATATCTGTAGCTCCGAAAAATGATCCACCCGTAAACACAGCAGCACCCGTAGTCAGCGGCAATGCTTATGTGAATGAAGTATTAAGCGTGACAGATGGAACCTGGAACGATGATAAGGATATCAATGGCACATCCTACACCTGGAGCCCAACTTTTACTTATCAGTGGAAATATTCCACCGATAATATAACTTTCCTTGATGTAACCGACGAAACAGGATCCACTTTCACTATCCCTGATACTTATTGTGGCTTATATGTTCTGTGCGAAGTAACAGCCACTGATGCCGGATACGGTACACCTGCCACTCAATCCGCTTCTGCCGATTCCAATACTATCCTCATCTTGAACACAGCACCGAAGTTTGTTTATGATGGGACAGTTTATCCTTCCGGTTCTGAGATCGACCTGGACACACCCATCAATACTGTTCTTGTTTTCGAGCTGTTGGTTTGTGATAACAATGCAAACCAGGTTCTAAATTGGAGTTCCCAGGATGTAACACATGGCTCAGTATCGATCGATGTTGTTGCAGCCGATGATCCGACTGAAGAGACAAAACAGATAACCTTCACACCGGAAACGGATTACATGGGTTACGCTGGTTTCACTATATCTGTAACAGATAATGTTACAGACGCTATTTCCACACTCGATTTTAATATCACCGTCAAACCATTCACAGTTTATTTGGATGATGATTGGATAGGTTTTTCCTACGGAAATGCAGTTGAAGATACTCTTGTTTTTGGTCAAAATGCTTTTCTGGTATTGAACAATGCAGTCGAAGGTTTAGCTCCGACGGGGACGATACATGTAAGAGCAGGCACCTATGATAATGGGATCACTATCGATAAATCACTGACCATGACAACTGCAGAAATTGCAATAATCTCACTTTCCACAGATTTAATTTATGGTCTTACAATTTCCGCTGATGACGTAAATGTGGAAGGATTTACCTTTCAGAATCTAGCAAATGCAATTATCCTGGAAGGAATGAATATTTTGATAACAGCCTGTAAATTTGATAATTGCGTGAACGGTGTATTCAATACGGGAACCAGTGATGTAAACGCTACTCGTAACTGGTGGGATGACCCTCGTGGACCCATACACCCATCCAATCCGCATTATGGTTCAACCAGTGGTTCTGTAGTGTCGGATAATGTTAATTTCATTCCCTGGAATGCAACAACAACTGTAACGCCTGAACGAGAATTTGTAACAGTATTCGAACCGGATGCTGATGTTACGATTATCGCAGTAAGTGATATTATCCAAGCTGGTATCTATGCGGCATTGGACGGCAATCTTGTGGAAGTGACTAACGGAACCTATACGGAGGATCTTACAGTGGATGCAGGAATCATCCTGCGTTCTGAAAATGGTAAGGCAGTCACCTTCATCCAGCAGGTCGATGGCATTGGTGTGAATGTGGGAGAAAATGCAGACAACTTCATATTTGGAAGTTCAGTGCAGGGCTTCACGATCTTAAGTGGAAATAGTACAACTCAATCTGTTAGAATAGTAGATGACCCCTCAAATGTCAGCATTATTGATAATTCGTTCGATATTAGAGGTTATGCCCTTGAAGGTATTTCAGTTGATTTTTCTGGAGCCACTGATCTCACGATATCAGATAATACTTTGCTTACAGATTCCGGGGACAGCGGTATTTGGATTGCAAATTCAACTAATGTCACGATCAGCGGCAATACTTTCATCTGTAGCGGTTATCCTATTAGTGGTTGGGCAATGCACATTATTGGTTGTACAGATCCGATAATTTCCGATAATACTATCACCAACTTTCATATTGGCATTTCGCTTTCCTGCGGAGCTGGTTTCATAGGAGGTGTTATCAATAGTAACTCCATCTCGGATTGTACATATAGTATCTATATCAGTGAGTGGAGTGCCGGCAGTTTTGGCACCATGGCAAATGTAGAGCTGAGCGAAAACACGATCTCTTCAGATCAGGTTGCCATCTACATAAGCGATGGCAGCTATATAGATGCTTCCACTTTTACAATTGAATATAATAACTTCGTGGGTGGTAATTCCGACTTTGGATCAAGGCAGCATGGCAAGGGACGTAATATCGCATCACTTCAAAAACACATTGAACATTTCTACGGCTTCATAGTCGCCTCGATGGATCTTACCGACTATGGAATTTACAATGCTCACAGCACAGAGATCGTAACTGCTGAAGATAACTGGTGGAATGATATGAACGGTCCTTATCACGATCCTAATAATTTGGATACGAATGGGCTTAATGTTTCTGATAATGTAGACTTCCGAGCCTGGGCAATTGGCAATCCTGCCGTAGATAACCTTGATCATGTTCTTGCTCTCACGATCACATCACCTGGCAGCGTAGATAATATTAGCACTACAGCGCCGATTCCGTTTGAAGTTGATTTTGAAGAAGAAGTGCACAACTTTGATGAAAATACCGAGATATCTATCATCGGTGATTATCTGAACGATCCGGTAGCGATCACAGATGAAGGCAGCGGACTCTTCACATTTGATCTAACGCCCGAAATGGATAATGCCGAGATGACTGTGAGTGTATTAGCCGAAGCAGCCGAAGATGTAGCTGGAAATTACAACGAAGCGGTCGATCTAACTATAACCTACGATGCAGTTATCTCAAGATACATTATCACTGTAACTCCTACTTCACCATATTTGCTGCATACATTTGCTATCAGTGTGGAAGCAGTAGATACCTTTGGTTATCGTGATACTGATTATAATAGACTTGTTATGTTGACCAACAATCATCCCGGATTTGTAAATCTGATTAACGTTATCAACCTGATTTCAGGTTATGCTGAAGCTGAAAATGCCGGATTAAGTACCCAGCTTACTGATGATCTTTCCATCACAGCCCGTGAATATTATACATTAAATTACGAATCGACTCTGGAAAATATCATCATTCAGCTTCCTGCCATATATCCGCCCACAGGCCATGATGGAATCGGTGATCCGGTCGTTTATGATGTTCCCGATGATCAGGGAGGTTGGATCACATTGGAATACGGACTTTCCCGGAACGATCCGTTCCATGCTGAACCGCTCCTGCCGTATATCAACAACTATCTGGTAGAAAGAAACAATGAACCGGATGGAAGCGGTGAGTGGGAATTCTTTGCAACGATCGGATGCTACAATCCCAATGCAGCAGGTAATGTGACTGCACTGCTCGCTGTCCCGGAAGATAACACGCCATATCCATATCGTTTGAGTTCGGTTTATATCCCCGGCTCTGACGTAATAAACCTAGATGTGATCTGCGAATCGAGAACATCCGGTAAACCGGAGATCATCTATTTGAACGAACAGCCGATAGATGAAATCTATTATACATCCAGATATGCAATGTGCGGAAGTGCAGCTGGTGCAGATAATATTCCTGCCTTTGCCGATATCAAAATATACCTGGAAGGACCTTATGATACTGACAATATGATGACTGCATCACATGTATTGCCGCTGATATCTCCCTATAGCGGAGAAGGTATTGACGTGCTGCCGGATATCCCTGGTCGTCAGCTCATCGATTGGGTGGAACTGCAACTGAGAACGACCGAAACCGGAGAAACAGAGCAACAAGCTGATGCCTTCCTGCTGGATGACGGTAGCATAGTGAACACAATAGGATATAAGAACTTCCCGTTCGCTTTCACCACATCTAATGAGTACTTTCTGGTCATTCACCACAGGAACCATTTAGATGTGATGACAGCCAACACTTATCTTTTAGGAGACAGTGAAGAAGCCACAACAGAGATAGATCTGAGTCATTACCAGTCTGTATTTGGACATGATCTCAAACAGGTCGATGATGAGGTGTATGCCTTGTATTCGGGAGATGCCAATGATGATGGCATTGTAGATCTGGAAGATATTAATGAACTAAATATAAAAACTGAAGATGATTTTGGTTATCTTGCATTTGACTTTGATATGAACGGCTACCTATCCAATGAAGACCTTGATAATTACTTCTGGCCGAATCTGAATGTCATGTCGCATGTACCCGGTGAGGATGATTTCCGTGGTGATAACAGCGAAGAAATCACATCCGGTGAGCTTGAAACCAACTTGCCGCAATGCGTACCGCTGCACAGTTATCCCAATCCGTTTAACCCAAGTACAACCATCAAGTTCTCGGTCGCAGAAGAAAGCCGGGTGGAACTTACTATCTTCAACCTGAAAGGACAGAAAATCATCACCCTGGTCGCTGAAACACTGCCGCAAGGCATCTACTCGTTTGAATGGAATGGGGAAGATGAGTGTGGGCAATCTGTAGTTTCAGGAATTTATTTATATCGATTAGAAGCAGGAAAATATTCTTCTGTAAAGAAAATGATCCTACTGAAATAATGTAACCTTACGAGCTCCGGCAGCTGCCGGAGCTCGCAACGGTTTATACGAAGAAAGCTATCTCACCGTTCGGAAGGTCTGAAAAAAAACTATGAAAAAGAATGACCGTTCCGAAGGTAAAAATCTGAAATCCGAGTCGGATTATAAATATATTTTAAACTTAAAAAGTTTCAAAAACTTGTTAAGTTTTTTTATTTCTCTATTTCCAATGCTCCTATACCTACCTCGTTCCATTGCTCCTACGTTGGAATGTATGGAAAATCATTCACTGATCAGAAATTGGATTGACAAATAAAATGCAGTAAATATTCTTAATACAAAAATTGAAACGGGAAGATAAAAAATTGAAAAAAAACGTTCAATTTAATCATATTAAAAAAAAACAGAATACGATTTTGATAATTGTCCCTGCATATAATGAATCTCAAAATATTGTAAATGTAATTGAGTCTTTGAAAAAGGAAAATTCAGATTGGGATATTATTGTAATTAATGATGGCTCGATTGATAACACAGGAGAGCTTGCAGAATCATCTGGAAAAGCATTTGTAATAAATTTCCCTCACAAACTTGGGATTGGAAGTAGCGTTCAAACGGGTTTCAAATTTGCCAAGAAGTATCATTATGATTTCGCTTTACAATTTGATGGAGACGGGCAACATAAAGCAGGTGAAATAAATATATTGTTAGAAATTATCGGAAATAATCAAGCAGATGTAGCAATCGGTTCTCGTTTTTGCAGAAAACCTTTTAATTTCAAAACTACATTTCTGCGTTATATTGGAATAAGAATATTTGAAATTGTAAATTCCATTTTAATTAAACAAAAGGTTACAGATAATACTTCTGGTTTTCGTGCTTACAATCAAAAAGCAATAAATTTTTTTGCTGAATATTATCCTTCAGATTATCCGGAGCCGGAAGCAGTTATTTTATTAGGAAAAAACGGTTTCAGAATAAAAGAAGTTTATACTGAAATGCAGCAACGACAGGGTGGAATTTCCTCCATATCCGGGTTTAAAACAGTTTATTATATGATAAAAGTTTTATTTTCGGTTTTTTTAACTTTTACACGTCCAAAGATAAATAAGAATGTGAAATAAAACAGAAAAAGGAAATAACTATGAATAATGTTTTCAATGCTAATAGGATACAATATATTGCAGTTGCTTGCAGTATTATTCTGATGATCATTATCTTTGAATTAACACGCAAAAAAAAAATAAGAGAAGAATATTCAATACTTTGGTTAGTTTCTTGTTTTATTTTTCTCATATTTTCTATCTGGAGAAAAGGATTAGATTTTTTTGCAAGTGTTGTTGGAATTGAGTATCCGCCTTCAGCTTTATTTTTGATTTTTGTTTTAGTAATCTTTTTGATTTTGATTCAGTTTTCAATAATTATTTCAAGGTTGACTGAACATAATAAAAATCTTACTCAAGAAATTGGTTTATTGAAATTGGAAATAACTGAGATTAAGAAAAAAATGAAAAATTAGAAGTGAAAATTAAGAAGTAATATTTTTACATTATCCATATTTTTTTATGGTTGAAAGAGACATTCTCCATCACAGTTTCTTCAGATAACGATCAATGATAATACTGAAATAATGTCTATAATATTTTAGATTATGGCTTCTCCAGTTTCCAGCAGCTTGATGCATTATCCATTGTAAGGATTGAGCTTTTGGAACAACAGCCACTTGCTTATAACACTTATTTGTACTTCTATCAAATGTTATTTCAGTCATAACATCAGGACCAGTTGTATAAAGTGTATGGTAATCTTTAGACCAATTTGCACTACCTGGGGGTTTATTTCCATGTTTTCTTAAACGTTTTACAGCAAGGGTTAATATGTCAAATAACCAGTGTGATTGGATTTTGCTCAAAATACATAATTAGCAATTCGTATTTTTTGTTCAGGAAGTCCATTGCGTATTTCTATTTTGGCAGTGGTTTGCTGAAATTTCAAGTCGATATGGGTTTCTGTAAAAGCTATACCTACAGGATCTGTAATGCTTATCGATTTTCGAATCTCATCCACGGATAATGTGGGTACAGTATCACAGTCGGCAAACCATCCACCTTTCGCATGGATTATGGCGTATCTTGTCAGATCTGCGCGTTGGATTGGAGAAGCAGCTTTATACATTTGTAAAATATCGGGATATTTGCTTTGTATCAGAAATTCACATTCCTGTTTTTTCCAAATACATATTTCACTTTGAGGATTGAGTTTTTTCCATAACTTAATGTTTTTTTTGAACATGTGGGGCAATGGCTTATTGTCCCATAAACCAAATATGAAATTTATTCTATCTTTATTTTTGCTCATTTTTCCTTTTTGCACACGTGATTTATCATTAATTTATTAGAAAAATGTCAATTGATTTTTCGAAAAATATTTTTTATACCTTTTTTTTAATTGACTAATATTTTCATTATCAAATTTATAAGTCGTTCGTTTGTTGTCAAAAATTTCATATAAGATAGAGTGAGATATGATGCAAAACAAGTATAAAGGGTTGTTATAAATAAAATGCATAAACATTTTGTAAATGTAATTTGGGTATATTTTGCCACTTTTTTGGTTATTCCAATTACTTATGCGTTAAGAGTCATTTATGCACAAAATTTATCTTTAGAAGATTTCGGGATATTTTACGGGTTGTTTGGATTTTTTGTTTTTTTTGGCTTTTTTCGTGATTGGGGAATGAACAGTGCTGTTATTTATTTTGCAAATAAATATCATGCAGAAGAGCGCTATGACAAGATAAAAACATTATTCTGGTTTAACCAGGTTATGCAGTTTGGGCTTTCATTAATTATTGGATTAATTCTTTTCTTGTTCAAAGAATTTATTTTTTCTACTTTTTATCCGTTGGAACAGAATGTTTCAAGTATATTTACAATATTCATTCTTTATTGGATTACTTTTACGATTTATTCAACAAACTCAATTTTTTTAACGATTTTTCAAAATCAAAAGGCAAATGCTTTTTTGAATATACTATATTTTTCTGTAATACTTGTAATCTCAATTTTATTTATTTATTTAAAGAGTGAAAACCATATTATTCCTACATTAGCTTACTTGGTAAGCAGTATTACGATGGTTTTGATTTCGCTATTTTATATTTTAATCCGTTATAAAAAAATTTTATTATTACCGGCTTTTTATAAAAGTAAAGACCTTTTTAAAGAGGTTTTTCAATATTCGAATTCCATAATAATAGCTGGAGTAGCCGGCACTTTACTTATTTCAACTGATAAAATTATTATTCAATATTTTGAAGCTGCAGAAAATGTGGCAATATACTCAGTTGCGTTTTCTACAGCTCTGTTATTAACTTTGTTTGTATTCCCAATCCAAAGAGTCATTCAACCAATAATTGCTAATAAGTGGCACATCAAAGAAATTAAAACTATTGAAAATATAATGTCTTCTATCCTTAATAATTATCTACTATTTATTCTGCCGTTAGTTTTATCATTTTTTGTTTTTGCAGATAATTTTATTTTGGCTGTTTACAGTAAGAAATTTATAG
This sequence comes from Armatimonadota bacterium, assembly GCA_013203665.1. Classification (GTDB taxonomy): domain Bacteria; phylum Cloacimonadota; class Cloacimonadia; order Cloacimonadales; family TCS61; genus JABMPU01. Next base: position 12,462 of record JABMPU010000041.1, read on the forward strand.
AGGCTTCATTGATTATAAGAATATTAGCTTTTGGTGTTTTAATCATGACAATTAATTCCTTTATTAGCATAATATTGAGTTCTACAGGTAAACCTAAAGTATTTAGCAAGATTGTTGTCATTACAGGAATTTGCAATGTAATCTTAAGTATTATACTAATAAATATTTGGGGAATTATTGGAGTTGCAATTGCTACATTGTTTTCCAGTATATTGAAACTTATTATGCTCATAACTTCTGTGAAAAAGTATATATTATTAAAAATTAATTTAGTAAATAATCTAAAAATTATTTTCTCATCTCTTATTTTTCTAATAATTAGTTTAATATTAAAAAATACTATTTATCATATTTATACTAACAATGTTATTATTAATTTCCTAATTAACTGTGCAATTATATTTGGTTTATCTACTTCAGTGTATTTCCTGTGTTTAGTATTTTTAAAAGTTATCAATTCGGAAAAGATTATGTATTTATACGAGTTACTTTTTGAGAGAAAAATAATAAAGTGAATAAAAAAAGAAAAAATCCCAAACAAATAACAAAAAAGACGTTCAACTTCAATTTATTAGCTTTTCTTATTATTGCTGTAATCAGTATTTTGATTTATTCTAATAGTTTTAATTGTGAATTTCAATTTGATGATGACTGCCAAATTTCCGAACAACCGATTATCAAAAAGTTGGATAATTTTACTAACCTTTCTATTTGGCAAAATATCAATTTCAGACCTTTAACCATGTTCACATTTGCTATTAACTATCATTTTCATAAGTTAGATGTAAAAGCATATCATGTATGTAATTTGATTATACATATAATAATGTGTTGGTTTGTATTTTTGCTAATAAATTTAATTTTTTCATTGCAACCATTGAAATCCGATTCTTTTTCAAAACACAAAAAATATATTGCTTTGTTCGGAGCTTTGATCTGTGTTACTCATCCTATCCAAACGCAAGCAGTTACATATATTGTCCAACGAATGTCTTCCTTAGCAGCATCGTTCTATATTATTGCCATTTTTCTTTACGCTAAAGCAAGATTAATTCATATAGAAAAAGGTATTAATTGGAATACAATAATATTTTACATCGGAGCTTCTATATCAGGAGTATTTGCATTATTTTCCAAACAAAATGCTGTAACCTTTCCCTTGGCAATGTTGTTATTTGAATTATTTTTCATCCGTAATAGAGAGAATAAACTATTTAAGAAATATCTAATTATTTCCTTCTCAGTTTTGCTTTTGGTTTTTCTGGCAATTGCTTTCTCTGGTAATTTACCTAAAGAAACAGAAAAGATTTCAAGAATTAATTATTTAATTACGCAGTTTAGAATAATAGTAAAGTATATTCAGTTATTAATTCTGCCTGTTCATCAGAATCTTGATTATAATTTTTTTGCATCTACAACATTTTGGAATTTGAAAGAAATTGGAAGTTTTTTGATAATCCTGAGTTTATTAATTTCAGGAGTATTATTATTTAGAAAACAAAGAGTACTTTCATTTGGAATATTCTGGTTTTTTCTTACATTATCATTGGAATCCAGCATTTTTCCAATTAGTGGGATAATTTACGAACACCGCCTCTATTTACCAATGGTTGGTTTTAGTCTTTGTTTGATCACCATACTTTGGCGTTTATTTTCTAATAAGAGAAAATCTATAATGTTCATTTTATTAATGATAATTATTTTTTCTTATGGATATGCCACTTTTAATCGTAATAAAGTTTGGAAAACAAGATATACACTTTGGTCTGATGTAGTAAAGAAATCACCAAATAAAGCCAGACCAAATTATAATCTTGGGAATGTGTGGACTCGTGCAGGAAAACACGATATTGCAATAAAATATTATAATAGAGCTGTCAAAACCAAACCTGATTTTGAGGATGCGTTAAACAACCTTGGTAATGCGTGGAAGAGTAAAGGTAATATTGAAAAAGCTTCTGAATATTACAATAAAGTATTGGAAGTTAATCCAAATTATACTCAAGCTTTAAATAATCTTGGTGTTATTTCATCTAATAAGGGAGAACTCGATAAAGCAAAAGAATATTACGAAAAAGTTTTGGAAATTAAGCCAAATGATGCAGAAGTGATAAATAATCTGGGAATTGTCTGGGCTCGCAAAAGACAATTTGATAAAGCAGTAGATTGTTTCAACAGAGCATTAGAAATTCAGCCTGATTTGCAAAACGCAAAAAAAAATCTTAAGATTGCATCGCAAGAGAAAAAGCAGTTAGAGTAGATAATATGGATTTTTCGAAGTAGGATAAATTATAAATTACAATGAAAATACTATTTGTTCTCGATAATTATGTGCCATATATTGGTGGTGCTGAAACCATGTTTCAACAGCTTGCTGAGGGATTGGTAAGACAGGGACATCAAGTAAAGGTCGTATGTCCTTTGATAATCCAAAATTGTCTAAAAAGGGAGCAAATAAATGGTGTTGATATTTATCGTTGCCAAAGTGGAGATCGTTACCTTTATACATTGTTAGCCTTACCAATTGTTTGGCGATTAGCTCGCAGTGCGGATATTGTTCATACTACAACTTACAATGCAGCCCCAGTTGCCTGGTTGGTTGCCAAATTACAGAAAAAGAAAGTTATAATTACAATTCATGAAATCTTAGGCAAACTCTGGTGGCAGAAGATGAACCTGCTCAGCGCTTTATTTCATTGGCTTTTTGAAAGATTGATTCTCTTTCTATCCTTTGATAAGCTGATAGCAGTTTCCCAATATACCCAAAGCTGTCTTGAACACAGAGGGATTAAAACTCGAAAAATAACAGTTATTTATCATGGTTTAGATAATGATCTTTTCGATTCAAGAAAAGCTGATGTTGTAAAGATTAACAAAAAATTAGGTTTGAGGGACAGTTTTACTTACCTTTTCTTTGGACGACCCGGAATTTCGAAAGGATTGGAATATTTAATCCGAGCAGTTCCTCTTATCAAAGAAAAGATAAAAGAATCAAAATTGATTCTAATCCTTGGTTCCGAACCACATAATCGCCTTAAAATGATAAAACAATTAATTCTGAAATTAGGAATATCCCAAGAGATAATTCTCTTAGAGTCTGTTCCTCGCAAAGAGCTTCCAGATTATCTTGCTGCTGTAAATTGCGTGGTTATTCCTTCTCTTAGTGAAGGTTTTGGTTTTAGTGCTGCTGAGAGTTGTGCTATGAACCGACCTGTAGTTGTTAGTAAAGTAGGAGCTTTACCGGAAGTGGTTTTCGGTAGAGTTGTTTGGGCCAAACCTGGAGATAGCCAATCTATTGCGGAAGGTATTATTAGGGTTTTCCAAAAGAGATGGCAAGAAATACCGCCTAAGAAATTTTCTTGGGAGAAATCAATTAATAATTATTTAAAACAATATCAGAGTTTATGCGAATAGTAATTATTGCGGATCCAATCGACGAGCAGTATGCTGGTGTATATTATTACACGAAGCATCTAATCGAAGCTTTAATAAAAATTGATAAAGAAAATGAATATATCTTCATGCATACACGAATCAATGATTTTTTTAATAATCAGAAAGAAGTGATTATTCCCAACTATCGCTGGTTACCAGGTTGGATGAGTTTGCGTAAGTTTGTATTTATTTCTTTTGCATTATTAAAGATAAAGCCGGATGTTGTTCTTGAACCGGCTCATATTGGTCCTTTTAGTTTTTTTTATAAATGTAAAAAAGTAGTTACAATCCATGATCTTACACCAGTTTTATTTCCGCAATATCATATCAAAATAAGTAGTATTATTCACAGATTGTTTTTACCTTTGATTTTACGTAATGCAGACGGTGTCCTCGTTCCCTCCGAATGTACAAAGAAAGATATTGAAAGATTATATCAACCAAAGGTTCCTATTCAAGTTACTTATGAAGCGGTTACTGAAGATTTTCAGCCATCATCAAAAAAGCAAATCAGAGAGGTTAAAGATAAATTTGGAATTGAGAAACCTTACATCCTTTCAGTGGGAACACTTGAACCTCGCAAGAATCTGATAACTTTGCTTAAAGCATATAAGATTCTTAGTGAAAAAGGTTATGATTATCAACTGGTTATTGTTGGCAGGAAGGGATGGTATTTTAAGGAACTTTTAGAAGAAATCGAGAATTTTGGAAAAGATATTATCATTACAGGTTATGTTTCAAGAAGCGAACTTTCTGCTTTTTATTCAGGTGCAGAAGTAATGGTTTTTCCTAGTTTGTATGAAGGATTCGGATTACCACCTCTTGAAGCAATGCAGTGTGGTTGTCCTGTAATTTGTTCAAATACTTCCAGCTTACCTGAAATTTGTGGAAAAGCAGCAATACTTATTGATCCCAATGTGCCTGAAGATTTACAGATAGCTTTACAGAAAGTGCTGACAGATGATAATATTCGGTCAAGCATGAGACACGAGGGAATAAAACAAGCAGGTAAGTTTTCATGGGAAAAGTGTGCTAGAGAAACACTTGAGTTCTTCAGGCTTTTGCACAATAGATAAATCATTAAATGATATTGTTTGATTTAAATTTCTGTTCCAGAATTTATTTCTATAAGTTAAATTTCAAAGGAAATTCTAAAACAATTTACAAAATCCTACTTGGGTTGTATATTGGTTGGGGTGGAAGGAGTTGAACCCTCACATACGGAACCAGAATCCGCTGTCCTACCATTAGACGACACCCCAAAAAAGAATGCCACGATTGTGGCATAAAAAATGGTTGGGCCGGGAGGATTCGAACCCCCGAATACATGGACCAAAACCATGTGTCTTACCACTTGACGACGGCCCAACAAAGAACTATATTTGTAAGATTTGCAGGTTCAGAGTTCACCGTTCAAGGCTACTTTTATCTTTAACCTTCTATAACCCAGAACCCAGAACCTTGAACCCTGAACCCAGAACCCAGAAACTGGCGGAGAGGGTGGGATTCGAAC
>JABMPU010000008.1 GCA_013203665.1 Armatimonadota bacterium
AATGATAATCATAAAAAAGTCTCCAGCGGTGTTTATTTCTACAGGATGACAGCAGGAGATTATACTTCTACCAAGAAAATGATCCTGATGAAATAAGCTTCGTATTTCACAGGACAGGTCCTCCTAAAATAATGGCGGAAAAATCTTAATGAAATAAAGATTATTACTCACAGATTGAAAGCGGTTAACTTTTTAAGATAACCGCTTTTTTATTTGATTCTAAAAAAAAATCTTTACAAATTTTCTAAAGAAATTACAAATAAATCAGATTTTATAAACTTATAAAAATTAATGAGGAGAAATGATGAGAAGAAAAATCTTATTTTTAGTTATTTCAATCACAGTTTTGATGTTGGCCACAAATCTATTTGCAGACCCACCAGTCACTTATGACCTACGAGATGTGAATGGTGAAAATTATGTAACATCAGTTAAGAGCCAACAGGGTGGAACTTGCTGGACCTTTGGAGCGATGGCTGCCATTGAAGGGAACTTACTGATAACAGGTGCTTGGGCAGCAGCCGGCGAAGTTGGTGAACCGGCTTTAGCTGAATACCATCTCGACTGGTGGAACGGCTTTAATCAGCATAATAATGATGATATTGAACCGCCATCCGGAAGCGGACTGGTAGTTCATGAAGGTGGAGACTACAGGGTTACTTCTGCTTATCTCAGCCGCAACGAAGGAGCTGTAAGGGATATTGACGCGCAATCTTACAATACACCTCCTTTAAGATTTGATTCCAGCTATCATTACTATTATGTGAATGACATTGAATGGTATGATGCAGGCTTGGATCTGAGTAATATCAATACTATAAAGTATGCTATCATGGATTATGGTGTGATGGGAACCTGCTTGTGTTCCAGCGGTTCGTTTATTTCCAATTATATTCATTATCAGCCGCCATCCAGCACTTTAGAGCCCAATCATGCAGTTGCCATCATCGGTTGGGATGATAATAAAGTAACCCAGGCTCCAGAGCCCGGTGCCTGGCTTTGTAAGAACAGTTGGGGAGCAGGCTGGGGATTGAATGGTTATTTCTGGATTTCCTATTATGATAAACATAGCACGCACCATCCTGAAATGGGCGCAATTTCCTTTCAGGATGTTGAGCCTATGAGTTATGATTGTGTTTACTATCACGACTATCATGGTTGGAGAGATACATTGACAGGCTATAATTCAGCATTTAATAAATTTATTGCTGAAGGAGATGAGCTTTTGGAAGCTGTTTCCTTTTTCACAGCACAAGATGGAGTAGCATATACAGTAAAAATTTATGATGATTTTTCTAATGGAAATCTATCAAATTTGCTTTCCGAAAAAACAGATATTATCGAATTTACCGGATTTCATACAATTGTGCTGGATACTCCGGTAGAGTTTATATCCGAAGAAGATTATTATATTTTTGTCGAATTTTCAGCAGGTGGTCATCCCTATGATCGAACTTCCGATGTTCCGGTTCTGCTGGGAGCACAGTACAGAACTATTGTTGAATCATCTTCAAATCCGGATGAAAGCTACTATCTGGATGGTTCAACCTGGTTGGATTTTTATTATTATAATGATCCGTCCGGCTACCAAAATACCGGGAATTTCTGCCTTAAAGCTTTAACAAAAGATAGAGGAATGAGCGTTGCACCGGAAGAAGATTTGAATTCTGAAGGTCCTGTTGGCGGTCCTTTCTCACCGACCAGTGCAGTTTATACGATTGAAAATAGAAATATGCAGTCCATCAGTTTTGAAGTAACTTACGATTTAACTTCAGATTGGGTTACACTTTCCGGAGACGTTTTTGGAACTCTACAACCAAATGAAACTGCTGAGGTTCTGGTTGAGATAAATTCTAATGCAAACGATTTACCTGAAGGTGTGCATTTCACAAATATCTATTTCACGAATATCACAGACCATTTAGGAGATACTTCACGTCGCGTTAAATTATCTATTGGAGATTCTACTCTCCGCTATGATTGGATGCTTAACAGTGATCCGGGCTGGACAACCGAAGGAGATTGGAATCATGGACAACCAACCGGTCAAGGCGGACAATATGGCGAACCCGACCCAACCAGTGGAAATACCGGCAGCAATGTTTACGGATATAATCTTAATGGTGATTATCCCAATTATCTTCCTGAAACACATCTTACAAGTGAGGCAATCGATTGCTCAGGTCTTTTCAATGTGCATCTGAAGTTCTGGCGCTGGCTGGGAGTGGAACAACCTGCGTATGACCACGCTTATGGAAGAATTAGTAATGATGGCACCAACTGGATAACAGTCTGGCAGAATGAAGAAGAAATTACTGATAATGCCTGGACGCAAATGGATCTGGATATCTCTGATGTAGCTGATGATCAAACAACAGTATATTTGCGCTGGACCATGGGAACCACAGATCAAGGATGGCAATATTGCGGCTGGAATATCGATGACATTGAGATTTTTGCTCTTGATGGTTTTAGCGAACCAATAGCATTATCTGCATTTGATGCATCCTTTAATGAACCGGAAGATTGCATAACCCTTTCCTGGACTACTCAATTTGAAACTGATGTGCTTGGTTTCAATCTTTATCGTTCTGAAACAGATGATATCAATACTGCTGTTCAGGTTAATGCTTCTATAGTTCCTGGTAATGGAACTACCACCGAACCTCATGATTACACTTATAACGATGAAAATGCTGTTGTTACGACTCTCTATTATTATTGGCTCGAAGTTGTAACTTATGATGGATCAACAAATTTGTACGGTTCTGTTATGTATGAACCAACTACTCATATAACGGATGATGTTTTCGCAAATAAATTCTATCTTGCACAGAATTATCCGAATCCATTCAATCCTGAGACAACAATACAATTCACCACCCAAAACACCGAGAAAAACACCGAATTAGTAATCTACAATTTGAAAGGACAGAAAGTAAGAACAATTGTAAATGAAATACTTCCGGCAGGCCAGCATTCTATTGTTTGGGATGGAACTAATGATAACAATGAAAAAGTTGCCAGTGGCGTTTATTTCTATAAATTGAGAGTCGGAGGATTTAATAGTACCAAGAAAATGATCCTCCTGAAGTAACATAAAGCTCTGCTTTGTGAAAACTTGAGTTAAGTTCTTCGGCAGTGTTTACTCCGGCTTTTGACGGATGCCGGATGACTTGACTTAAGTTTTTTTTCGTTGTTTCAACCGTCTCGGTGTTGCATAATATTCCGACCGTGACGGTCGTATTACAAAGAAGGAGAATTAAAATGGATAAAGATTTATGGTATACTATTGCTAGTACAATGCTCGGTTCATTAATTGAAGAAGGAACCAAAGAAATTTTTCCGAGTTTAGATAACTTTCATAAAGACGTGGGAGAACTTGAAAAGTCTGAAAGAATACCTGGTTTTATTGTCAGCTTATTTGCATCACCAAATACGAAAGATGAAACCCGAAACTCAATAAAAACATTTGTAAGGTTTGCATATAAAGAAGTAAACATAGAATCTGCTAATGATAATGTTTCAGAAGAAGAATTAAAATTATTTTCAGAAAATTTTAATAAAGTACCGAAAGATCAGAAAAAACAAATAATCAGTGATTTTAAAAATCTTGCACATGATGAGTATGTTCTAATTCTTGATTTTTTAGAAAATTTATATTGGAGCTTGAAATGGTTTTAGAATTATCTGTTTTTGATAAAAATGAATCTTCGTTGTTTCAACCGTCTCGATTGAAACACACAAGATTTTTTTATTTGACAAATATGAATAAAATTTCGTATCTCGTCCTCATATAATTAATGAAAATTATTCTGAATTTGTTAATCTATTTTTTTTGAAGGGAAATGAAATTATGACTTAACTTTAACAAGATTTTATGAAAGTTGAAGCGATGGACAGCACCAAAAAAAGTTATTATAAAACAAAATTACTGTAACTATAAGTTGGTTATGTACAACAGATTGTTGTGCGTGGCATGCAGATGTTATGGGTAATATTTTATTATAGATTCTTAATTTGACTAAATCAACTGATTGATAGAATTTGTAAAAAAAAGGAGTATCATAATTGGAACTAAAAAAAATAAATGATTCAGAGTTGAATATAGATAATAAAACAAGGAGCAACCTTTTACCGTGGAGAGGACAATTCTCACCTCAATTAGTAGAATCTTTTATTAATGAATACGCAGAAAGTGAATATAAAGTGTTTGATCCTTTTGTAGGTAGTGGAACAGTTTTATATGAATCTGGCAGATTTAATCTCCTTGCAAGTGGTTGTGATATAAATCCAGCTGCATTTAAGCTATCAAGTTTTTATAAATTTATTAATATTAGTATTGTTAATAGACAAAAAGCATTTTTAAATGTTGAAAAAGGAATAAATTCAATAATAGTTAATAGAAAACTAGTTTCTCTCATTAAAGAAGAAACTAAAAACAATTATATCACAGCATTAGTCAAATTATGGAAAACTTACAATAATATAAATGAAAAAATTATTATTGAAACTATTATCATTCTATTAGATTTTTATAATACAAATCTTGATAAAAATAAAATACTTCAAACAACTTCAAAAGTTAGATATTTACTTCTAAATTTGCCAGTTTCTCAAAAAATAATATCTGCCTTGCTAAATGATTCTCGGTATACAGATGAAGAAAACAACTATTACGATTTAGTAATAACTTCCCCCCCCTATATAAATGTTTTTAATTATCATCAAAAATATCGAAGATCAATTGAGTCTATTAATTGTCATCCATTAATGAGTGCTCAGGCAGAAATTGGAGCTAATCGTAAATTTAGAGCAAATAGATTTTTCACAGTAATTCAATATTGTCTGGATATGGCACTTGTATTAAAAGAACTTAATAGGATTTGCAAACCAAATGCACATATAATTTTTGTAATTGGTCGAGTATCTTCTGTAAGAAAAACAAGTTTTAAGAACAGCGAGATATTTAAGCAACTTATTGAAAATATAATATGCTTCAGTTATGTTATGGAACAAGAAAGATATTTCACTAATAAATTTGGGCAAAAAATTTATGAAGATATTATTCATATTAAAAATGATGATACTGAAGCTCATATTGACTTTGATGCTATTAGAGAAATAGGGAAAGAAGTATTGGAAGATGCAAAAAATCGTGTTCCGAAAGAATCTGAAAATGATTTATTACAAGCAATCAGTAATTATACTAAAATTATGCCATCTCCCAAAATTGATCTTAAGAAAATAATAAGGAGTTATTAATTATGACCTTCCCAACACCGCATCTAGATAAGTTGAACAAAACATTAGAGAATTCTAAATTACCAGAATCAGATATACCTCAAGTTAAAGAGACTATTGAATATTACAAGAAGTGGATTGAAAATCTTAAAAATTTATCAACTGCAGAAATTGCACTCGCAACAACAGAAGAGGAGAATAGACTAATTAGTAAGATGACCAATTTGCTCCAAGATTACAAAAATTATGTTGAGTTAAAATTAATATTCGAAAGTAATAATGATTTCTTATATAGGCAGAAAGGACAATTGAAATTGGATAATAGTATAATTGAAGAATTTATTCCATACTTAATTTATCCATTTATAACTGATGATTTAAAAACTGAGTTCAATATAGGTCCCAAGAAGTGCTTTTCATCAATGTATTTTACAGGTAGTTTCAACACAGCTATTGATGGTGGTGGAATGAAAATTAGAAACAAAGACCAAGATTTTTCAATTTCAAGAAAAGTATATTTAAAATCTTCATTAAAATCAGATTTTTCTGAATCAAATTCTATAAATATTTATTTGGCACATATTGCAGCTGAATTGAAAACAAATTTGGATAAAACAATGTTTCAAGAAGCTAGTGCTACTGCACACGATGTAAAAATGTCAGTGTCTGGAGCTAAATACTTCTTATTATGCGATTGGTTAGATATGACTCCCATTTCTACTGCTGCAACAGATATTAATGAAGTAATAATATTAAGGGGAAAAAGAATATCATCTAATATTAGAAAACATTTTAGTTCGGTAAAAGGTAGAAAAGATTCTTTTGATAATTATAAAAGATATTTAGAAGAAAACCCCTATCGTTCTGAAAGTTTCATAAGATTTAAAGATCATATTATTTCTTCTTTTAATGATGAAAATCCAATTGAGGAAAGTGTATTAGAAAGAGGATATTTCTAAATATTACCCATAACAAACGTGCCCACAATCAGCAAGAAGAAAAGCGGGAAGAATCGTGGCGCATGCCAACTGTTATGCGAAATTTTCCAGAACTGATTATTGGGGATTAAAATGAAAATCTTTCTAAAAATATTAATGCTTTTATTACTAAGTTTATTCGTATATTTATCATTATCACACCTCTTAAAAATTGACAATCCTACTACCGGAGCATACTGGTTGACTATCTTTACTATTTCCATATTATTTATTTATTTCCTCGTTTTCTTCTTAAACTTAGAAATAATAAGCAAATGGGTATCAGTAAAAGAACGAATGAATCATCTGGAAAAAAAACAACAAGAATTAAGAAAAATAGCAACAGCACTTTATAAGCTCCTTCTTATAGCTCTCACATATGATAGTATGGTAAGTGAAAACAAGAAAATTGCTTCTCTGATGTCATCAATAAAAAAAGATATTGAAAAATACTTAGATGAAACCAATATCAACTCATTTTTAAAAGAACTCAATGAATGATATTTTTTGTTTAGTCATAATTAATCCTAATTGAGAGGTGCTAATGAAACAAAAAGTGAATGAAAATAACATATCAGTAAAAGGAATGCAAATACAGAACAAACTATTAAGAGTAACCGTATGGTTGCTAATAATTGCTGTTGCTTCATTAAGTCTGATGGCAATTCCTTATTTAATAACTTACATCCCCATTTTTTCAATACAGGTAAATAAATTAAGCACAATATTGAACTTATTGCCACAAACTCTACGACTATTAATTGTATTAATTTTATTTGTATTTCTGACATTGTTTTTCCTCCTTAAAATTTATAAAAACAGTAAAAAAACATCTTTATATGTTCTACCTAAATCTTTTCATATTTCATCTATGCCTAAAGAAGATTTACCACCTAAAAAAGATATGATTAAAATTCTCACATCAATGAGTGAATCAAATAACTGGTCGCCAACCGATAAGGAATCATTTAATTTAAACAAATCAGATATTAATAATTATCTAAACCTCATTGTCCATAATGGCTATGCTAATCAAACACGTTATATAAAAGACAGATTTGGTCTTATTTCTTACAAAATATATGAAATTACACCAAAAGGCTCAAACTTTCTGATTAAACACAAATGATTTATAAAGACCAAAAAAATCGCATAACACTGTACGCCATGCGGTGCATGGCGTACTTATCGTTATACCCAATGATTATGATAGATAATTTAGTTGATTTACTAAAATAATCATTTACAGAAATTCGAATGCATTGATTTTTCTAAACAAATATGAGGAATTTTATTTATTTTGAGGTTAATTATGGAAAGGATTACAGCGATACTGATATTTATTGATATAAGAGGTTTTACTAAATGGGCAGAAGATATTGATACTTTTCAATTTATAGATGAATTTGTTGATGAACTTTATTGTTTATTGTCTAAAGAATTCGTACCTACTTATATGAAAACATTAGGCGATGGAGCAATGTTAGTTATTGAAATAAATCAAAAGATTTCTATAAATTATTTAATACAGTGTATATCCAGCATTTTAAATAAAATAAATCATATTGAAAATACTTTCGAAAAATTATGTGAAACATTCTCTATGGAATTCGGTTGTTCCATTGATTTGAAGCTTGGATGGGGAATAACAAGAGGTGTAGTAAAGAAATTGAAAGATGACTATATCGGTTCCAATATAAACAAATGTTCAAAACTCTGCGATATTGCAAGACCATTTGGCGTAGTCATTGATAAAGATGATTTTCCCATTTTACCTAACGAAAACTTTTTTTCTTCTCAAGCTCAAATTAGAAAATTCGAGAGTATATCTTCTTATGTAAACGTTTGGGTTACAAAAGAAATCGCTGATCAATTTATCCCTCGAGAAAAATTACGACAGTCCCCTGAAGTACATATTTCGGGTTTGTGTATTAAAATATATGCTAACAAAATATATGCACTTATAGCAAAGAGAAATGATGATAGAAAACTATTTCCCGGAAAATTTGAAGGTTGTGGTGGCCAATTAGCATCAAATGAATCATTTATTTTAGGAGTAAAAAGACATTTCTTGAATGAATTAAGTATCAATGTATCTGTTATTGAAGAGATTCATACTTTCTATTGCATGCATCATCCTAATGAACCTATAATCCCAGGTATTCAATACTTATGTATTTATGAAGATGGAGAGCCTAATTCTAAAAATCATTCAGAGATTAGATGGATTAGTTTGTTCGAGTTAAAAGACTTACCTAAGGAATTATTTATTCATGGTTTGAAGGAAATATTCATTGATTTTATTGAACAATATAAAAAAATAAAAGGATTGAAATGATATATACCGAACCACAATATAAAGAAAATAGATTTTTTTTAAGTCCGATCTTAGGTTGCTCGTTAGGCTGTATATATTGTTATATTTATGAAAATGGGTTTAGTAGTAAGTATTATAAAAATCCAATGAATAGCATAGAAACTTATAATTGGTTAAAAAAGCATAAACAATTTATTCCTGGCAAAAAAGGTTCAATAATATCAATCGGTTCTTGGGGTGACCCTTTTCCGGAAAGTGCTTATTTATATACATTAGATTACATTAAGGAAATGGTGAAATTCGGCAATCCTATACAAATCTCCACAAAATATGCAATGAGTGATACACTATTAACAGAATTATTAAAAATTCCATCACAAAAGAACCAAATCGTACTCTCAACATCAATAACTACTTTTAAGCTTTGGAAACAGATAGAACCATGTGCAGATTCACCAATTGCAAGATTGCAATCTTTGTCAAAGCTCTATGGTTCAAAAATTAGAACCAATTTATTTATTAAACCATTTATATTTGGAATTACATCAGAAGAGGTGAAAGAATTTAATTTAAACCTTAGAATATATAATATTGACACATGTGTTGTCGGTGTTTTCTATTGGAATAAACATATAATAAATAAAATGAGAAAAATAGGATTGATATTCCCAGAGTTTGAAGATATTATTAAGAATCAATCGGTTACGAATCAACTAGTTTGTCTTCCAAATTCTTCATATCAAACATACTATGGAACTGCACTAAAATCATTCGTTGAACAGATTAAATCTGCAGGACCAAAGATTTTTAAAAATATTACATGCGTTTCATCTAATTCTTTACATGTAAAACATGCATGTCGATTATGGGAGGATGATCCACTTAAGTTATGTGTCAAATGTGGAAACTGTTTCTAACAACAATTCCCACTGCTAAGCTTTGTTAAATTTTAATTAGGAGGGATAAATGGAAAAAGAAAAAATTATCCAACAAACTAAACAATTTGTTAAAAACGCTTTAATGAATGATTTTTCAGGACATGATTGGGAACATACACGAAGAGTATGGATACTTTCCAAAAAGATTGCGACAAATGAAGGTGGAAATACATTAATAATAGAATTAGCTGCTTTATTACATGACATAGCTGATTGGAAATTTAATAATGAGGATTTGAATGCAGGACCTAAAGAAGCGCGAAAGTGGCTTTCAAAACTTGGTTTGTCTAATGAAATTATAGTTGAAGTATGCGAAATACTAGTAAAAATGGCATTTAAAGGAACAAATGTTAACGACGATATTGATTTAAGTCTTGAAGGCAAAATTGTCCAGGATGCTGATAGACTAGATGCAATGGGAGCCATAGGGATTGCAAGAACATTTGCCTTTGGAGGTTATAAGCATAGGCCAATATATGACCCTAAAATAGATCCAAAAATGCACAATTCTTTTACTGAGTACGCTAATTGTAATAGTCCAACAATAAATCATTTTTATGAAAAACTTTTAATCTTAAAGCAAAGGATGAACACTAATTATGCGAAAGAAATAGCGAAAAAAAGACACGAATTTATGGAAGAATTTCTTCAAGAATTCTTTAAAGAATACAACGAATGAAAGTAATCTAAGTTAACATTAATATTTTATTTTGATTATTATTAAATAGATAAATCTTGTATCGAACAAAATTTCTTGGAGGAAATATGAAAATAATGATTACTGGAGGCTGTGGTTTTGTAGGTCATCATGTTGTGGAGCATTTATTAAAAAATACAAATTGGGACATATATGTAATTGATAAACTATCTTATTCTTCATATGGTTACAATAGAATCCGCGATATAAAAGCATTTGATAATAAAAGAATCCGATTTTTTTCAAATGATTTAGTAAATCCAATTTCTGAAGGTATTTTTAAAGAAACTAGTGATGTTAATTACATTATTCATTTAGCAGCAGAAACACATGTAGATCGTAGCATTATTGATCCTATGCAATTTGTTTATGCAAATGTTGTTGGTACATGTAATTTATTAAATTTTGCTCGTCAATGCAAAGATTTAACGTCATTTTGTATGTTTTCAACTGATGAAGTATTTGGTCCAGCTTCAAGAAATAAAGCTTTTAAAGAAAACGATGGATACAATTGTACTAACCCATATGCTGCATCAAAAGCAGGAGCAGAGCAACTAGCATTATCGTATATGAATACATATGATCTTCCTGGATTTGTAGTGCATTGTATGAATATTTTTGGTGAAAGACAACATTCAGAAAAATTCATTCCGATGTGTATAAAAAAAATCTTATCTTCTGAAGAAATATCAATCCATGGTGACAAAACAAAAACAAGATCAGGATCAAGGTTCTATATTCATGCAAGAAATGTTGCAGATGCAATTTTGTTTTTACTCAGCCATTTTAAGCAACGTGAAATATATAATGTTGTCGGTGAGAAAGAGATATCAAATCTTGATCTGGCTATCATGGTGGCATCAATAATAAAAAAAAAGATTTATTACAAAATTGTGGATTTTCATAGCAGTAGACCTGGTCATGACTTAAGATATGCTCTAGATGGTTCAAAACTAAAAGAATTAGGTTGGGTCCCTCCAATATCTTTCGATCAATCAATTGTAAAAGTTATTGATTGGACATTAAAAAATCCAAGATGGCTAAACTGATTCAGCATTGCATCAATGCGGGGGAATACTTTTTTCTTTTGCTCAAGAATTGGGTAT
The DNA here is from genome assembly GCA_013203665.1 of Armatimonadota bacterium. Classification (GTDB taxonomy): domain Bacteria; phylum Cloacimonadota; class Cloacimonadia; order Cloacimonadales; family TCS61; genus JABMPU01. Next base: position 11,280 of record JABMPU010000008.1, read on the forward strand.
AACATCTGCCTCCACAATGAATCGTGGCAGGCAGGTAACATTAGGCGTTCTTTTGAAGCCTGACAGAATATTTCGTCGAAAAGAATATCAAATGAGTTTGTTTATTTTATTGTCTAATTTCGTAGCTTTCGCAAATTTAGTTCTTTAAAAAATATAAAAAAGTTTCTGCGTAAATCAGAAAAATGATTTTACTGAAATGATGTAACTCGTTCACTCAGCCACAATCACTGGCTGATAAATCCTGAATGAGAAGATAAAACTTCCGAAGTTCTGGGAACTTCGGAAGTTTTTTTTATGCTAGGCAAAACTTAGTTGGAATATGCCTTCCAAGTAAAATTTGGAAAGAGAGAGAAACCTTGAAAAGGTTTAGCAAGAAGAAAAGTCTCTTAAACCTTTTCAAGGTTAATAAATAAAAATCCCGAGTCGGGTTCAAATATATCGAATTATCTCACAACAATAAACTTATTCCTGAATTCCTTTTCTCCAATTTTTGCCTTATAAAAATAAACTCCATTTCCAATTATTCTGCCATTCTCATCTTTTCCATCCCAGGTTACAGAGAAGGAGTGATCCGGTGAGGGCGAGACAATGAGAAGTTCTTTCACCTTTTGTCCTTTAACATTGAAAATTTCGATTTTTTCCGGCAGCATTTGAGAAGAATTTATTGAAAATGAAATCTGGTTTGAACCAATATAAAACGGATTTGGATAACAGGAAATTGAAATGTCATTCGAAGCCAGAATATTTTCTCCGGAAGTAATCACCTCAACAATCGAATAAGAATAAGAAACAGAGGAATACCCATTATTTGCAAAAGATAAAATCATCTGGCTGTAATCTTCGGTTAGTTCAGGAAGAACTCCTGTCCAGGTGCCGTTAATTGTGAATTTATCAACAGTGGAAGTAACACCATCCACGCCCAGCCGCATAACTCCAAGTCCAATAGGGAAATTTGTTGTCAGAGTTAATTCCAGGTTTCCGTCACCCGGGTAAAGCCGGATGTAATCTGTTGCCCAGCCGTTTATAGTTCCGCTATTTCCGGCAGGATATGAGGAGTGAGTGTAAACAGCATGGAAATTGGGTAAGGTCAGATTTTCATAATAATAAAGTCCGTTTTCAACTTCAGGATCATCCAGGAAATTAGCAATTGTCCAATCCACAAAAATGTCTTCGAATGACTGGCTGATACTGTTTGCTATCAATTGATTTGTAATACCGGAAATACTGTTCAAAGGCTCGGACACAATGTCTTTTATCAGGCTGTCACCAACCGTGTCATACTGTTCTTCCAAATAAGTGAAATAAAGCATTACTTTCACATAATCCGCAAATTCCTGGTTCCACACATTAAGCGGATTATCCGGGTTAGTTGGAAAGTTCACAATTGGGTCCGGTAAACCAAAATAAACCATTGCCAGCTCAGCACAGCCTTCATCTACCCAGGTATCTTCGTTTATATCTCCCAGCCAGTGGATCATATGCTCCAGTTCATGAGCTAAAACCGATATACGGATAGGATCGGTTGGATTCAAAGGGAAACAGGTCATATAGATCATCTCGCACTCATTGCTGTGTCCGGGAGGATTCATCTGTTGAGCTTGTGCTTCTGTTACCTGATTATAAGCACTGAAATATCCATCAAAACTTGTACCCATAAACGAACCGAGTTCAGAATAATAGACAATTATTTTGGGATCACCATCGAGCTCATCCGGGATTGGACCGAAAAGAGTTTCATCCATTTCAATTGCACCCCACTCAGTTGATATCATGGTGTAATCTTCCAGGTATGGCAATATAATATCGATGTCTGTTTGATCCATATGCAGATTCCACTGATCATCGGCAACAAAGATGTAGCAATGGTCTCCCACAGCTCTGCAGGTTGCAGGAGTTTGAATCCAGAGCGGGGGCATCACAGATAAATCCCATGCCCAGTAAATTTCTGTATCACCGACAACATATTCGCGGCTTTCTCTATTTGCTTTAATTTGCTCGTGAAGAGCTGAACCCTGGAATTGACCTGTCTGCCTGCTGATGTCTCTTTGGAATTCTTTGAATTCCTCAATTCTGTCTGCTGAGAGCAGAACTGAAACCAAAACAAAAACTACGATTAACAATTTTTTCATTGCTTCCTCCTTAAATTTTTTTGTCAATTTCAATAAATATGTTTTATTCGTCAATATTCGTGTAATAAAAATCGTTTTTCAGGCTTTTTAGTTTTGAAGAAATTAATAATATGAATTCTTTTTGAAAAGTAATATTCGCTAAAATAAGAAACCGTTAAAACGGTTCATTGTTTTTTTTAATTGACAGTTGTAATGAAAATTTGATTGGAAATCTCTGATTAGAAAAATCATATTTAAATGTAAGGGATCTGAAAAATATAAGTGGAAACCGCTGAAGCGGTTATTGTATGTTTTGTGTGATTTTTAACCCACAGTTAAAACTGTGGGCTAATGCCATGATACATATTGAATTAACCCACAACTTTAGTTGTGGGAAATAAAGCCATAACCAAAAGAAAATTTCAACCATTTCAATGGTTTTTGAAATTTTCCTTGATTTTGCAGATTATTTTAAATGTTATAAAGGAGAGGACATTTTGAAAGCTACAATTAGATTAAAAATGATTATTTTTTTCCTTCTGGTAATAATTTTAACAGGTTTGACAGCTACGCTTGTTGGAGTGCATCTGATTGGTGACAGAATAGTGAAACAAGCACAGAAAAAGGTGAGATTCGACCTTAATACGGCAAGGGAAATTTATAAGGAAAAAACCAGAGAAGTAGAAACTTCCATTCGCTTAACAGCTTTGAGATTTTTTATTAAAAACGCTATTTTAAAACATGATATCAAATCTTTGGAAAAGGAACTTAAGAAAATCAGTAACATAGAATCTTTGGATTTTCTCACCCTCACAGATAAAGATGGAACAGTTATTCTGCGGGCAAATAATCCGGAATTATTTGGAGATACTCTGGCACACGATGAAATTTTGGAAAAAGTAATAAACCAAGAAAAAATAGTGGCAGCGACCCAGATATTTCCTGAAAAGAAATTATTGTTGGAAAATGAGAAACTTCCGAAGCAAGCTCGAATTGAATTTATTATAACACCTAAAGCAAGAAAAAGATTGGAGCAGGAAGAAACTTCCGGAATGGTTATAAAGGCAGCAGCTCCTGTTTTTGATTATGAAGGTAAATTAATTGGAGTTCTATATGGAGGTATCCTTCTGAACAGGAATTTTGAAATCGTTGATAAGATCAAAGATATTGTTTATCGAAGAGAAACTTATAAAGGAAAGGATATTGGCACAGCAACCATTTTTCAGGATGATCTTCGCATCTCGACCAACGTTAAAACAATCGATGGAGAAAGAGCAATTGGAACGCGAGTTTCCGAAGAAGTTTACGATCAAGTGCTGATCAAAGGAAATCCCTGGATTCACAGAGCTTTCGTTGTAAATAATTGGTACATTACTGCTTATGAACCAATAAAAAATATTAATGATGAGCTTATTGGGATTTTGTACGTAGGAATTCTGGAAGAAGAATTTACAGATATGCAACGAGATACTTTGTGGACTTTTCTGTTGATTACTTTTGCCGGCATTATTGTCTCTTTTGCAATTTCCTATTTTCTGGGAAACAGCATAGTCAGACCGATTAAGTGTCTTGTTTCTGCATCGCATTATTTGGCATCAGGAGATTTAAGTCATCGAGTCGAATGTAAATCTAAAGATGAGTTTGCTGAATTGGGCAGCACATTTAATTTTATGGCAGATTCCATCAAAGAAAGAGACCAGAAATTGATGGAATATACAAAACAGAAAATTATGAAATCCGAAAGATTGGCAATAGTAGGTCAATTGGCTGCAGGCGTGGCGCATGAAATCAATAATCCGCTTGGCAGCATCCTGATTTATAGCAGTCTTATTTTAGAGGATTTGCCCGCAGACTCTCCTGAAAAAGAGAATCTGCAAAAAATTGTGGAGCAAACAACAAGATGCAAGAAAATCGTGAGAGGACTGCTCGATTTCTCCCGTCAGACAGAACCGGAGATGAAGCAGGATGATATTCATCATGTTATCGAGGATGTGCTTTCGCTGGTAAAAAATCAATCTTTATTTCAGAATGTTAAGATTACTAAGAAATATGCTGACACATTACCGAACATCATGTTTGATAAAGCTAAGATTCAGCAGGTATTTGTTAATATCCTGCTCAATGCAGTGGAATCAATGGAAGGTCTGGGAGAACTAACCATTGAAACCGGCTATTCTGCTGATGAAAAATTTATTAATGTGAATTTTACAGATACAGGCTACGGCATCAAAAAAAAGAATATGAAGAAAATTTTCGATCCCTTTTTCTCGGCAATTCACAAATCCGACAGCACAGGTTTGGGACTATCAATAAGCTACGGGATAATCAAAAAACACAAAGGAAATATCAACGTTGTAAGTGAAGCGGGACAAGGTTCTACTTTTATTATTAGTTTACCGATTGAGGAGCAAAATGGATAAGAATATCGATATTTTGGTAATTGATGACGATAAGCACATGCGTGATGGCTGCCATCAGATTCTTAGAAAAAGCCAATATAAAGTAGCACTTGCTGAAGATGGCTATCAGGGTCTGGAATTACTGAAGAATAAAGTTTTTGATATAATAATTCTGGATTTGAGAATGCCCGGAATTGACGGTATGGAAGTTCTTAAAAAGATAAAAACCAGTAATCCTGATTCTTTTGTGATTGTTATCACAGGTTATGCTTCGGTTGAATCTGCAGTTCAGGCTATGAAAATAGGAGCGAATGATTTTCTGCCAAAACCTTTTACTCCCGAAGCGCTAAGAGTTATCGTGAAACGTGCTGTTGAAAAAAGGAAGCTTCTCTTGGAAAATATCTATCTGCGAGAACAGTTAGATTCATATATTGGGATGGATGATTTTATCGGTGAAAGCAAACCCATGATAAAGATTAAAGAGTTAATAAGAAAAGTGGGGCCAACCGGTAGTACTGTTTTGATTTCAGGTGAGAGTGGAACTGGAAAAGAACTGGTTGCCAGGGCGATTCACCGCAATAGTCCGCGCAAAAATAAACCTTTTATAACAGTGGATTGTGGGAGCCTGGTGGAAACCCTTTTTGAAAGTGAGCTTTTTGGTCATGTTAAGGGTTCTTTTACAGGAGCTATTGCATCCAAACACGGGAAATTTGAATTAGCAAATACAGGAACTTTGTTTTTTGATGAGATTGGAAATATAGGTACAAATATCCAGGGAAAACTCTTGCGAGCAATTCAGGAAGGTGAAGTTACAAAAGTCGGTAGCAATCAAACAATCAAAATTGATGTCCGCATTATTTCAGCAACGAATATAGATCTTATCAAAGGCATTAAAGAAGAAACCTTCCGTGAAGACCTGTTTTACAGGCTGGCTGTGATTCCTATTAATTTACCGCCCCTGCGGGTTCGAAAAGACGATATCCCTTCCCTTGTGAATTACTTTCTGAATAAATACAACAAAAAAAGAGGGAAGCGAATTAAATCAATTTCCTTCCATGCTATGCAAACTCTTGTAAATTATGATTGGCCCGGAAATGTGAGGGAATTGCAAAATACGATCGAGCGTGCGGTAGTGCTTGCCAAAGGTGATATTATAGAGCCAACAGATATTTTCCATTTCTCTTATGTTAGTTCAAAAAACCAATCAACTACTTTAGCTTCTGCTGAAAGAGATCATATATTAAAAATTCTAAGAGATTGTAATTGGAATAAAAGTAAAGCAGCGAATTTGCTTAAGATAGATCGTAAAACCCTGCGTATGAAAATCGAAAAATATGAAATAATTACTGAGTCTGTTGATTAAAACCCGCTTACAAATAAATAGCAAAACACAATCAACAAATTACAAATAATCTTCAAATAACAATAAACAAATTACGAATAAATTAGTAACATTTCCCACTTCATTATCAGCCATCTGACTTGTTGAAGGGAAAACAGATATGGATTGTAATAGACAATTTTTACGAGAAATCAGGATAATAATTTAATCTTCCTGTCAAACTCAAACTCATCCTGCTGCCTGCATCGCCGAAGCTGGCGTAGGCGTGTCC
>JABMPU010000042.1 GCA_013203665.1 Armatimonadota bacterium
CCCTGGGGCAGGGTTGCAGATACTCTCACCTGAGAGAGAAAATGACTAAACCCGGATAGCTTCATTGGATGTATTGCGTAGTTTGGTAATGGCGATTATGAGATTCAGATTTCAGACGATGAAAATATTGAATATATTTTATCCTTGGTCAAACAATCTTTGAAAATAAATAAGAAATAAAGTGCTAACAATTGCCTGAAGATAACTCGGTGAGCTGTTCGATGATTTTGAGATTTTTGACTTACAAAAGGAATTTGAAAGTTGAAAGACTATCGCTTCAAATCACCTCGTATCTCAGGCTTGTCCGTTAGACCAATATAAATAATAAACGAAAAGAGGTTTACTATGAAAACAATGATTAAAGTATTCATCGTGGTCGTAACAATTATCTTTCTTGTTCAAGGAGAAGAAATATCCTATGATTTACGGGATATTATATTCCAGGCAACAGTATACTCGGCAACAGGAAATAACTGGACGGATATAAATGCTAATTATAACCAATCAGAGAATGGTTGGATAGCACCTAGCGAAATGGGTTGCTTCATAAAATCTATAAATTCAGTTGGGGGAGTAGCAAAAAAGGGTATTTATTCTAATCCTGATTATACGGGAAATATTTACCCCACTGTTGCAGAATATACAGTTAGTAACCCAATTAATATTTCTACATATTATGGTTTGGCAGATGGGGCATTAACTGGGAATGTGAGATTTATTATACAAATAAAAGAAGGACTGAATTATACAACCATTTTGGATTCAACTGTAGATGATACTGAAAAATGGAGATACTTCAACTATAATCTATCTGATTGGAATGATGAAGTAGTCCTATTACGTCTTATTACTGATCCAAATGGCGATACTGTATATGACTGGTCTCATTGGGCAGAAAGTGTGATCACAATGGAACACACACCTAAATCAATCTATATTTCACCAACAGGATCAAATAGTATTGGAGATGGTTCGCAATCCTCACCTTTCAAAACAATTCAGTATGGAATAAACCAATCCCAAAGTGGCGATACTGCTATTGTCTATCCTGGTATCTATGAAGAAAATATTAATTTCGAATCCAAAAATATAGTAATTAGTTCGTTACATTTATTTGATGGTAATAGAGACAATATCCAAAATACAATTATCGATGGAGGTAATATAAATTCAGTTGTTTATATTGGGGATAATTTGGAAACAAACACCATTTTGAATGGATTTACAATACAAAATGGCAAATCTTCTAGTTGGGCTGGTGGAATAACAATTATGGAATCCTCTCCTACTATTTCAAACTGTATAATTAAAAATAATGATGGGTACGACGGTGGTGGAATTGGTTGTATTGGTAATTATGATAATGATTACTATCCTATTATTAAGAATTGTCTTATCTATAATAACTCAAATTATTGGTATGGCGGCGGGATTCAATGTTGGAAACGATTTTCCCCACAAATTATCAATTGCATTATCGCAAAAAATAAAACTGAAAATAATGGTGGCGGGTTAGGTTTCTATGGTAATTCTAATGCAGAAATTATAAACTGCACGATTGTAGATAATGAATCAAATATAGCAGCAGGCGGATTATGGAGTAGTGGAAGTAATATTAAAATAAAGAATTCAATAGTATGGTCAAATAACAGTGAAATTAATCCCTCCACACAATTAGTTTCAGTATCAGGTAGTTTTAATATTAATTATTGTGACATACAATATATAAATAACTTAAATGATATTGCCGGATCAAATAATTTTGACCTTTACCCCTATTTTAATGATATGGATAATCTTGATTATAGTATTAATTCCCAAAGTTTTTGCATAGGTGCAGGAACATTAACCGGTGCACCAAATTGTGATTACGAAGGTAATCCAAGACCAAATCCAAATGGTAGTAATCCAGATTTGGGAGCTTATGAAAATTCATTGTCTGAACGTATAGGAGATGAACAATTTACTATTTTAACTGAGGGATCAGTTGAAGGTGGTGTTACAATTGTTATTGAAAATATTTTGTATGCCACTGCATCTGATGATAAAATCTATCGTTTTGATAATAATGGTGCTACTGAATATACTTTACAAGTAAACGGGAATGTTAAATCTGCAACAACGGTAACATCGAACCATACGGTGTATATTGCTTCAACAGATAAAAATTTATATTCATTTAATTCTAACGGTGTCACTAATCCTGGATGGCCTCTTTCGTTAGGTTCAGAGGCTACAGCATCAGTAGCGGTTGACATGGAACAAAATGCATATATAGGCACTCAAAATGGAATATTTCAAGCAGTATCTCCGGAAGGGCAAATATTGTGGAGTTATAATGTGGGTGCTGCGGTATTTTCTTCATCAGCAATAAACAACAATAACATTTTATATATAGTAAACTACAATGGAAGAATATATGCTTTTGATTTAAATACACTTGATCCAAACAATGTCCAGTATAAATGGAGAATTGAAACAGGATCAAATGTTACTGCATCACCCGCAATAGATTATTCTGATAATATTTATATTACTACTTTGGATGGAAAATTAATCAAAATCCATAACAACGGTAATGATGCTTCTATTACATGGGAATTTAACACAGGGAGCCCAATCGAATCATCGCCTATTATTGGACAAGATAATACTATTTTCTTTGGATGTGATAGTAATGCAGTATTTGCAGTAAATGGTGAAACAGGCAATCAAATATGGAAAATGAATACTAATGGTCCAGTTAAAAGTACAGGTTATATTGTCCAGGGTGCTACATCAAACATTCTTTATATTGGTTCTGATGATGGTAATTTGTATACTATTGATATTCTTACAGGAACAATACTATCTACTTTCTATGTGGGTTCTGAAATTAGATCGCCAATAAATTATCATTCTGGAATAATTTATTTTGGTACAATGGATGGTCGTATTATAGCGGTTGAAGCAAATGAGTCATTATCAAAATATTTATCTAAAATAAACAACTCACCAATATGGCCAACTTTTCAGGGAAATCGCTTGAGGACTGGAAATCAATCAACGCCACAGACCTGCTTGTATAATGACATTAATCAATTACCATTAAAATATGTACTTAGTAACAATTATCCCAATCCATTTAATCCTACTACAACTATATCATATCAGTTACCAAAATCATCATTTGTAAAACTTTCTATCTTTGATATAACCGGAAGATTAATTGAAACACTTGTGAATGAAAATAAAAATGCAGGCTATTATTCGGTTAATTGGGATGCACATAATGTAGTTTCAGGAATATATATCTATAGAATTTATGCAGGTGAATTTAGTCGTGTGAAGAAATGCTTAGTAGTAAAATAAAGGTCTAACCATCGCTTGGAACCGACGCTTTGAGCTGTCCACCTAAGTCAGATTTGCGAGTTTTCTTTTCATTATTTGGTAG
>JABMPU010000043.1 GCA_013203665.1 Armatimonadota bacterium
TTATAAATCAGATTTATCAATTAAGACTAAAAAGGTAAGTTTAAGATAAAAAAAATAAATAAATGATGTCAGTTTTTTTAAAGAAATAATATTGACACAAAAAAGGGTGGATTTAAAAAGTCGTTCGTTATTAGAATTAATCCTGAATAGCTAAGCGGTAGAGCGGGTGGCTGTTAACCACTAGGTCGGGGGTTCAAATCCCTCTTCAGGAGCCATCATAAAGCCTTCTCCGGAAGGCTTTTTCTTTTGTTAATGAGCATTTAGACGCCATTGTGCTCCATTCTTGAATTTCGATTAATTATTATCTATTTCGATTAATTTTGATTGAATAATGCAAAAAATGTTGCATATCTGTTGCATCGGGTTATAATATTAGAGGAGGTTTAATGGAAAACACATTACCCAAAAAGTTGCAAGCGTTAAAAGTCTCAAATGAAAACTTCACGGTTAAATTAAGATTTCGAAGAACAAATGTTTCTTCACCTTATCTTTTATATTTGGATTTTACACATAAAAAAAAAAGACAAACAAAATCTCTTGGCATTAGTATATTCGGTGACCAAAAAAATAAAAAGAGTGATGAAGATGCAATAGATGTTGCATTGGAGACACAACTACAATTTAATAAGGAATGCAAGAAAGACCCGGATAATTTTAGTTTCACTAGAACTGATGAAAAGAATTTTATAAATTTTTTTAAAACTACTGCAGACAAAAAGAGTGACAAAAACTATCGATTAGCATACAATAAATTTATTGATTTTTTTGCTGATGAAAATTTGGAAATTAGAAATATTAAATTCGCCTTATGTGAAGATTTCAAAGATTATTTATTAGATTTAAAAATAAGTGATCATACAGCAAAACATTATTTTACCTGTTTTAAGGGTTGCCTGAATTATGCTGTAAAAAGAGACCTAATTGATAAAAATCCTGCAAAGGAAATATCAATACGTTTTCAGCGGAAATCTATAGAACGTCTGATTGAAACGGAGATTCAGAAATTATGGTATACTCCTTGCAGTTATCATGATCTGAAAAATGGCTTCTTATTTAGTTGTTTTACTGGACTGCGATTTTCTGATATTATAAATTTGAAGTTCTCTGATATTGATAATGGAAAAATCAAGGTTATGCAAAAAAAAACTTTAAACGAAGTTGAAATTCCATTGTATAGTATCGCAGAAAAAATATTGATAATGCAAAGAAATAAATCTAAAGATGATCAAGTATTTCATATTCCATCAGGGGGTAAGACATCTCAAGAATTAAAACAGTGGTTAGCTAAAGCAGATATAAATAAGCATATAACCTTTCATTGTTCTAGGCATACTTTCGGATGTTTACTTGTGGAAAATGACGTTAGCCTATTTGTAGTAAAAAAACTTATGGGGCATCGTAAAATTGAAACCACATTACATTATGTTGATAAGGCGAATGTTGATGCAGAAGCAGCGATAAATTCACTGCCACAAATTAATATTGAAAAGTAATTATTTTCGTTTTCTGCTTCCTGTCTCCTTCTTTTATTTCATTAAAATCATTTTCCTAACTTTCTGTAATCACTTGCTTTCAACTTGTAGAAATAAATCCCACTTCCAACCGATTGATTATTTTCATCTCTCCCATCCCAAACTACCGAATGTTCCCCTGATGAAAACTGATCGCTGATAAGCTGTTTCACTTTTTGTCCTTTGATGTTGAACACTTCGATGGAAACATTACAAGCTTCTATTATGTTGTAAAATATTGTAGTAGATGGATTGAAAGGATTGGAGTAATTATACAGCGTCATTGGCATTTGAGGGATTTCCTCGTTTTCGGTTGACGAACCTGGGATCCAGGCATTAGGGAATTCAATATCCAGAGCAGTGTACATTAAATTACCACCATTCTCCAAACCGTATCCCTGAATGAATGAACCAAAATCATTGTCAACCAGATAGAATAAATGAACTTCTCCATGATAATCACCCGGAACATTACTGAGAATTTCAATTACATTACCCGGATAGATAAAACAAGGGATCTGGTCTGCAAGTTCGGGAGTTTCATTTGCATTCAATAATATTGGTTGAGACCAAGTCTGTCCATTATCGCAGAGATGATGATAGCAATTTCCGGAGTGGCTTCCCAGGCAGCAAAAGCATTATTCCCATGAAAGAATCTTTTTGCTTTAGTCCCATCCGACCAAACAGAGACCATCCAGTTTTCGTTTTGAGCAGTTTTGAAGTAATTATCATGGTAAGCATCACTTATTTCAGGATAATAAATAGGCCAATTTTTTACCCATAACGGATCACCAGTTACACTAAAAGAATCTACAATACCATCTTCATTCAAATCCCAGGGACACATGGGAATATTGTCATCGGGATTTGCTCCTTCAATATACAGGTCTTTGAAGCTGAATTCATGAGTATTCAGATCAAACACAAATTCCTTTGGGTAAAGCATACATGCTTCTGAATTAAA
>JABMPU010000044.1 GCA_013203665.1 Armatimonadota bacterium
AATGAGAATAAAAAGAGAGATAGAACCTAAAATGATAATGTATGTTATTGAGCTGTTGGGATTTATTTCATCGTCAAGATCGGAAAACATATGAATTGATTCTATCGGCTGCAAAACAACAGATTTATAAACATTGTCCGACTTCTCCATTTTCTCTGTCAGGAAAGGATTGACCTTATTTATAAACCGATCAATATTTGTTCCAGGGTGCAGCATTACATAAGTGTAAGAACCGAAAGTCGCACCCCATTGCTCCAGACGATTCCCTACCGGCAACTCAACCAATGTCGCATAGGTTGCCACCATATCAAAGGTGAAGTGTGAATTAACCGGAACATTTTCTATAACTCCAGTAATTTCCAGGTCGACTTTATTATTAAAGTTGAAGGTTTTGCCAATGGGACTTTCGGTGCCAAAATACTTATCTGCCATTTTTCTGGTTATCACGACAGAGTTTTTATTATTTAGTAATTTATTTGGATTTCCCTGTAGGACTTCATAAGAGAACATTTCAAAGAAATCTTCATCAGCAAAGATTATTTCATCTTCATAGAACTTCTTACTTTCGTATGTGATCAGATCGTCACTGGAAAAATAAATCCTGGATATCTTATCGATCTCAGGAAAATTCTGTTCCAGGTTGGGTGCTACAAGAGCAGGTGTTTCTGCCATATGATAGGCATAGGTGGGAGCAATTGTTTTCATACTGACACGATAGATATTTTCACCATTAAGATGATAATTGTCATAGTTGAAATCTTGCCAGATATAAAGACCCACCAGTATGCAGGCTGCCAGTCCCAAAGCCAGTCCAAAAATATTTATAAAGGAATAGGCTTTTTGTTTGATGATGTTCCGATAAGCAATTTTGAAATAATTTTTAAACATTTTCTATCCTTTTCAATTTTTTATTCCTAATTTCACATTTCTCATTCGCAAAGCAGGAGCTTTGTGTTACTCATACTTCAATGCTTCAACAGGATTTGAATTTGCTGCTTTTATGGTTCGATAACCGACTGTAACCAATGCAATTATTAGTGCCAGCAATCCTGAAATTATAAACAACCAGATATTCAATTCTGCTCTGTAGGCGAACATCTGCAGGAATCTATTCATGGCGTAATAAGCAATAGGCCAGGCAATGAAATTTCCTAAAAGAACCCATTTGGCAAAACCCCTGGAAAGCAGCATAACAATAGCAGAAATCGAGGAACCCAAAACTTTGCGGATTCCAATTTCTTTGGTTCGTTGTTCGGTCATAAAAGAAGCCAAACCGAATAAACCAAGGCAGGAAATGAAGATCGCCAAAATGGCAAAATACTTAATAATAGAACCCATTTCGTAGAATCCATGATAAAGTTCATCAATATCCTCATCGAGGAAAGAATATTGAAATTGAAAGCTGGGGGCAAATTTATTAAACGTTTCTTCGATAAATCCAAGAGTTTCTGTAACATTATTGGGATTTATTTTAATAAACGCTTCACCTCGCCACCAATCCAGAGTAGTGATCATTATAGGTCCGATTTCATTTGTGAGTGTTTGAAAATGATAATCTTTCACAACTCCGATAATAATCCCCTGATTGTCTTCATTATACATAGCAAAACGTTTACCGATCGGATCTTTCAATTGCATAAGTTTAACTGCAGTTTCATTAACTATATATGGGATCTCATCACCCCCCATATACTCTTTTCTAAAATTTTCTCCAGCCACTAATTCTAATTCAAAGACATCCAGGAATTCATATTCAGCCAGGTAGAAATTGAAAAGAATCGTTTCATCATCTACTTTCCCCTCCCAGATTGCCGGATTGACATTGCCTACAAAAGCGGGTGAGGTAGAAGCATTTGTAACTCCCAGAATATTAGTGTTGTTCCCCAGTTCTTCTTTGAAAGCAGTGAATGACTCTCTCAACTCTGCATTCGTGGGAACAGTTACAATATAATCCTTAGTATAACCCAGATCTTTATTTTGCACGTAATTAAGTTGATTGTAAACAGTAGCTGTACAAATAATTAGAGCAATGGAAATCGTGAACTGGAAAACTACCAGAACTGTTCGGAATTTATTCTTTGTTTTGGGTGCATTACCACTTTTTAATACTTTATTCGGTTTGAACCTGGAAAGATACAGAGCCGGATAGCTGCCGGATACAATCCCTACAAAAAGAGTGATCCCGATCAGGCTAAGAAGGAAGGTTATATTGGAAGGTTCTACCGAAAGTTCTTTACCTGCAAGCTGGTTGAAGGCGGGTAAAAACAATTCTACCAATACGAAAGCAATTATCAAAGAAATGAAAGCTAACAGGATCGACTCGCTCAAAAATTGTCCGATCAATTGCTTTTTATCAGCTCCCACCACTTTGCGAATACCAACTTCTCTGGCTCGTTTTGCAGAACGTGCTGTAGTAAGATTCATGAAATTGATGCAGGCGATCAGCAGAACTATTATTCCAATAGCTGCAAAAATCAGGACAAAGATCAAGCTTTCGGCATGTCCAAGGGGATTATAAAGATGAACTTTATCTAAAGGTTGCAGAAGAACTGTATTTTCATTATCGGGACGGTGTCTCACGATTGTATCGACGATCTTCTCTGAAAATGAAGCGAGGTCTGTTTCTTCCTGTAATTGCACATAACCGGAACTTTCCCAGCTCCAGCCAGTTATTCTTTCTTCACCCAATATCTCGAAAGGAATGATCATATTGAAAATGATCGATGAGTTTTGTGGAGGATTGGCAGCTATTCCCGTCACGGTGAAATCTATGTTATCATTAAAGCGGATAATCCTTCCCATTGGATCTTCATCACCAAAATATTTATGGGCTGTATCTTCCGTAAGGATTATAGAATGGATCTCTTCTAACGCAACTTGCGGATCTCCTATTAGCATTTCAAAAGAAAACATCTTGAAAAGAGAGGGCTCTGTTAATAGAATATCTTCGAAATAAGTTTTATCTTCAACCTGCATCATTCTTCCACCAAGTGTTCTCAACCGAACATGATCTGCGATTTCCGGATAATCTTCCTGCATCACAGGTGCAAGAGAATAGGGAATGGTTGAACTACCATAAGTTTCTCCATCGTTCCACACTCCCACCTGTATTACTCTATATAGATTATCACCATTCCGGTGGAAGTTATCATAACTCATTTCATCCTGAACCCACAGAAGCAGCAAAATGCAAACTGCCATGCCAATTGCTAATCCAAAGGTGTTTATCAGGGTCATGCTTTTGTGCCTGATAAAACCCCTGAAAGCGATTTTTAAATAATTTTTAAACATTGTTTTCTCCTCTTTTATAAAACGCTGACGTTTATTTTATTCATATTTTAAGGCTTCCACAGGATTTGTATTAGCAGCCTTAATAGTTTGAACGCTAACTGTAATGAGGGCTATAAGCAGTGCAGTACCACCGGAAACCAGGAAAATCCAATAGCTGATACCGGTGCGATAGGCAAAATTCTGCAACCATTTGCTCATTGCCCAATAGGCTACAGGACAAGCTATTATGCATGACAGCAGGATCAGCTTGGCATAATCTTTAGAAAGAAGACATGTTATCTGTAAAATCGAAGAACCGAGAACTTTTCTAATTCCTATTTCCTTCGTTCTTTGTTCTGCTGTGAATGAAGCCAGACCAAAAAGCCCCAGGCAAGCAATAAATATTGTGATAAATGTAAAATAACCGAATAAAGTTATTAGTTTTTCTTCTGCTCTGTAAAGACTATCCAGTTGTTCATCAACAAAAACATAACGCATCGGATCGTCCGGATCATATTCGTTCCATTTATCACGAATTAAACCTACTGTTTGCGAGAGATTCTCTTTCTTGATACGAATGAACAATCGCAGGTTTTCGCGGTAACGATACTGCATATCGTCTGTTATCAAATAGATCAGAATTGGATGCAATTCCTGTCTTACGGAGTTTGGATGGAAATCCTTCACCACACCCACAACATCTAAGTAATATCTGGTTCCCAAGCTGTCTTCAAAGTTGAACACTCTTTTCCCTATAGGCTCGTCCCAACCAAATTTCTTTACAGCTGCCTGGTTTACAAGCACAGATTGTATCCAACTATTCTCATGATCGCGACTAAAATTCCTGCCTTCCACAATTTCCATTTCCATGGTTTCGATGTACTCATAATCTATTTGCATAAACTGACAACTTGCCTGTTCAAAAGCACCTTCATTGTTCTCGACCGTAGCAGGAGAACGATTAAAAGTTGTACCCGGCATATTGAATGATATTGCTGCTGAAATAATATTGGGATAAGATGTAAGTTCCTGCTTTATTGTCTGAATCCGGTTTTCCACATCCTGGTCACGGATTGTAACTGCCATCACATATTCTTTATTAAAACCCAGATCCTTATTTTTCGCATACAGCAACTGTTTAATAACTAACAGTGTCCCTATGATCATAGCTATAGAAATGCTAAATTGAACAATGATGAGAACTTTTCTGAATAATGCTCCTTTCACCCCTTTGATCGAATCAGATTTTAATGTATGAACAGGATTAAAACGGGAAAGGAAAAAAGCAGGATAAATGCCGGCTACAATACCAATAAAAAGTCCTAGCAAAAAAGTTCCAAATAAGTATTCTAGATTCTGTATCAGATTAAATTTCACATCCAGTGAAGTTATGGAATTAAAAGCCGGAAGAAGCAGTTCAGCAGCCACCAGCGCCAGGAATGCACCCGTTAAAGACATTAAAACAGATTCTACCAGAAATTGATTGATCAGTGGTCCTCGCTGGGAGCCAAAAACTTTTCGCAGTCCAACCTCTCTGCTTCTTCGCACCGATCTGGCAGTAGCCAGATTAATGTAGTTAATACAAGCTATCAGAAGCAAGAAAACAGCAATTATGCTAAATATGTAAAGATTAGCAATATCTCCGTTTGGATACATCTCCCACACAAGTTTGGAATGCAACCTGATTGATTTCAAGGGTTGCAGGGAAAGTGTTGAATGACCGTTTATTCTGTCGTAAGTTTCCTTCATGTATGTTTCATAGAATTCCGGAAATTTAGCTTCCATATCAGCAGGGTCTGCGTCATCTTCTAATAAGAAATAATGATAAACCTGCCAGCCATACCACACATTTTCTTCTCCCGGTCGGTATGCTCCTATCCAGGGGATCAGTGCTTCGTATGGGAAGTGTGTACGCCCCGGAAGATCTTTGAACACTGCCGTTACAACCAGGTCAAAAGCATTTTCAATTGAGATAGTTTTTTGATATGGATCCTCATCTCCAAATATCCTCTTAGCCAGACTTTCGGAAATAATTATAGCATTTTGTTGAGAGAAAGCTTCTTCAGCACATCCTTCAATAAATTCGTTATTGAAAACATCGAAGAAGGTTGAGTCAACTGCAAATATCTGATCTGTTAATACTGCCTTCTCTTCAAAATATAGATTTGCTCTATGGGTGTATAGGCCATTAACACCACAAACTCTGGTACTCTCCAGAATTTCCGGATAGATCTCTTTCATTGTGGGAGAGATTGGACGCGGAGCATTGCAATATTTATCAATTTTACCACCCATATCATTCTCGTTATTCAATCGAAATATTCTGTCTGCATTATCATAAAAGTTATCATAACTTAGTTCTGTTTGAATATACAGAACAATAAGCATACAGCAAGTGACGCCAATTGCTAATCCCAGAATATTCAAAATCGAATAAAATTTTTGTCTTCTGATATTCCTGAGTGCAATAATTACGAATTTTTGTAGCATTAGCTCCCTCTACTAGTTGCTATGATTCAATAAAATTTATTTAGGTAGTAAGTGCTGTTAAAAGTTGATTATTTTAACAGCACTCAATTATCAAAAAATATTTATTAGCTTTTTCGTTTGAAAATTATAATAATTTCCTGATGTTTTCAGTAACAATATGTCCGTCAAAAAGTTGAATGATTCTGTGAGCATATTCTGCATGAGAAGGAGAGTGAGTAACCATAACAATCGTGGTGCCTTCTTCATTGAGTTGTGTAAGAAGATCCATCACTTCTTCACCATGAGCGGAATCCAGATTTCCGGTAGGCTCGTCTGCAAGGATAAGTTTGGGTGTTGTAACTACTGACCGGGCTACAGCTACACGCTGCTGCTGACCGCCGGATAACTGCTGAGGAAAATGATTTCTTCTATGGGCTATTCTCATTCTGTCCAGCACTTCGCTAACTCTTCTTTTGCGTTCAGCAGAAGACATTTTGAGATAAAGAAGCGGTAATTCCACATTTTCATAAACAGTAAGCTCATCGATCAAATTGAAACTTTGAAAGATGAAACCAATATTCCCTTTCCTCAGGTTTGTTCGCTGTCTCTCCTTTAGTTGTGATATTTCATCTCCAAAGAAATAAAATTCGCCACTGGTAGGATTATCCAACAAGCCAGCAATATTTAAAAGTGTAGATTTCCCGCATCCTGAAGGTCCCATTATAGCAACAAATTCTCCTTCAGCTATTTCCACATTAATTCCGTTTAGGGCTGTGGTTTCCACTTCCTCAGTCCTGTAAATTTTCATTAAATCTTTTGTTTTTAGCATTATTTCCTCCAAATTAATTTTCTTTATATTTAATAAATGCAATTTCTGTGCCATTCAAGTTATCTTCATTTATCACAACTAATTAGAAGTATTCTAAGATATAGCTAAATGCACGATATTGGAACAATACCTGTTCGCTAACGAACACTGGATGTTTTTTTGTATTGGAGATAAAATAAGTTGCATTTGTCGATATCCCTCATGGAGGTTAAGATTTTTTTTTGAAGTAACATAACTTACGTATGGTTAATCAAAATAATCATCCACTATTTCTTCTAAAAGTTCTAATGGAACTGCACCATTTTCCAGAATTATCTTATGAAATTCTTTAATGTCAAAATCATTTCCCTGTTCTTTCTTTGCTTTCTCTCTCAATTCTAATATTTTTAATTCACCTGTTTTATAGGCGCAAGCCTGTCCGGGCCAAACAGTATAACGATCAATCTCTCCATAAGAGCCCCAGCCAATATTATCTTTCATATAATTGAATGCTTTTCCCCGCGACCATTTTTTATGATGTATTCCAGTATCCACAACTAAACGTGCTGCTCTGAAAAGTTCTGAATTAAGGTAACCGAGTCTTGAATAAACATCTTCAAACCAGCCATTTTCATAAGCAAGTTTTTCTGCATATAATGCCCACCCTTCAATATAGCCTGTAAAAAAAGTTAGATTCTTGAAAATGTAATTATCTTCTTTTTCTTGGGCAATTGCGATTTGCAAGTGATGACCGGGAACGGTTTCATGAAACAAGAGAGTTTGCATTCCGGGTTTAAAAGGAAGCCAAGAAAGGTTTGTATAGAATGCAGCAGGTCTGCTGCCATCCATTGATGCCATTTCATAGTATTGACCTTTATAACTTTCCTCGCTTTCAGGAATTCGCTCTACAGTGACCGGAGTTTTCGGGATTAAAGAGAAAAGTTCAGGAAGTTTCTTTTCGGTTTCCCCTAGAATTTTCAAATAATCTTGCAAAGCCTGTTCTTTACCTTCTTCTGTACGAGAATAATGAAAGAAATCTCCCTCTAAAGAATTCCAGTATTTACCCTCGATTTCTCCAAAAGTCTTTCCATCCTTAAAACCCAGAGAATCAAAAATAACCAGCATTTCAGCCTGGATTCGTTTTACTTCTTTCAACCCAAGTCGATGAATTTCTTGTGGAGTCAAATCTGTTGTTGTATGTTTTCTTAGACAATGTTTGTAATATTCATCTCCATCAGGCAATTTCCAAACTCCAGTATCCTCATTTACAAATTCGCTTATATTTTCCAAATAATCGATAAAATCATTATAGGATGGATAAACCTTTTCTGTTATTGCTTTCTCAGCTTCGGTTAAAAACTTTTCTTTCTCTTTTTTATTTAATTCAGGTAAATGATAAATTTGTTCAGAAAAATATTTATAAAATGGATTATCTATAACATCTGAACTTACAAAATCTTCAAGAATGTCTTTATATTTTTTTATGATTTGTTGGGGAGGAAACATTCTATCTTTTTCTTTTTTCTTTAGAATCTCAATAGAATCATTGAATCTTTGTGGAAATTGATTTAATCGTGAAATAAAATCTTCTACATCTTTTTTATTTTGGATAGTATGATATTTTGTCATCAAATTTGATAAAGAATAATGAATGCCAAATATATGATTAATTTCGTATGCGTGAAATCTGAATTTTTCTGAATCGATTATATTATCCAAATAAGCTTTGAAGATTTCACTTATTATTTTTTGAGAAGAAGATAGTTTCGTGAAATCATATTTTGATAATTTTTCCCGATACTTTTTCACAATTTCAAATTCTTCTTCAATAGCTTTAAAGGAATTGTCTGTTAATTTACTTTTATCGTATTCATAACCCATCTGAGGAATTAAACCGAGCTGGGATGCGGTTTCCGGATTTCTCGAAATTATCTCCCGGAAGTAATTATTAAATAAATTATCAATGTTTTCTGAAGGAGTCTCTATCTCGATACAAGAACAAAGCAAAGGGAAAAGGAGAAAAAATAACATTTTGAATTTCATTTTAATCTGCCTCCCAAGATTTATTATAGAAAGCAAAATTAGTATTTAGCAACAGCAGTCAGTAAGGAATGTTTTGGGCCTTACAGCAATAATCTCCAATCGATAAAAGGGAATCTAAAGACTTGAGGAAAAATCTATTTTTTCCTTAAAACCTTTCCTTCCCCAACCACTAAAGTTGGAAATGCAGCTAAATTCAAAGGATTCTTATCCCACACAACCAGACTTGCCAGTTTACCTTTTTCTAGGGTTCCTAGAATATCATCGATTCCTAAAATTACCGCATTTTTATATGTGATCAATGAAATGGCATCTTCTTCGCTCATTCCCTGAATCAGGAAGAATTTCAAACTGTCTCTGAGAGCTATTGTGTGAATCACCGGATGGTCTGTCATCAAACCATAAAAAGCCTTTGATTCCATCAGCAATTTTGCATTTTGGTAATACGCATGTTTCAATTCTACTTTATAACCCAAAGAGCCAAGCGGTCCATAAACTACCGGAATCTTGTTTTTCCCAAGTTCATCAAAAATATTTTTATTAAACACATCTCCGGTGTGATCCGCAGTCACGTTCAGGTTATACTTTTTCACAAGCTTGATGAGATAAAGAACATCGTCATCTTTGTGAACATGAACTTTTGCAACTTTTTTACCAGAAAGAAGTTCCAGAATTGCATTTTCTTCAGAAGTGAATTCCAGTTCCAATTCTCTTTCGATAATTTTCTTTTCAGATTCAAATTCTCTTTTTGTCAGTTTCTTATCTTTCTTTTTTTTATTCAGATCAATTATTTTCTTTTCTTTAGAAAGTTCTGCTTTTTCTTTCTTAATCAGCAAGTCATCAAATTTCTTTTCCAATAAAGCGTAAATGCCCATTCTTGTATTTGAGCGTTCACCTTTCCATTCCTGGGTTGAGCGTGGATTGTAGCCAAGTGCCATCTTAAACCCATAATCTTTAAAGAAAGCTTCATCTCTATTTTTAGCAAAATTCCGTATAATTTTTGCCTGTCCGCCGATCAAATTACCACTTCCAGGTACAACACAACTATACAAAATCCCAAAATCTACGGCATCTACAAATGCTCTGTCATCAAAATAAATACTATTCAGAGGATCATTCAAAGGTCGAATCTGGTTGATAATATCATTAACTTCGCTTTCCTGCCAGGGCTCACCTTCTCTATCCAGCCCAATGTGCGAATGCGGATCAATAAAAGCAGGAGTCACAAAACCTTCAAAATCAGTTTTCATTTTCCTGGTTGATATTTCTACGATTTTTTTCCCTTCAATAATAATTGTCCTGTTTTCAAGTTTCTTTTTTCCATCAAAAAGAACTTTTGCATTAATTACTAATCTTTTCATTTTTATCTCTCCTCCTCTCTTTTTTCATAAATCTTTCGTTATTAGAATATTGTTTATAATTACTTTTTCCCAATAAAAAATAGTGTAGCTGCTGGTGCATAACCAAAAGTTTTCAAACTCTTTTTCAGTTTTTCCCCTTCTGCTTTCAATCCCTCATAATCCTTATGCTCCTTTATTCGCTCCACATAAGAAGTTATCGTTTTCACCAATCGCTCTATGAATTCTTCATCTTTCGGGTTTTCCATTGGAAAAGAATATTCAAAGGACTGCATATTCGTCAAACCTAAATTTTCTGCGATCTCTTTTATCTGTTCTCTTTGGAATGTTTTTTTATGAGGAATATTCAAGATTGTATCGATTTCAGCACACCAATGATGAATTTTAATATGATTTTGCTGGGCTTGTGTCTGACCATCTTCACAATGCATTTCACAAATCAGGAAATTACCTTTTGGTTTCAAGACTCGTTTCATCTCATACAGAACTTTATCCAATTTCAGCATATGATGTAATGAATTTTGAATGCCTACAACATCAAATGAATCATCTGCAAAACTCATATTTTCCGCATCCATTTTGATGATTTCAACAGGTTTATCTTTGAAATGTTCTTGAGCGAATTTTACTATTTTATCCGAAAAATCTATCCCAACAAATTTTTCATAATCTTTCAGAACCTGCATCAAAATACCAATAAATTCTCCTCGACCGCAAGCCACATCGAGAATTTTATCACCAAAAATCGAACCTAATTTTTTAAGTAATTTTTCCATATCCAAATGCTTTTCCAAAACAACATATTCATTGTTCCAAAACTCCTGCGTTAGAATACACTAATCTGACGCTCTGCTCATACTTTTCCACTCAGACCTAAAATCTTAATCCTTTAAAATCAATTTATCAACATCGCCGAAATTATCATAACTGGAAATAACAACTTTTTCTCCAGCTTCCAAACCTTCCAGAACTTCAATATATCTCGGATTCATACTTCCCAGCCTGATGTCACGTTTTTCAGCAAAACTTTCAGATTTATCCAAGACGTAAATCCATTGCCCGCCTGTACTCTGGAAGAATCCACCGCGCGGAACGAGAAGAGCAACTTTCGATTGCCCTAATTCCAGCTTCACCCTGAATGTTTGCCCTATCCTGATATTTTGAGGAAAATTATCTATAAATTCCAAATCTACAGAAAATCTGCCATTTTGCACTTCCGGATAAATCTTTGTAGCCTTCAGTTCGTATGTTTCATTTGTAAAAACAAATTCTCCCGGCAAATTTACATTAACGCGAGAAATATAGTGTTCATCAATGTTTGCCTGAATTTTATAGGAATCAAGGACATTAATCTGACCAAGGCGTTCTCCTGCAGATTTTGCTTCACCAATTTCTGCATTTACAAAAGCCAGCTCTCCGCTGACCAAAGCCTTAACATTAAGATCATCCAATTTTTTTCTGACCAAAGTAAGATTTTCTTCCATTCTCTCCACTGATTCTTCGAGCTGCTTAATTTGAACTGCTCTGAAAAGTGAATCTTGCTTTTGATTTTCAATAACAAGCTCTCGAGAATCCATTAAATATTCGTATCTATCTTTAATATCAGTAAATTCTTTATCGGAAATAAAGTTTTTTTCATAAAGATCCTTTTTATTTTCGTATTCTCTTTCCTGAATGCTAAGGCTGTAATCAAGTTCCAGAAGTTGTCTCTTCAAATCCAGCTTGTTTTGTTCCATAAAAAGGCGTGTGTTGCGAAGATTGTTCATTTGTTCTGCCAGGCTTGCTTCTCTATTCATAATGCTGAGATGCAAATTTGTATTGCTGAGTTTTAAGATTACATCTCCTTCTTCAACCATGCTTCCTGCTTCAATATAAATTTCCTCAACCCGTCCACCTTCTATTGCATCCAGAAATACAGTTCTGATTGGAAAAACCGTACCTGTGATTGTAATATAATCCTGGAAAAAATCTTCCTTAATTTCTTCAATTGTAATTCTCTCAGTTCTTACATTCAGTTTTGAACTTCTATCTCCCCAAAAAATATTATAAATGATAAGAATTGCTATTATCCCACCAATTGTTAGCCAGAGAATTTTTTTAACTGTCCATTTTTTTTTCTTAATTATTCGATCCATCTCTCCCCCTCAAATCTTTATACTCGCTTCACGTTCTTTCTTGAATTGCATTCCCAAACAAATTATTTTTGCAACAGGCAAAAAGTTTGGGAATGAGCGGAATTGTCCATCTTTTCCTTGTTCCCAAGCAGAAGAAAGAAACGAGTAGAAATCTTTCAAATCTTCTGCACTTTTTTATGCAATAAATGTGCCATCCGCATATTCTATTGCAAATTAGAAAGTTACGCTACTCTTTATCTTGCCGGAAGTGTGCGATAACGTAACATCCGGTGTCCGCCTGCGAACATTTTATTCATTTATTTATTGACGCTTATTGGAATATTTTTAAAAAAAGTTTTATCTTGTTCCTAACTGGTAGTTGCTGGTTGGGAATAATCAAAAAAATAAATAGGTGATATTATGGAAAAAATCGGAAAAGTACTAATTGTCGATGATAATAAAGATATTTTATTCTCCTTGAAATTACTCTTAAAAGAATACGTTGAACTGGTTTATACGGAAAACAATCCGCAAAAAATCCCAACTTTAATGAAGAACGAAACTTTTGATATTATTCTTCTCGATATGAATTTCACTGAAGATGTAATCACCGGACAAGAGGGTTATTATTGGTTAGAGAAGATCCTGGAAATTGATCCCCTGGCTGTTGTCATTTTCATTACAGCTTATGCAGATGTGGAACGAGCAGTAAAGGCTATCAAAACCGGAGCTACTGATTTCGTGCAAAAACCCTGGCAAAATGAAAAATTTCTCGCCACAATCCTATCTGCAATCAGACTTAGAAAATCCAAATTAGAAGCAGACAATCTGCGAATAAAACAAAAGGTGCTCAGTGCAAAACTGGATCAGCCTTTTCACGATTTCATCGGTAACTCTCCTGAAATGCAAAATGTTTTTACCACAATTGAAAAGGTTGCCAAAACCGATGCAAATGTACTGATCTTAGGAGAAAACGGAACAGGTAAAGAGCTTGTTGCCAGAGCATTACACCGCAATTCCAATAGAGCAGAAGAAGTTTTTCTGGGCATAGATATGGGTGCAATCAGCGAAACTCTGTTTGAAAGTGAACTTTTTGGTCATGTGAAAGGAGCTTTTACAGACGCAAAAAAAGACAGACCGGGTCGTTTTGAGGT
This sequence comes from Armatimonadota bacterium, assembly GCA_013203665.1. Taxonomy (GTDB): domain Bacteria; phylum Cloacimonadota; class Cloacimonadia; order Cloacimonadales; family TCS61; genus JABMPU01. Next base: position 13,214 of record JABMPU010000044.1, read on the forward strand.
GGCTTCGGATGGAACTTTATTTCTTGATGAAATTGGCAATTTATCTATTCCTCTTCAGGCAAAACTACTATCTGTAATCGAGAAAAAAGAAGTTGTGCGGGTTGGCTCAAACAAATCTCGCTCTGTGGATGTTCGCTTAATTTGTGCCACTAATCTGCCCATTTATCAATTAGCAACAGAAAATAAATTCCGACAGGATTTACTCTACAGAATAAACACTGTTGAAATTCATCTTCCTCCGCTCCGGGAAAGAATTCAGGACATCCAACCTTTAGCAGAGCATTTCCTGAAAATTTTCACAAAGAAATACAATAAAAAAGTTAAAAAAATTAGTTCGGCAGCTCTCAAAAAATTAGAAAAATGTAAATGGTTCGGAAATATCAGAGAGCTTCAACATACAATCGAAAGAACGATTATAATGTGCGATTCGGATATCCTGCAAGCCTCGGATTTTATCTTAACCTCAACCGATGAAAAAGGTGATGAACTTGTAGTCGATTCATATAATCTGGACGAAATTGAGAACAGTGTAATCCAGAAAGCTTTACGCAAAAATAAAGGTAACATCAGTCAAGCCGCAAAAGAATTAGGTTTAACGCGAACTTCGTTATACCGAAGGTTGGAAAAATATGGTCTATAAAAATTTCCGTGTAAATTGCATTGTTAGAGTAGCACTTTTAGCTCTGACAATTTTAGCTCTTTTTCATCTTATTTTCAATCTGGGTTTTCATATCAGTTCTATTCTGGTTGGAGTCATTATTATTTATCAAATTTATCTATTGATTCATTATATTGAAAAAACCAATCGTTATTTAACTCACTTCCTGGAAGCGATTCGGTATGCGGATTTCTCTCGTTCGTTTCAGATTGAAGGATTGGGTTCTTCTTTTGATTTACTCAAAAATTCTTTTAATGAAGTTATTAAAGACTTTCAGAAAATACGTTCAGAAAAAGAAGAACATTTTCATTATCTGCATAATGTTACACAGCATATTGGCACAAGTTTGATTGCTTTTAAAAAAAACGGGAAAGTAGAAATAATCAATAATGCTGCTAAAAAATTATTCAGAATCAACAACCTGAAAAATATTCTTTTTTTAGAGAAATTCAGTAAAGAACTTGTGAATGTGCTTCTTACGCTGAAATCTAACGAAAAGGCATTAGTAAAGGTTCCGATCGAAGAGGAACTGCTGGAATTATCGATTTATACAACGGAATTCAAAGTCCGCAATCACATTATCACTCTTGTTTCAATTCAAAATATTCAACACGAATTGGAAGAAAAAGAGATGGAAGCCTGGCAGAAACTTATTCGTGTTCTCACTCATGAAATCATGAATTCCATCGCTCCTATTTCCTCGCTTTCTTCAACTGTGAACCTGATGATAAAAGAGATAAAAAACTGTGTTGCTCAAGAAGATCCGGATAAAATTGAAACTTTCGATGATATCCAGAATGCCATGCTCACTATTCACAAAAGAAGTGTGGGATTAATGCATTTCGTGGAATCATATAGAAATCTGACCCGCATTCCCAAGCCAAATTTTAAGATTATCTCTGTGCAAAATATTTTCAATAATATCCAAACTTTAATGGAAAAAAATATCGCTGCAAATGATATAATTTTCACCTGTTCGGTTGAACCTTACGATCTCATACTCTCTGTTGATGAAGAATTAATCGAACAAGTTCTCATAAATTTGATAAAAAACTCCATTCGTGCCCTGGAAAATATTAAAGACGGAAAAATTGAAATGAAAGCCTTTTTAAGTAAACAGGGAAAGTCGATTATCCAAGTTATTGATAATGGACTGGGAATCTCGAAAGAAGCTTTAGATAAGATTTTCGTGCCGTTTTTTACAACAAGTTCCAAAGGTTCCGGTATTGGGCTCAGTTTATCGCGGCAAATTGTAAAATTGCACGGTGGCACAATATCCGTGAGTTCCAGAACTGATGAAGAAACCTGCTTTACTATTAAATTTTAGTTTAAAAATAATTCGGAGAATTTAATGAAAAAAACGACTTTGTTATGGATTCTGTTAATTTTATCGATTGGGATTAATGGACTGGAAATAGCTTATGAAAATAATTTAATCGAAATATCAGGAGATTTCGAAATCACAGAGTTCATCATCAAAACGATTGCAGATGAGGATTTTTATCAACTGATTATTGCTCAATGCACTAATGGCGGAAAAATCGGTGAAGCGGAAATTCCCTTTTGCTCCAAATATGTGAACTTGCCGGATAATGGAAATTTTGTTATTAGCAATTTAAGTTTTGGATTTGATGAACAGGTTTTAGATAAAAAAATAGTTCCTGCAGGTTGGGAAGATAATTTATTACCAAATAAAGCATTCTATCATAAAAACGAATGGATCCCGGAAGAAATTATCAAAATATCTGAGCCGAATATTATGAGCGGGTTCAGATTTTCTCAAATCACAATTTCACCTATCCAATATAATCCTGCTTTAAATAAAATAAGAATAATCAAAGACATTCAAGCAGAATTAGAAGTAGATTTTTCCATAAATAAAAACCCTATCACAAAAGTGAAATCAACCTTTTCCAGATCTTTCAGTAAAATCGTAAAAGAAAACATTCTGGGAGCTGAAGATAAAAGGTCTGTAGGAGATGGACTTTATCTATTTATCGCACCGGATAACTGCGAGATAAATTTACAACCCTTACTTCGCTGGAAGGAAAAATTAGGATTTAAAACCAGGTTTGCCCCTATTTCCGAAACAGGAAACTCAAACATTGATATTCTAAACTATCTGCAAAATGCTTATGACAATTGGGAAATTCCACCGGAATTTGTGGTTCTGGTGGGTGATGTTAGCGGGAATATCATTGTGCCTTCAAATTATATAAACTATGGTAGTTGGATATCACCTGTGAATGTAACAGACCACACTTATACATTATTGGAAGGTGATGATTATTTTCCGGATATTATGATCGGAAGATTATCTGTACAAAACCAATTTCAACTTCAAACTATCGTCAGTAAAATTACTAATTATGAGGGCAATCC
>JABMPU010000002.1 GCA_013203665.1 Armatimonadota bacterium
ATGTGGTTCTGTCCTGTGAGGGTGTTTTTCAGTTCCATCATCGTGATGGGGATTCCGTTGATGAAGATTCCCATATCAATAGAGTTCTCATTTCTCAATGAGTATTTTAGTTGTCGGATGACGGTGCAACGGTTCTGTTTGTATAAATCTTTATGTTCAGGATTCAGCCCGCTCCTGGGTTGGAAATAAACTAAATGAAAATCACATCCTCTATCCTTGACCCCATTCCGTAAGACATCGATAACACCTCTGTTTTCAATTTCAGAGGATACTCGTTTTATCAGTTTATTTTCTGTTTCAGAACCATATTGTAATTCAAGTTTTTCAAGAGTTTTAGGCTGGGTTTTTTGTATGAACCCAATCAGTTGTGTTGGAACCAGACAGAGAGTTTTGTCAAAAGTGGCAGGGTTTAATGAAGAATAGCCGCTACTGACAAGATGTTCCTCTATGTGTTCTTCAAAGTCTTGTTCAAGGTAATTCATTTGTCTAATATACTTCTAAAGTTTGTCTAATCTAGTAAAGAAACTGCGTGATTCAAGTGATAACACATAATCCGAATAACTCCTTGTTATAGCGATAGATAGATGTATTCATATCCTGCATTTCAATCTCAATCTTTTCTAATCCTTTTCTAAATCTTTACTTTTCTTTTCTAAAGTTTGTCTAATTTAGTAAAAGAATTATCCGTTTTGATTATCCTGTTTCTCACTGTTATTACTTCACTTACAAATATTTCTATCCTGTATTTAAACATAGTTTATTACTAAAGTTTGTCTATTTTATTACTAAACTTCATCTAAAGTATGTCTTTTTATTAATAAAACCCATTTGGGTTTTTTCCTTGATCCTCTATTTATTATTTTCCCTTCCCTTTTCATTGCACTAATAATATTCCTTATTTTATTCTTTTTCTGATTATCATCTAATACATCAGAAAGTTTATCCATTAATAAATCATCAATATCTTTCCTGCTTGCAGATTTGTATTTCTCAACAAATGTAACAATCATCTTTTTATAATGATCATTATCAAAACCAAGATTTTTGATATATTGCGCTCTTAGATTGGTTAGCGATGCAACTGTAGATGTAATATAGATATTGGGGTAACGTCCCTCAACTAACTCCAGTTTTTTCAGGTGCGAATGTTCATCTTTACTAATTTTGATTTTTTTCTGAACCTTATCTAATAAAATCACAGAAGATAAATCCAAATCCGTCTTTTCAATTAAAATCTTTGTATAATTCTCATCCAATATTTCCCCAAATATTTTTACGACTACTCGGGTTGGTTCTGCCAAATCATAATCCGGCATTGGAAAAAGGCGTTGCTTTTGTAGAACAAACATTTTCTTAATACCACCCCCAATAGTATCAATCATATTCAGATTGACCATAGCATTTGCAAGGAATGGATTGCGATATATTTCCGGAGGAGAATCCATTTCAATCACAGCCTCTACGCTCCCGGGAATAAAACTTCCAACATTAGTGAAAATTAGGTTATCAGGAGTTTCAACTACAGAAATCCTCCCCCTTTTGGAATAATCCTGATGAACAATGCAATTATGTAATGCCTCCCGAATAACCCAGGAATCATATCGTGTAATTTCAATGGGGAACAATGTACCATCCGGCATATATCGGTATCTCAGATTGCGAACCTTTGCAAAAAGTTTGGTTACATTCAATAAAAAGGGAGGACCAAAGTGTTCATAATCCTGTTCAATTCCTTTATTGTTCTTTAAAATCCAGGTCATTTTGGCTACAGCCGGCGATAAAAAATGTTCGGATTCCTCTTTACCAAGCAACAAAATGGCAGAATTTGTAATTTTTCCCTGTATGGTAACTTTTGCTTTATTGAGATATGTAATATTATCCCACCGGTCAACTTCTTCAGCTTTTGATGGATGTTTTACTTTGTATTCCAAGCGTGCTTTTGCTATAGCTGCAGAATCAAGATCAATTAAATCTGCTTCCGGGATTATTTGTGCAGACCAATCGGGAATATTCGGACTGCGGATATTATCTAATTTCTGTAAGTTGAGCGGCACAAGTGATTCACCTTCTCGTCCAAAATAATGCCCTTTCCAGGCTGTGGGACTCCCCGGCAACGCCGGTGGAATTTGAAACATGATTACTCTACCTTCATCAAAAATTAATTCATGTATTTCAGTAAACGAAATATGATTGCTTGTATGTTCGGATATTTCATGTTTTAAATGATCTAAATCAGCTCTGTTTCTTCTGTATTCACTGCCCACAATATGATGAACTTTATTTACCCCAAAAATTAACCAACCGTAATCCTTTCCCTTTAAGTTTGCCTCATTGCTTAATGCAGAAAAATACTTTCCGATTTTTTCAAAATCGTAGTTGAGTTTTGCTTCTTTGAATTCCACCCATTCAGTTTCATTCGGCAAAGCCAAAAAAGTTTTTAACTTTTGGATTAATTCTTCTTCAGTATATTTCATTTTTCCAATTCCTCACACCTGCCTGTCGGCAGACAGGTCAATTTTACCCGTCACCACTTCGGAAATAAGGGATTGACGATATTCTTTTAGAAGTTCAATTCGTTGGGTTTCTTTTTCAATGGTGATGTCTATCTTTTGGGTTTTGTGGTCAAGGAAGGAGACGATTTGTGTTTGTTCATTTTCAGGTGGATAAGGAATAGACTCGTTTTTTAATAAAGTTGACGTAATAAGTGGTTGAGTATTTTGATTCCGAAGTGTATTTAATTCTCTTGTATCCAATGAATAATAAGCCCAATCATATATTTCTTTATTCCATAGGTCAAGTATAAGTGAATTATCAGTAACCCAACATTTTTCTTTGACTAAATGGACATTACCACATTTTTCACCAACTCTTCCTATGACAAGTATTGTTTCTTCTCTGTTGAAATTGTCATAATACCCCATAATTCCATTCCCACCATAAACAGGGTATTCTTTATCATCATCTAATTCAGTATTTACGACACCATCGCCGCTCTTTATTGATCCCAGATATTTTACCTTTTTTGTATCCCACCCACTCGGAATTTCTCCAATCCATTCCCTGCCTGCTTCTCTTTGTTCGGCGCGGGCAGGCACCCCACTATCTTTCATCTCCACATCAGGGTTCAGGCCTTTGGTCACACAATGATTGATAAGGGCAGTTCGTTTTTCTTTCAGTAGTTCAATCTTTTGTTCTGTTTTTTCAATCAGTTTATCAATCTTTTGGGTTTTGTGGTCAAGGAAGGAAACGATTTGGTGTTGTTCGGGAAGAGGTGGTATTGGAAATTTAAACCGTTCAAAATCTTTGACATTTAAATTGCCTACACCACCACCGTGTTTTGTAATGAGGTTACACTCCTCAATGAATTTAGGTGAATTAAAAACAAAGTTAAAATAGTAATTATAAAACCCTGCTTTTAGTGTAACGTGAGTAAGTGAAACATAAATACTAAATTCCTCATCTATATCAACAACACAAGAATTTCCTATACCAGCTCCTACTCTAACTACTAATAAGTCTCCTATTGTATATTCCGGTGAAAGTTGCCACCCATTCCGGTTGA
>JABMPU010000045.1 GCA_013203665.1 Armatimonadota bacterium
CAACTACACTATTGGTCTGAGTGATGGCATAAAAAGATTTTCACCTGAGATTGTGGGAGTGATACAAGACTTTCATTTCAATTCATTGCACGAAGAAGTCTCTCCTCTTTTATTTATGTACTGGTCCTTCCTTTTCCAGGAAGTGTCCATCAAAGTAAGTCCGATTAATATACCGGAAACAATGAAAGAAATTCAACAGGTTTGGGAAAAATTCTATCCTGCCCATCCTTTCAATTACTCATTCCTGGATGAGGATGTGGATAAAATGTATAAAGCTGAAGAGAAGTCATTCCGCGTGATCTCGACCTTCTCAATTCTAGCCATCATCATTGCCTGTATGGGATTGTTGGGACTCACATTCTACACCACTGAACAGCGGCGAAAAGAGATCGGTGTTCGCAAGATTCTGGGTGCATCTATTCTCAATATTATCCAGAAAATTTCTGCGGAGTTCTTGAAATTGGTGCTCATCGCCAATCTGATCGCCTGGCCTGTCAGCTACCTGCTGATCAATAAATGGCTGGCTAGTTTTCCTTATAAAGTGGGAATAAATATCCTTGTTTTCTTCACAGCTGGTGCAATCGCTTTAGGAATATCGCTAATCACAATTGGGTTTACTGTCTTCCGCAGTGCAGCTTCCAATCCGATTGAAAGTATAAGATATGAATAATTATTTGAGGTTATAATGTTAAAAAATTATTTTAAGATAGCTATAAGAAACCTGATGCGGCAAAAAGTATTTTCCGCAATCAATATCGTTGGGCTGGCTATCGGATTAACCTGTGGAATATTGCTTTCTCTTTGGATATTTGATGAGATTAGTTATGATAAATTTCACGAAAATGGAGAAAATATTTACAGGATTTTAGAAAACCAGAGTTATTCTTCACAAAACATGCAGGTTGCTGTAACTCCTGTTCCTTTGGCGGAATCGATTAAAAATGATTTTCCTGAAATTATTTATACGACCAGGTATTATCAAGGTTCATCTCCTGTTATCAAAGTGGGAGACAAAGAATTTTCCGAAAATAGTGGATCCTTTGCCGATAAAGATTTTTTCGAGATGTTCAATTTCCCGATTATTAAAGGAAGCCTAACTCCATTATCAGAAATAAACTCAATTGTTCTTACCGAAGAAACAGCAACAAAACTCTTTGGTGATAAAGAAACAGTTGGACAACATGTTTCTATTTACGGATTAGATTTGCAAGTAACAGCAATTGTAGAAGATGTTCCTGTAAATTCACACATATATTTTGATCTTCTGCTCCCATTTCAAATAATGATTGATAGAAATCCAGATATTGATAATTGGGGGAGTAACTCTATCCACACTTATATACAATTAGCAGAAAACACTTCTTGTGAACAAATGTCAGAAAAAATAAAAATGTATCTCAAAGAACAGAGTGAAGGAGCATCTTCTGAATTGTATTTACAGCCTCTTACCGATACTTATCTTAATTCGGTAGGATTAGTAGCGGATTATGGAGGAATGGGAGATTTCAGATACATTGTTTTATTCAGCATTATTTCTATTTTTATCATTGTAATTTCAAGTGTTAATTTTATAAGTTTATCTACTGCGAGGTACACAAAACGAGCTAAAGAAGTCGGTTTAAGAAAAGTAATTGGCTCACAACGCAGCCAATTAGTTTGGCAATTTCTGGGTGAATCGATGCTACTTTTATTGATAGCTTTGGGAGTAGCCCTGGTTTTGGCGGAATTGTGTCTGCCAGCCTTCAATAATATAGCTGCCAAAGGGTTATCACTCACATATTTATTGAAACCTGCGATGTTATCCGGGCTTATTATTTTTATTTTGCTCATCGGATTTTTAACAGGAATTTATCCCGCATTTCTGCTATCATCATTCAAACCTATAACTGCACTGAAAGGTTCGCAGATTTCAGGTTCAAAAGGATCGCTGTTCAGAAAAACAATGGTAGTAACCCAATGGATGTTATCCATCATTCTTATCATCAGCACATTGATGATTTCCAAGCAATTGCAGTTTATGAAAAACAAAAAACTTGGGTTCACAAAAGAGCAGATCGTGTACACCAACATTCGGGGTTTTACTGAAACTGATGCTTTGAAAAAAGAATTCCTAAAACATACAGGGGTGGAACAGGTTTCGGCAACTTCTAATCTTCCAAATAATATTATGAGCTCAACATCTGGGAGTGTTTGGGAAGGGAAAAATGATGAGGATACATTTCTGGTACATTTTAATATTGTAGATTACAATTTCATAGAAACATTCAAAATCGAAATGGCTGAGGGTCGTAGTTTTTCAAAAGAGTTTTCTGATGATACAAATTTCGGTTTTCTATTAAATGAAGAAGCAATAAAACAAATGGGCATAAAAGATCC
>JABMPU010000046.1 GCA_013203665.1 Armatimonadota bacterium
ACATTGGTTTTCTGCAGGTTGTAATATCCGCAATAACCAGTGGGAATATACATGTTCAGAGCTATTGAATAAGCTCCTGAAGTGTAGTTATCCATGATCAGCACAAGGTCGGTTGTTCCGTCCACTTTCACTGAATTTGTTCCGCTCAAGGCATAATCATCGGAAATCAATGCATCTTCTGCTGAGCCGGGATTGTTAGTCCAGGTTGTCCAGTCGTCAGATTGTACAGCAAGATATTCTCCTACAGTGTAAGATTCAAAATCATCACCGTAAATCGTTCCACCCGGAGGATCCCAGGTAACGAGTCCGGTATAAATATCTACTTCAACATTTTCCGGTGGATCAAATGGTGCAGGTCCGGTAACTTCCATCGTTACAGGCACGATCACATCATCACCAGCGTTGTTTGCAATTACAATGTCTGCTGTCTTAGTAATATCAAACAGATCTGTAGCATTAAGAATTACATCTACTATTTCAAATCCACCAGCAGGTATCGTACCAATGTTAGGAACAACAGATATCCATGGTTCATCTCCAGCACATAGTTCTACTCCCCAGATGATAACATTCTGAGATGTTCCGCATATTGTCCATGTACCTGGTACAAATGCATCACTAATGCAAAGACCACCGGCTATGCCTGTGCCAACATTAAATATAGAACCAATATCCAAATTCGGACCTGGCTCCAGACCTGTGGCTATATCAATCTGAACAAGCTGATTTAGTGTAGCTCCATCCTGAAAATATCCCCAAATATATGGTCCGCCATCAAGTTGATTTTCCCAGGCTAAACCATAACAACTTTGGAATACTCCGCAGGGGAAACTATCCAATGTGGCTCCATCACGGCCAAAAAGTGTGAAAGCGTCTGACCAGTTATTTGCCCAGAAACCATCAGCATCTTCATCATAAGCAATAGCACGTACTGCTATGGGAGCAGTGATTGTGCTGATCACAGTCTGAGTATCAAAATCCATCTCATAAACTGTATTGGATGCTGCTGCGCCATAGAAGTAAGTTCCATCATAAGCAAGGTCTCGGATACCGCCGGGACAACCTGTTACTGAAAATTCTTCTATATAGGTACCGTCCATTGCATATCGGAAGAATGTAGCACCATTCCATTTGGTAGTGTAGATATAGTTGCCGTCTGTTTCGATGCCGGCTTCTCCACCACCAACGCCTACAGGCCATTCGAATTGCCAATCAAATAAATCATCGGTGGCAGGTATAATAGGACCGTGGGTGCTGCTGTGATCAGGATCACTCTCATTGAACGCCGGATCAGGTTTAATTTCAGTTAAATTTCTGACTTTATGGTTTTTAGCTCTAAATTCATCGGAGGTATATTCCACGATAGTAATTTCGTATGTGAGTTCAGCAGTACCTGTGTTTGTAATCGTAAGAGGAACTACAACGATTTCATCAGGATCAAGAATTACTTCTATGAAAGCAGGATCAACAGCGATTCCCGGATTACCAGGAAGATATGTAAATTCAAATTCAACAATTATTGATTCACCTTCATCATACCATGCGGAAACACCAGCCATATAGGTTTGTCCATTAACAAGACCCGTATATTGCCAGAACAGGTCTGTAGTGAAATCTACAAAAGCTCCATCAAGATAAACATTGTATCCCAGAAGATCACGAGAATTTATGGAATGTCCCCCAGAAAAACTGGAACTTATAGAAGGAACACGTGAAAGAAGACTTATATCCGGTTTTTTCGTTTGGGATATTTTGGCAGGCTTCTCTAAAGATTTCTTATATGATGGATTGATATTGTTTTTCACAACAGTTGTTTTACCATCACTTACAGCTCCATAGAGTGCGAAACTAAGGTTGTAATCGTAATAATCCGGCGGAGGCCATGGAATAGAACCAGTTGTCCAGGTTGTAAAGCCCAAACCAAAACCATCACCCGGGTTCCGCCAATGGAATTCATAGCCAATTGTTGGTGCAGCTTGCTTTTCCCAATACCATTGCCCGCAAGTTCCAAAGTCCAAACGTCCCTGAACAGAAACCCAGTATGTTCCTTCAGTAAATGGTGTATCAGAAATAAAGCAATCAAGATTTCCATCTACATCAGGATTTGCAGCTACATCGAGATATTCAAAAAGTAATGTGCCTGGCATGCCGGCAGCATCTTCATAGAAACGAACATTTGCAAGGTCACAGGGACCAGCAGCAGAATAGTGACCGAGAACAACTACTTCATTAATGGTCCACGTCTCTCCTGTTGGAACTATAAATTCATCTGCTCCCTCAGCATCATAAATATCAAAAGCTGTTTCAAAATCCTGAACGCTAATTCCACCCTCTGCTGATGCATTTGCCAGTTGTTCCCAGAGTGCACCTGTGCCACCCGGAGCTTCCCAGGTCGCATAACCGGTTTCGTCTACAAAAAGGTTCTGCGGAGGATCTAATGTTGCAGTTACATAAGTGAATTCATATTCAATAACTGATGATTCTCCTTCGTCATATAAAGCAGACACGCCAGCCATATAGATTAATCCCGAAATAAGAGCAGTTTCATCATATTGCCAGAACAGATCAGTTGTGAAATCTACAAAAACTCCATTAAGATAAACATTGTAACCGAGTAAGTCACGTGCCAAAGGAGCATCCCAGGTTGCATAACCGGTCTCTGTTACAGCAAGATTCTGTGGAGGATCTAAAGTAACTCCTGAAGTATATCTGGCAACAATTCCACCATTTCCCATAGCAACTCCAACGTCACTATTGGCAAAATCTACACCCCATAACCCAATAGAACAAGGAATTGGTACTGCAGTCCAGGTGAGACCACCATCTGTAGTATGAAATCCTTCACCAGCAATCGCCCAAACTTCATTTAAATCGATAGCAGAAACCCGGGTGAAGTTATCAGTAGTTCCAGATGGTTGCAAACTCCAGGTAGTTCCACCATCTGTTGTGTGAAGTATCACACCACCATAGGCAACTGCCCAGCCATTTAGCAAATCAACAAAAGAAACATCATAAATACTTTCTGTAGTTCCACTTGTTTGTTGTGTCCAGGTTGTACCGCCATCATTTGTGTAGATAATAATTCCACTTGCACCAACTGCCCAGCCAATATCTTCAGAAACCATCTCTATGCTTTTGAAATCTACAGTAACACCACTGGTTTGTTGGTTCCATGTTGTTCCTCCGTCAGTTGTATGGAGAATAATACCATCTTGTGCAGCAGCAAAAACTTCTGTATTGCTAACTGCTTCAATTCCAACGACATCTCCATATATACCGGTAAGTTGTTGTATCCATGTTTCTCCTCCATCTACAGTAGCAAGAATAGGAGTTTCACCAGTTTGATCATCACCGGCTGCCCAGCCGTGAATAAGATCCGGAGCGAAAGTAATATCCCAGATCCAGTCATCAAAACCGGAGTCTTTACTTTCCCAGGTCAATCCTCCATCATCAGAATGGATAATAAACCCTTTAGTTCCGCAACCCCACACATTATTATCATCGACAAAAACAGTTCGTCTTAATCCGGAAGATGTTCCTGTTTGTTGAGTAATCCAAGTTGTACCGCCATCTGTTGTTTTGTAGATTGCACCACCAGAACCTACAATCCAGCCTGTAAGATTATCTTCAAAGTAGGCTCCCAGGAACCAATCAAGAGAGAAACTCTGTTCAATCCAGTTTGTACCGCCATCGCTTGTAGTCAGTATTTCACCATCAATACCTACAACCCAGAGGTGATTGTTATCACCCATTCCGATTCCATAGAGATTTTCATCAGCAGGATTTGTTTGTGCGACCCAGTTTGCTCCACCATCAACAGTATGAATTATTTTTTTAAGTCCTGTTGCCCAGCCTTCATTAGCATCATAAAAAATAACATCTTGCATAGAATCGGTGGTAGGATTAGTCTGAGTAACCCAGGTTGCTCCACCATCAGTTGTGTGAATAATGTAATCGCTAGCAGCAACTGCCCAACCATTAAGGGCATCCACAAAATAGATCGAATAGATTTTACTGCTTATACCACTGGTTTGCGGAGCCCAAGTGGCACCACCATCAGAAGTATGAACGATTTCGCCATAACTTCCTGCTGCCCAGCCATTTAGGGCATCAGTGAAACAAATGGATTGCATATTTGTAGTGGTTGAACTATTTTGTTGTATCCAGTTATTTCCACCATCTGTAGTATGGAATATGAGCCCATCATTTCCTGTTACCCATCCTTCTAAATTATCAACAAAACTAACATCATAAAGTCTTTCTGTTGTTGCAGTTTGTTGGTATTCCCAGGTTGTTCCTCCATCAGGTGTATGTATTACAAGACCTTCACTCAGAACAGCCCATCCATTATTTCCAACGAAGTTGACATCGGAAATATACCCTCCTGCTACAAAGTCCCAACCTGCATATAAGAAACTCAGACTCGTTGCTAAAATAATGAATGTAAAAATTAATTTCATCCTTTTCATTTTTTCTCCTTCTTTTTTTTAGATTAATGATTTACTTTTTGAATTTTTAGTTTAAAAAAACAAATTCAAATTACCTCTCTACGAAATTAGCATTTTCTTTTTTAAATTACGAAATGAACACAAACTATGAGTATCTCTATAAAATAATGATTTGAATACTCTCCTGATTTTCGAAATTTAAGCAATTAATTGTACCTCTCTTTTTATCTTCCAGAAAAATGATGATTTATTAACATATCAGAATGTCTAAAAATATTAACTTTTTTTATCTAAAACATTATAGATTTAATCCAAAATCTTCAATTTGCTGTCAAGAAAAAATGTGCGTTTTTGGTAAATCTAATTTCAATCTATTATTTCATAATAACAAATATACTTATAGATTAACCAAATTTTAAAACTGACAGAATGAGTGGTAAAGAATGGTAGTGTTTTTTTACTCTATTTGAAACCTGGCAAATTTAATATTTCACAAATTGATGTGAATCGATTTACTCACGATGCATAATTGAAATATTTCATTCATATGAAAGAATGGATAATTTAAAACATGGGCTTTTCTCAAAAGGATAAAAGAGAAAGGGAGAAAGGGAAATCCCAAATTACAATTTCCAATTTACAAGTAATTTCATTTCAATTTGCTTTTTTAGAATTTCATTTCTACATATTCTTTCCATCCTAAGCTTGAAATTTTAAATTTATTAAATAAATAACTGCAACGATAATTAGGAAACGATCTACTATATGTATGATGCAGAAGAAGAAGCAAAACTGAAAAAAAGGATAAACATAGTTGATTTAATACGTTTTCTGCTAGAAAAACCTCAGCTTTCTGATTCAGATTACAAGATTGAACCGGAAGAATTTAGGACAATCATAAAAAAAATTAAAAACTTCTTGACACAAATAGTAATAATTACAATTTTGTAATCATTACATTTTAGGAGTTGTAACAAAGGTGGAATAATGGAAAGTATTATCGAGATTCTGAAAGAGCATGATATTGCTCCTTCCATGCAGCGAGTAAAGATATTGGAATATCTGAGGAATTATAAAACACATCCCACGGCAGATATTATCTATCAAGCACTGGTGGATGAAATGCCCACACTTTCGAAAACTACAGTTTATAATACTTTGAAAACACTTACGGATAAAGGTATCCTATTGGCTCTCTCGCTGTTTGAAAACGAAGAACGATATGAATATAACACCAACCCGCACATTCATTTTAAATGTACTGAATGTGGGAAAATCTACGATATTTCAAAAACCTTTGAATGTTTAAAAAATGAAGAAATCGAAGGTCATAAAGTATTGGAACATCATATAAATTTGAAAGGCATTTGTAAGAGTTGTAGGGATAGCTGATTAGCCAGTTAGCTTGTTAGCGAATTAGTAATTCGGAGGAGATAATGAGAGAATTTAGAAAATTAAAAAGTTTTGGGAAAAGCATATAAATATAATCGAAATAAATAAATGTTCAATATTTTTATGAGGAAGATCGAGAATGATTTCAACAGTTGAAATGCTAAATGCTGATAAGCTAATTGCTAAAGGCTAATAAAATGCCTGAATTGCCAGAAGTTCAAACAATAGTTAATGGACTGAATCAGAAGATTCTAGGTAAGGAGATCAAAAAGATCATTGAACTCCGACCGGGAACGGTGTTCTGGCAGAATCCTGTTACAAGTTTGGGAAATATTAATTACATTTCGAGAAGGGGAAAATATATCCTAATACAAACTTCCAAAGATTTCAAACTTGTTATCCACCTGAGAATGACTGGTAAATTGATATTCGAGACAGATCTTACAAAGACATCGGATCACGTTAGAGCAGAACTGGTTTTTAATGATAATACAAAATTGATCTTCGATGATGTTAGAACTTTTGGTGAAATTCAAATACTAAAAATAAATGAGGAAATCGAAGCATTCCAAAAACTGGGTGTAGAACCATTATCAGATGAATTTGATTCCCAGTATTTGAAGAATAAACTGAAAAATAGAAAAGCTCCCATCAAAAGTATTCTGCTTGACCAGCGGATTATTTCTGGATTAGGTAATATCTATGTTGCAGAGATTCTCTTTCGCAGCAAGATAGATCCAAGAATTCCGGGCAATAGACTTAAAAAAAAGCAGTTGGAAAGCATTGTGTCGGAAATAAAAACAGTTTTGCAGGAAGCTATCAAGCATAATGGTACGACAATTTCCGATTATAGAAGTGTGGAAGATAAAACTGGTGAATTCCAGAATTTCCTTAAAGTTTATCGAAAGGAATATTGTGAATGTGGACATCAAATAAAAAAAATCAAGCAGGCAGGACGCTCAACCTATTATTGTCCAGTTTGCCAAAAGTGATAATAATTAGCTTGTTAGCCGGTTAGCTTGTTAGCGAATTAGCTGTTGGAGGGAGATAATGAGAGAATTTAGGAAATTAAAAGTATGGGAAAAGGCATATAAATTTGTTTTAGGAATTTATCAAGTTACTAAAGATTTTCCAAAAGAAGAATTATTTGGGATCACAAATCAGATTAGAAGAGCGTCTGTATCCATTCCCAACAATATTGCTGAAGGTTGTGGAAGAAAATCAAAAAAAGAATTGTCCGATTTTTTAAACATTTCAATGGGCTCTGCTTCAGAAGTTGAATATCTTTTGTTGCTTTCTTATGATCTTCATTATTTAAAAGATAAATATCAAATGCTGAATGAGAATTTGATTGAAATAAGAAAAATGCTCAATGTATTTATGCAAAAAATCGAGAATGATATTGAATGATAACTGGAATTTGCTAAATGCTAAGAGCTAAATTGCAGAAATGCTAAAATATGGAGGGAACAATGAAACCAATTAAGATCAAGGAAGGAATCTACTGGGTTGGAGGTATAGACTGGGATTTACGGAACTTCCACGGTTATCTCACACAAAGAGGTTCAACTTATAATTCCTACCTGATAATAGATAAAAAAATCACTCTTATCGATAATGTAAAATATTACCTGGCAGAAGAACTGATTGATAGAATCTCTGCTATTATAGATCCTTCCAAAATCGATTATATTGTTCAAAATCATATCGAGATGGATCATACCGGCTCGCTTACTAATATGAAAAAAATATGCCCTAATGCAAAGCTTTTTGCTTCTCCAAAAGGTGTGGAAGGTCTGCAAAAACATTTCAAGCGAAATTGGGAATTCCAAGTAGTGAAATCGGGTGATGTTCTAAAATTAGGCAAACGAAGTTTGCATTTTGTGCAAACACCGATGGTTCACTGGCCTGATAATATGGTGAGTTATTGCCCGGAAGAAAAAATACTTTTCTCTAACGATGCATTCGGTCAGCACATTGCATCTTCCGAACGATTTGATGATGAATATCCGTTCAATATTATGATGCATGAAGCTGAAAAATATTACGCTAATATCGTTCTTCCTTATGGAACACAGGTTCAGAAAGCTCTGGAAATTGTTGGAGGATTGGATATTGAGATCATCTGTCCCAGTCACGGACTTATTTGGCGTTCCCGAATTCCTGAAATTATCAAAGAATATAAAAAATGGTCTGCAAATGAAGTGGATAAAAAAGCCATCATTATTTATGATACAATGTGGAAATCTACTGAAAAGATAGCTTATAAAATTCAGGAAGCATTCGAGGAGAAAAATTATAAAACAAGAATGTTCAACCTTCAACATAATCATATTTCCGATATTATGACAGAAATCCTGACAGCAAAATATATCTGCGTTGGCTCTCCCACTTTGAATAATAATATTCTGCCAACAGTTTCTGCATTCTTAACTTATTTGAAAGGGCTTGCTCCCAAAAACAGGATCGGACTTGCTTTTGGTTCTTACGGCTGGGGTGGACAAAGTATTGGAATAGTTGAAAATACTCTTAAGGAATGTGGCTTTGAAATGCTCGAGCAGATCAAATTGCAGTATATTCCTGAAGAAGAATTATTGGAAAAAGCAAAAGACAAATTGGCAAGGCTGATAGTCAGCAATTAGCCGGTTAGCTTGTTAGCAAATTAGCAATTTGGGGTGTGATAATGAGAGAATTAAGTAAATTAAAAGTTTGGGAAAAAGCACAAGAATTTGGTTTAGATATTTATGCAATAACTAAAAGTTTTCCAAAGGAAGAAATCTATAGAATTGCTAATCAGATTAGAAGAGCTGCTGTATCCATTCCAAACAATATTGCTGAAGGTTGTGGAAGAAAATCAAAAAAGGAATTATCCGATTTTTTAAACATTGCAATGGGTTCTGCTTCAGAAGTTGAATATCTTTTGTTGCTTTCTTATGATCTTCATTATTTAAAAGATAAATATCAAATGCTGAATGAGAATTTGATTGAAATAAGAAAAATGCTCAATGTCTTTATGCAAAAAATCAAAACAGATATTAATGAAAACTGAAATTAGTTAAATGCTAACAAGCTAATTGCTAACAAGCTAATTGCTAATTGCTAATACGCTAAAAAAAAGGAGGATAAAATGACTCAATTAAGAGAAATCTATTACTGTGAAAAATGCGGTAATGTCGTGGAAATCTTAAATGAAGGAGCACCGGCACTTGTTTGCTGTGGAGTTCCAATGGTAAAATTAGAAGCAAAAACAGAAGATGCTTCTACAGAAAAACACGTTCCTTATATCGAAGAGAAAGATGATGGTGTCTTGATTAAAGTCGGTCAAAATCAAGAACACCCAATGCTGGAAAATCATTACATCAAATTCATTGAAATTCTTAGAAAAAACAAAATTTGCAAATTAGAGCTAAAACCCGGCGATAAACCCGAAGGATTCTTTCCTGTGAAAAAAGAAGAAATCATCGAAGTGAGAGAATGGTGTAATTTACACGGATTGTGGAAAAGTTAAAGAATTTGCAACGAACAATTACTAACAAATACAAACGAAAAAGGGAATTGTTTTTTAATTGGACTTTGATTAATTAAATTGTTTGTTTTGTTAGATTTAGTTAGTTGCAAAAATAAAAGAATCTGGAGGAAGTTATGCAAAGTAGCTCAAAACATATCAAATTAGCAATAGGAGCTATTCAATTAGAAATAGACGGCAGGAATTTTTTCCTGAAAGCAGTAGAAATGTCTCATAATAAACTGGGAAAAAAAATGTTTCAGAAATTAGCAGATGATGAATTACGCCACCTGACTGATTTCAAAAAAATCTTTCGTCCAATTATCAAAGGTGAAGATTGGGATAAGTTAGTTGAAAGTGAAAATTCAAAAACAATTTCTCCAGTGATTAAAGAGTTAACTTCAAGATTGGAAAAAGCTGGTCGAGCTTCTGAAATTGAAGCAATAAAAATTGGTATGGAACTTGAAAGAAAGGCAATTCATTTCTTTGAAGAGTTTAATAAAGAAATTGATGATGCACGAACAAAAGAAATTATTCTTAATATTTGCGATGAAGAACGATTTCATTATGATCTCTTACAGTCACAATATGATTCTGTGACGAATTCCGGTTTTTGGCTGGATGTTAGTGAATTTAGAATGGATGCAAGGTTTTAGTAAGAAATAAAAAATAACTGAACTAAATAAGTAAAAAAATAAATGGAGGATTAAAATGAAATCAAAAGGCACAAAAACAGAAAAAAACTTATGGGACGCTTTTGCTGGTGAATCTCAAGCGAGAAACAAATACACCTATTTTGCAAAAGTGGCGAAAAAGGAAGGTTATGAACAGATTTCAGCTTTTTTCTTGGAAACTGCTGAAAATGAAAAAGAACATGCCAAGCTTCATTTCAAAGCTTTGAATGGAATTGGTAATACCATCGAAAACCTGAAAGAAGCTGCAGGTGGTGAAAATTATGAATGGACAGAAATGTATCCAACCATGGCAAAAGAAGCACGCGCAGAAGGATTCAATGATATTGCTACCATGTTCGAAGGAATCGCTAAAGTTGAGAAAAGACACGAAGAAAGATACAAAAAATTGCTCGCTAATATCGAAGAAGGAAAGATTTTCAAGTTAAACGGAAAAGTTTTCTGGAAATGCCGAAATTGTGGATACATTCACGAAGTAGAAGAAGCTCCCAAAATATGCCCTGTTTGCAATCATCCACAGGCGCATTTTGAGATTTGGATAGAAAATTATTAATATTTAGACGCAGATGAACGCAGATTTAATATGATAAAATTATGAAAAAATTAGATAGGATTTACAAAACAAAATAAAAAAATCTTGATTGTTAATCCTAAAAAGCATAATATATCATAAATAATCAGGGGAAATCAGCGTCAAAAAATGGAGGAAAAATGCAAAAATATGTATGTGATGCATGTGGATATATCTATGATCCTGCTGAGAACAACAATGTAGCATTCGACGATCTTCCCGAAGATTGGGTTTGCCCTGTGTGTGGTGTTGGTAAAGATATGTTCAGCCCGGTAGATTAAAAGATATCATAAAGCACTGAGACGCAAGGGTCACTTATCTTGTTAGACTTTGTGTCTTGGTGCCTTTGTGGTCAAAAGGAGATGATATTTTTATGGAAAATTTTTCAATTAATGAAATTATTGAATTGGCAATTCAGATAGAAAAGAAAGGCTATACCTTTTATAATAAAGCTTTAGAAAGAAAAAATTTAAGTTCAAATTCTGCGGAACTCCTCAAAAAATTGCGTGATGATGAAATTGTTCACGAACAAACTTTTAAAAGGATGAGAACGAAATTGAATCGCGAGGAAATAACTCTATCAGGTGATTGGCAGGAAGTTTCAAGTTATTTGAGAACCATTTCCGATTCTCACATTTTCAGCAAAACTGACGCTGCAATAAAATTGGCAACATCTGCTTATGATGAAAAAGAACTTATTGAGAATGCAATCCAATTTGAGAAAGATACACTTCTGTTCTTTAATTCTATTTATGAAAAAATCGAGGACCAAGCTGTCAGAAAAATCCTGAAAAAAATAATTGAAGAAGAAGTCCTTCATGTAAAAAAACTAAAAAACCTTTTAACAATATCAGATGTATAGTAAAGATTAATAATAAAATTGACATAAAAAAAATTAAGGTTGGAGGAAATTATGATATTTTTTTCAAAGAACGAGATTATTGAAATGGCAGTGAAAATAGAAAAACATGGTTTTGCTTTTTACGACAGAGCATTACAACGAAGTGATCTAAACAATGATGCAAAAAAACTTCTGCAAACGCTTCGTGATGAGGAAAAAGTGCATGAACAAATTTTTCTGAATTTGCGTGAGAAAATAGATAATTTTGATCTGAACAGTGATATAGACTGGGACGAAGCGAAATTATATATACAATCAATGGTGGATATTCATCTTTTCAGCCAACCTGAAAAGGCTATACAATTAGCTGCAAAAGCACGAGATATGAAAGATCTTGTTTCTAATGCCATCCAATTTGAAAAAGACACCCTGCTGTTTTTCTATTTTATTAAGAAGTTTGTTGCAAAAGAAAAATCAAAAAAAGCGATTGAAAACATTATCGATGAAGAAGTTTCTCATGTTGTTAAATTAAAAAAAATTCAAGATACTCTATAAAAATAGTAGGTAAAAAAATGAATTTAGATGCTTTATTTAAAATCTGTTATGGTTTATACATCGTAAGTTCCAAAAAAGGAAAAAAGATTAATGCACAGCTTGCCAATACTGTTTTTCAAATTACACCTCAACCTGCAACGATTGCCATCAGTATTTCCAAACAAAACCTGACCCACGAATTCATAAAAGAAAGCAAGGTCTTTACAATCTCAATTATTTCCGATAAATGGACGATGATAGATATAGGGAGATTTGGGTTCAGAAGCGGAAGAGACATCGATAAATTTGCTGATTATAATTACAAAATCGGGAAGAGTGGTGCTCCCATCGTGTTGGATAACACAGTAAGTTACATTGAATGTAAGGTAATTGATAGCCTGGATGCCGGAAGTCACACGATCTTCCTGGGAGAAGTAACTGAAGCAGAAAATCTATCTGAGCTGAACCCGATGACTTACGATTATTATCACAAAGTTTTAAGAGGAAAAGAACCCAAGAACGCTCCCACTTTTCGGGGATAATAACATTTAAAAAATAAAAGTATTTACAATGATTCAACATGCTGATTTGCTGAATTTACTGAAAACGAGGAATAATATGAAAAAAAATATTATTGTAGCTGTATTGATTTTATCGATTTTACCGATTTTCTGTCAGGAATACAAGATCATTGATACCAAAATGAACAAAGAGATTGAATTAAAGGAAATGGCAGAAAGATTGGGTGAATTTGATGTTATCTTCTTTGGAGAATATCACGGGAATAAGATTTTACATTCCCTGGAAATTGAGCTTCTGAAGATGTTTTATCTCAACAACAAAAACCTGATCATTTCTCTGGAAATGTTTGAACGTGATGTACAGCCGGTATTGGATAAATATTTGAGTAATGAAATTTCGGAAACGGATTTTCTGGCAGAATCGCGTCCCTGGTCGAATTACGAAACAGATTACAAACCTTTGATCGAATTTGCCAAAGAGAATGAACTGACGGTTGTGGCTGCCAATATCCCGCGCCGTTATGCTTCTATGATCAGCAAGCAGGGAATGAATGCACTTGATTCACTTTCGCAGGAAGAAAAGAAGTTCGTGGCCAGAAAACACAAAGTCTTTGATGATGAATATAAAGAACGCTTCATCCGGACGATGCAGAGCAACATGAAACACAGCAACAAAATGCCGTCCGGCATGATGATGAATTTCGATCAGATCTATGCTGCTCAGTGCATCAAAGATGATACAATGGCAGAATCCATCTTAAAGTATCAGCGCATTCCGCCTCGCAGCAAAGTTATCCATTTCAACGGAGATTTCCACAGCAGGAAACACCTGGGTACTGCCCAGAAAATTCAGATTTTGGAGCCAATACTGAAAGTGGCTGTAATTGCTCCGATATTGTGTGAAGATGAATTTACCTGGAAAGATGAAGACCTGCTGGAAGGTGAATTCCTGATATTGCTTAAAGATGAAATCTCAGAAGAAGAATGATATTCTTTATAGTTTATTTAAATAATATCAAACAATTCTCTTTTAAACTCGTTCTCATCTTCGGTATTATAAAAAGGAACTCCAATTATTTTATATTTATTCAGTTCATTGAAAATCAGGATTTGGTCTTTATATTTTTTCTTTATCTCGATCAGAAAATCCTTTTTCCATTCATCTGCTTGCTGTAGGAATTTCCCTTTGGGTTCGATAAATAATTGATAAGTTAGATTTTCACCATTTTTGTTTTTCAGGAATAAAACAAAATCGGGTTCAAAGGCTCTTCCGTCTTTGAAATTAAATATCTTAAAATGCCGTTCATTTCTAATCAGATAAATTAAATCATATTTCTTCTGTAATTCGCTGATTTGTCTTGCAAAAAGTTTAACGAATGCCTTTTCTTCACTCGTTCCGAAATTTGCATTAAAAACATACCAATCTTTATCTTCAAGAAATTCTTCCTGACCATTTTCTCTTTCACTTCCTTTTTGGATTTTCAGTGTTTTATTAGAAAATATTTCGGAAATATTATTTGGCAGAAATTTATCTGTTCCTTTAAATTCTGTCAGGTTTCCTTTAATTTCATTTTCTATTTGATTTAGAAGTTCGATCATTGCTGAAAATGTATGTTTATTAGAAAGAGCTTCCAAATCAGTTGTTAAACCTGTCATTGTTATTTCAATATCATTCAAATATTCTTTTCCGGAAATAAAATCATTAATCGAGTTGATATTTCTGAAATATCGTTTTAAAGAACTGAATTTGAAAAACTCATTTTTAGAGATCGCATTTTTAATAATATGCTTCTCAAAATCTTTTATTTTGAAATCTCTGCTTTCTTTTTTGATAAAATATGCGGAATTTTCTTCGGCGAGCAGATCACTTTCCTTTCCTTTTCCCGTGCGGATTTCATAATGAATATTTTTCTTTTTAACACCGAAATCAGAAAAAGATTTTACATTTTCATATTCATTAACAACTTTTTTGTTGATGTAGATCAAACCTGTTTTGTAAAAACTCCTTTTCTTAAAATTATCCTTCAAGATCAATTCTTTTTCGATTTCATCATCATCGAGTAAACCTTCCTGTTTAAGAGCAGTTTTCAATTCGGAAATATATTTAACATCGTTCTGGCTGTGATAATGAAGTTCTTCCAGGATTCGCAGATCATTCTTTAGATCTCCGTCAAATTTCCTTTTGAATTTATCCTGATCAGCAGCTAATTTAAAAGGAAAATATCTGGCACCCCGACCGATCAATTGTGCTTCGGAAATCGTTGTTTTGCCCGGTTTCCCGGCTTTTCCATCTCTACTCGTATAAAGACGGACAATATCAAAAAGATTCAAAACATCCCAACCTTCATTTAATTTCTGCACGGCAAAGATCGCACGCAGTTGATTTTCTTTATCTTCAAGAGAATTCAGCATTAACTGGTATTTTTCTTTTTCATTCTCTCGATTTACATTCAAACATTTATTTTCGGAGAAATTTGATTTCAATTTGTTTACCAGTAAATTGGCTGAAATTCTGTTCTTATCAAAGAAGGTAAATGCTTTTTGGATCAATTTTACATTTGATTTTTCTTCGATGTTCTTTATCTCTTTTGCTGTTAGATGTTCGATAATATTATTAAAATTCTTCTGGTTTTGTTCTGATTGGGCAATTGTTCTCTGTGCTTTGAATAGAATTACCGGCTTAAGAAAAATTCCATATTTCCCGGCAACTTCCTGTCTGTATTGATTAAGAATGAGCGCCTGAATTATCCGTTCTTTTTCATCCAGATCTGCCTGCAGGATATTTACATCTTTGGAGAATCCGTCATTTCGGAATTCTTTGAGATCATACCTGAACAGGATTTTTGATTTATATTTTTTTTCAATGTTCTTATCCAGAAAATCCATTGTTGCTGTGAATTCCAGAAGCAGATTCTTCCTGTTTGCTCTGAAAATTTTTTCAACTGTATTTTCCCAACTCGGAATTAATTCGGTTTCTAATTGCTCATTATTTTTCGTTCTTGTTTGACTGTGATGAGCTTCATCTGAAAGCAAAACGATCTTCTTATTTTTAAAATCTTCAAAAGTTACCGCATTTTCCTTTTCCAGATGAAGGTCTCCATGCAGTTTCTGAATCGTGGTAAAACAAATATTGATCTCATTTTGATTAGCACCTTCAAAGTTATCGACTTTATTTATCTTGATTTGCTGATTGTTAAAAAATATCTTATCAGAAAACAGATATTTATGAGAAAGGACATTGAGAAAATTATCTTTCGTCTTTTCAATAATATTGGTAGAATTTACAAAAAACAGGAAATTACGATGACCTTTTTCAAATAGATACAAGATCAAACCTGCCATTATGAGTGTTTTTCCGCTGCCTGTTGCCATATTGAAAAGCAGATGGACTGGAGTTTCTTTGAATGAGAATTCTTTTTCAAAATAGCAGATAAACCTTTGGAAAGTTTCTGTCTGGTATGGTCTTAATTCAAAATTCGGGTTAATATTCTCTTTCAGATATTTTGGAATTTCGATTTCCTGGATATATCTTTTTCCGAATTCTAATAAGAGTTGTTCGTATAGATATTTATTGTAGTGCATATTATTCAAAATAAATTATCCTTCTAAATTCAACGATTTTTTATCAGATACTCTCAATAACTTTAAAAGCATCTTTTATTTTTGTTTTGATTTGTTCTTTGTTTAATTTTTCTACACTCCAATGGCTACCATCATTAGAAATATTTGCTAAATCTATCAATTCTGATTTTATATTAAGCAATAGATCTTTATTAAAAAAATTATCATTAAGTGTATCAAATTGCATCAATGGTCTTGATTCTGTTTTTAAACGATTATAATATTTAATATATAATACATCTTCGAAAAGTTTTCTAATATCGTTTAATAAATTACCAGGACTTAATTCATTACTACCGAAATCTAAATAATTATTAAACTTATCAATTATCTTTTCAAAATCTTTTTTTAAGAAATATTTTATATCTAATTTATTAATTCCACTTCCATTGATATTTTTATCAATTTCAAAAAACACTGTATTTATTTCTTTGAATTTTCTGAAAAGGCATTCAATAAAACCTTTTTTATGAGTTAATATGATAACTTGCTTAACTTGGGCAGAAATCTTTCTTAATTCGAATGCTGTAGAATCCTGTCTATTTTCATCGTGACTCGATAATGGATCATCGAATATAATTATCAATTCATTCTTTTTGTTTTTCTTTTCTAGGAAAGCTAAAAAGAATGCAAAAGCTAAAGAATTTTTATCACCTCTGCTTAATGAATTCTTAAAACTTGGTTCGTCTTCTCTATAACTCTTTAGATGAATATTTTTGTCTAACATTTTAATGACAATTTCAACATAAGCATCTTTTGCTCTTGCGTCAGCACTTGGTTCAATTGTTGAAAGTTCAAAAGAATCAATTCCTATATCATAAAGCTTTTTATTTATTAATTCTTTGTATTCTTTTATAATTTTTTTAGAATATTCTTCTAATTCTTTTTTTTTAGTTTCAATTTTTTTATCTATTTTTGAAATATTGGAAATTTTGGTTTTATATTTTAAGCAATTTCCAATTATTTCTTCATCAAAAAGATTTTTTAAATCAATAAGTTTATTTTCCTTTTTTTCTAATTCCACAACATTAATAGTTTTTAAAGAATCTTTAAAATCTTGAATTTGTTTATTTATTTTTTTTATTGAATCATTGTATTTTATGACAATATTGTAAATTTTTTTTAGATTTTTTTCAAATAATAATAAATTTTCGTCTTTAATTACTATATTGAGATTTTGTTTTTTCTGTTCTAATTCTTCAATAATTTTTTGTTTTATTACTTCAAAATCAAATTTTGTGATATCAGTTTTATAGATTTCATAAAAATCTTCGATATAATTGCTCCAATACTCATAGATTGTTTCATTAGTTTTTAAAGTATTTTTTAATTTCTCGATATCAACTTCTATATTCCAACTATATAAAGATTCATATTCTTTATTTATTGATTTAATAAAATCATCATAACTATCATCAAAATAGTTTTTATAAATCTCTAATAAGTCTTTTCTGTCATTTAATTCTTTGTGACAGAAAGGACATTCTTCTTTATAATTTTTAACTCCAACTTTAATAAAAGTTTCTGCTTCATCTTTATTTTTAAAATATTTTTCTTTATACTTTTCAACTTCTTTTTTAGCTTTTTTATGAGATTCACTATTTATACTCTTTTTATATATTTCTTGTAAACCTTTTTTATCATAACTTAAAAATCCTAATATTTTTAGACTTTCTTTAATTTTAATTTCTGTTTGATTTTTGTAATTCAGTTTTCCTTTTTTTAATTTCTTTAACATATTTTCAATTTTTTTTAATTCTAATTGTGATGTTTCTATTTTTATATAATCGTCAATGTTATAGGATTTTAAATCAAACTTATCTTTGATTGTTTCTAATTCTTTTTCTTCTTCCTTTTTATTTTTCCTTAATTCATTAAACTTATTTGATAGAATTATGCCATCCATTCCAAAAATTATTTTGTATAATGATTTCTTATGTCCTATTTCAAACTTTTCTGCAAAAATGTTATTATTAACAAAATCATCATCAAAAATTATTAGGTTTTCATATTTACAGCTTAAATAATCTCCATTTTTTCTCCATTTGGAATCATTAAAAATAAAATTTTCATTATTACCGAATTCGAATATAACTTCGGATTTATCTGAAGAATTCAATGTATTTCTACCTACAATAAAATCTGGATTATTCTTCTTTAGAGATCTAAAAATTGCTGTTATTGTAGT
Source organism: Armatimonadota bacterium (assembly GCA_013203665.1). GTDB lineage: Bacteria > Cloacimonadota > Cloacimonadia > Cloacimonadales > TCS61 > JABMPU01. The sequence continues at coordinate 18,314 of JABMPU010000046.1, forward strand.
TTTACCATAACCGTTTAATGCATAAAAAATATTGGTATTTTTTAGTTCTAAAGTATTATCATTGGGAGAATTAAAATTATAAAAACAACCTACATTAGAAATCTTTTTTATTTTTTTTATCATAATTTACCTTCTAAAAGTTATAAAACTCTCTATTCATCTTTTTATCTTCCTCATTAACCTGAAAATCTTCATCATCGATTTCCGATAAATTCACATAAATCTGATTTTTATTGAGCAGCATTACCAGCACTTTTTTCTGTTTAGCGATAGCCAATTCCTTGAATTCCTCCATCGCTTCATCCTGCCTTTTTATATCCACATTCCAGTTAAGGAAACTTTTATCCTTCATTTCTTCCCAGGTTTTCAGGAGTTCGGCAGTTGTTTTTGCTTCCTGAATTTGCTCGATAAATTCCTCGTTGTATTTTTTCAACTCACAATATACGAAATCTCCTCCGCCTTGCCAATTCACGGCTTTGGAAATACCTGATCTATCATATTCTATTTCTGCAAAAAGAGAACCTTCTTTTTTTATTTTTCTGCCGATAACTTTTTTTAATCTCTCAACTGTTATATTTTCTACATAATCCATCTGTTCGATTCCAATATATTGTCTTTTCATTTTATGGGCAACTGCACAGGTTGTGCCGGAACCTACAAAAAAATCTAAAATTATGTCATTTTCTTTTGTGGATATTTCAATAATTCTCTTTAAAGTTTCTTCAGGTTTTGGATGAGCAAAAATTTTTTCGCCAAATATTTTTTTTAGATGTAAAGTACCTCTTTCAGAATTTACTTCTTTATCCCACCAAACAGACCTTGCCATTCTTGATTTCTCTCTATATTTTTCAACTATTTGATAGCTTTTGTTCTTTGTTTTCTTACCACAAATATTAACATTGAGGTTGCTTTTAGATTTATCCTTTCCCCATCTCCAAACAGTTTGAATTCCTTGTGATTTTACAGGATAAATTTCATTCCATCCTTCTTTATAATCAAGACTTATCTCAAAAAACCCATTTTTATCTTGATTATCTGGATTTAGGTAAAATTGATAAAATAAATTTGGTCGATTATTTAAATTAAATTTTATATTTCTATTTCTTAATTCTCTGATTTCAAAACCACTTATCTTATCATAATATGGAAATTTTTTATTTTCATCTACTATTCTATAAAGTTGATAATTAATCGATTTTGAATATACACAAATTAATTCGTGCATATTTGCGATACCACCATAATCTCTACCCCTGGGATTATTTACCACTGTTATAACTTCAATAAAATTTTCTCTACAAAAAACTTCATCCATCAACACTTTAAGATACGCCTGCTCATTATCATCACACTGCACAAAAATCACTCCATCATCCCTCAATAATTCTCTTGCTACTTCCAATCTATTCTTCATAAAAGTCAGCCAGGTAGAATGATTAAAATTGTCATTATAACCAAAAGAATCATTTCCTGTATTATATGGCGGGTCGATGTAGATAAGTTTTATTTTTCCTTGAAATTGTGTTTTCAAACTGTGTAGAGTGAGCAGGTTATTTCCTTTAATGATCAGGTTTTCCCTGATTGTTCCTTGTTCGTCTCTTTTCAGGTTTTTTATTTCCTTTATTCCATTGCTTGTATATCTTTTCCAATTTGTAAGCACTTTCGGGTCGAGCAGTCTATCTATTTCGTCTTGAGCCAGAATTTCATTGAAAAATATTTCTTTTCTTTTTTCATCTTCTCTCGTCATTCCACCTTCGAGAATACAGTCTTTGAAGGGCCAAACCAGAGCAACTTCTTCTCTTTCTTTGAGGAATTTCCCGGCAATGTTCAAACCTACTTTATTTTTGTATTTTGTATAAGAATCGTTCAGGAAATTTTTATCCTGGATATAATCGATAAAAGTATGAATATTAAAAACCCAGTGACCTTTAATTTCAGCAAAGAATTTAGCTTTTACTTTCTCATCTTCCAACAATAATTCGATCAGCTTTCTATCGCTTTTCCAGGCTTTATCGATAACTTCGCTTTTTAGCAAATCACCTTCCTGATCGATGAAGCGGGAGTCTCGTTTAAGTATTTTATGCAATTCAGCGTTAAAAGTTCTTTACATCATATTTATTCCTCAATTCATCAAGTTCTTATAATAAAAAATTTTCTCTTATCTCCAAAAAAATTTTATAAAAATAATGTCAACGAATTAAAAAACTTCTTGACACAAAAATCCTATTTCGGTATTTGAGCACCAGAATAAATAATAGGAGCTGAAATGTCGCATTTGATCAATATTTCGGAAGCTGCTTCGCTGGCTTTGCACGGACTGGCAATCGTGGCTCAGAATAGTCCAAATAAAGTAAATGTAAAATACCTGGCAGAAAAATTAGATGCATCAGAAGCTCACCTGGCAAAGATATTCCAGAGGTTAAATAAAAGCGGAATCATCAGATCTTTTCGAGGTCCCAAAGGTGGATTTGTGCTGAATAAACCTGCGAAAGAAATCAGCTTTCTTGATATTTATGAGATCGTAGAATCTAAAATAATCCTGAACGATTGCCCTTTGCATAAAACCGGTTGTCCTTTCGAGAATTGCATTTTTGGTAATGCTTTAAAAAATATCTCGAAAAATCTTTATGAGTCTTTCAAATATATTAAATTATCTAATTTTAATGAATAGGATGATATTATGAATGAATTATTAATTGGAATTTTGAAGTCAGTTTGGTTTTTACTTCTGGAGATGTCACCGTATCTTCTTTTCGGTTTTTTCATTGCCGGAGTTTTAAATCTGATAATTCCCAGAGAAAAAATATACACGCATTTATCGGGTAATAAATTAAGTTCAATTATCAAAGCTTCACTTTTTGGAGTACCTTTGCCATTATGTTCCTGTGGAGTAATTCCTGTAGCTGCCTATTTGCGAAAAGAGGGAGCAGGAAAGAGTTCTACAGTATCATTTCTTTCTTCCACACCAACTACAGGTGTAGATTCCATATTGGCAACATATTCTTTGCTTGGACCTTTATTTGCAATCATCAGACCCATCGCTGCTTTTTTTGCAGGAATTATGAGTGGTTCTCTTACGGGGATTTTAGAGAAAAAACATAATGAAGACAAAATTAAGCTTACCGAAGGGAATTCATGCATCATCTGCAATTCTGAGGACTCTCATTCACACAACTTTTTAGAAAAGATTAAGTATATTCTTCAATATGGATTCATTGAATTGATCGATGATGCCGGGAAATGGATATTGATTGGAGTTATAGCCGGTGGAATTATCGGATTTATCATTCCGGGAGATTTCATTGAACAATATCTCGGTAATCCACTACTTGCTTATCCCATAATGCTTCTAATTTCAATTCCAATGTATATCTGTGCAACCGGTTCCATTCCCATTGCTGCGGCTCTTATTATCAAAGGAATGACTCCCGGTGCAGGTTTGATCTTTCTGATTGCTGGTCCCGCTACTAATACTGCTACTCTGGCTTTTGTTTCGGGAAAGCTCGGTAAAAGAATTTTATTCATATACCTGTTTTCCATAATAATTACTGCTCTTCTTTTTGGCTTGATCGTCGATCACATCTGGAAAATCTCCGGTGAAGATATGAACCTGATAACCGGTGGGATGAAGATGCTTCCGATGTGGCTGAAAATATTCTCAGCTGTTATTCTTTCCGGTTTGATGATCCGGGCGATTGGTAAAAATTTATCAAATAAGTTTTTTAAAAAAAATAAGGAGATAATCGATATGAAAGGAAATTACAAAGTTCAAGATATGACCTGTCAACATTGCGTTAATACAATTGAGAATGCTCTTAAACCTATACAGGGAATAGAAAAAATTAACATTTCATTGCATGATAAACTGGTTCAGATCGATGGCGAATATGATGAAAACAGTGTGATAACTGCAATTCAAAAAGCAGGTTATTCAATAGAAAAAAAGTAAGAAAAATGAAGAAATAAGCTCACAGATAACACGGATAAACACGGATAAAAAAAGGATTGTAATTTGATCCGTTCAATCTGTGAAATCCGTGAGCTAAAAAGGAAGAATTATGAAAATCAGGAATTACAAAGAACTCGAGATAGCACAAACTCCACACGGAATTAATGCCTATAAACTCTATGACAAAGATCATGCACTGATCATGCATTTACATTTGAAAGCAGGTGAGAGTTTGAAACCTCATATTACTCCGGTCGATGTGGCTTTTTATGTTTTGGAAGGAAGTCCCACGATTATGATCGAGAACGAAAAAGTTCAGGTAAAGAAAGACGATATCATCGAAAGCCCCAAAGACATTGTTCATTGCATTTATAACGAAACAGATGCAGATGTTCGGGTGCTTGTGATGAAACTTCCCAAACCGACAGCAAAAACTATAATGGTGTAACGAATTTAGCTCACGGATTTCACGGATAAACACGGATAAAATAAAAATTTGGAATTGTCAGTGATCGTCAGTGTAAGTCTGTGGCAAGAAGAGGATGAATAATGAAACGATTATGGATCGTGCAAAAAGCGATGGAAAAAGCAGGAAAATTCCTGATGGTAAAAACTTATACAATCTCTATTAATGGAGAGATAATCTAAAAAAATAATAAAGGAGTAGAAAAATGAGTATGTTTTGTTTTCAATGCCAGGAGACTCTTGGCAACAAAGGTTGTACCGTAAACGGTATTTGTGGGAAAAAAGGTGATGTGGCAAATTTGCAAGACCTTTTGATCTATGCTTTGAAAGGTTTAGTAATTTTCCGCTCAACTGCTAGTTTAGAAGTTCGAAAAGAATATAGAGAAACTTGCGATGAATGGGACAAATTCATTGTAGAAAAACTATTTTCTACAATTACAAATGCTAATTTTGACAGAAATTATTTCATCGAAGCGATCAAAAAGACGATCAATATGCGTGAGATGGTAAAAGAGAAAGTAGCAGAAATGGGAATTAAAGATGTTAAATTCGCAGATCATGATGCAGCTACTTTCACGATTACGGATGAAAATATTGAGGCAAAAGCAGCAGCAGTTGGTGTTCTTGCTACAGAAAACGAAGATGTTCGCTCATTGCGTGAACTTCTTACTTATGGACTTAAAGGAATGGCTGCTTATGCAGATCATGCAATGCGTCTTGGCAAAGAAGTAAAAGAAATTGTGATGTTCATGGAGAAAGCACTTATCTCTACTCTGAATGATTCTCTGAGTGTAGATGAGATGGTAGGATTGGTAATGGAAGCAGGAAAATATTCTGTTGATGCAATGGCTGTTCTCGATGCTGCTAATACAGAATCTTACGGACATCCGGAAATTACTGAAGTTAATATCGGCGTTCGCGATAATCCTGCAATTCTTATTTCCGGGCATGACCTCAAAGATATGGAAGAACTTTTGGAACAAACTAAAGGAAGCGGAGTGGATGTTTACACTCACGGAGAAATGTTACCTGCAAATTACTATCCTGCTTTCAAAAAATATGATAACTTTGTAGGAAACTATGGTAATGCCTGGTGGAAGCAAAAAGAAGAATTTGAGAAATTCAACGGAGCAATTATCTTAACAACAAACTGCTTGGTTCCTCCCAAAGATTCTTATAAAGATCGTGTTTTCACTACCAACAATGTTGGATTTGATGGCGTTAAACATATTAATGAAGCTGAAAAAGGAAAAGCAAAAGATTTCTCGGCAGTGATCGAGCTTGCCAAAACTTTACCGGCTCCAACCGAAATCGAAACAGGTAAGATCGTGGGTGGATTTGCTCATAACCAGGTTCTGGCTCTGGCAGATAAAGTGATAGAAGCTGTCAAATCCGGTGCTATTAAGAAATTCGTAGTTATGGCTGGTTGCGATGGACGCCAGAAAGGTAGAAGTTACTACACAGATTTTGCCAAAGCACTTCCAAAAGATACAGTGATTCTTACCGCTGGTTGTGCAAAATATCGCTATAACAAACTTGATCTTGGTGATATTGGTGGAATTCCACGCGTACTCGATGCAGGACAGTGTAATGATAGTTATTCTCTTGCAGTGATCGCTCTTAAACTGAAAGAAGTATTTGGACTCGAAGATATCAATGATCTTCCGATCGTTTACAATATTGCCTGGTATGAGCAGAAAGCTGTAACAGTGTTATTGGCTCTCTTATATCTGGGTGTGAAGAATATCCATCTCGGACCAACTCTTCCTGCATTCCTTTCTCCGGCAGTTGTAAATGTTCTGGTGGAAAACTTTAATATCGGTGGAATCACAAATGTTGATGATGATATCAAACATGATTGGGTAATAATATAGCCACAAAGAACGCGAAGAATACACGAAGAGATTAACCTAAAATTTGGTCTGGATAAAATTAACGTGCAGAAAACTTTCAGTGTAAAATAGCAAAAAGCTCCGAACATTATCGGAGCTTTTTTCTTATTTGTTTTTCCGGGATAACTTAAAAGCCTTTAATCTATCCTCTTTCTTTTTCTTTGCGGCAAAGAATTCTTTTTTTCTTTGTTGTTTCTCTTTTTCCAAATCCTTTTTTTCATTAGCTGTCATTGGTTTTTCTGTTTGTGGAAACGGGTTTTCTTCTACAACTTCTATTTTTCGCCTGATCAATTTTTCGATGTCTTTTATATAAGCATTTTCTTCAGGTTCGCAAATGGATATTGCATTACCTTCTTCCCCTGCTCTGCCGGTTCTGCCTATCCTGTGAACATAAGTTTCGGCTATATTCGGAATATCATAATTGATGACATATTTCAGTTTAATAATGTCGATACCTCTTGCTGCAATATCCGTCGCTACCAACACTCTTATTTCTCCGGCTTTAAATTGCATTAACGCTTTTTGTCTTTGATTTTGGGTTTTGTTGCCATGAATAGTTGCTGATTTGATCTTTTGTTTTTTAAGGTTACGGACTATTCTATCTGCACCGTGTTTTGTTCTGGAAAATAATAATACATGAACGATTTTTGGATTCTGAAGTATATGAAACAACAAATCTTTCTTACTTGCTTTATTGGTATAATACAGATATTGCTGTGTAATTTCAACGGTAGGGGATGACGGACTTACTTCGACTTTTGTAGGATTCCTCAAAATTTTGCGGGAAAGTTCTATAATATTCTTCGGCATTGTAGCAGAGAAAAATAAAGACTGCCGTTTCACCGGTAATTTGGCAATGATCTTTCGAATATCGTGGATGAACCCCATATCCAGCATTCTGTCAGCTTCGTCCAATACGAAGTATTCTACGTCATTCAGTCTGATGAATCCCTGATTCATCAAGTCCAGAAGCCTTCCGGGAGTTGCAACGAGAACATCGACACCTTTGCGGAGAGCATCCGTTTGTGCTTTCTGCTTCACACCTCCGAAAATCACAGTGTTCTGTATTCCCGTAAATTTCCCGTAAACTGTAAAACTCTCTGCTATCTGGATCGCCAATTCACGTGTAGGAGTTATGACCAACGATCTGATCTTCCGGGAGATGCTTTTTCCCTTTCGTTCATGAAAGAGGTGCTGCAATATTGGAATAGCAAAAGCTGCTGTTTTACCTGTACCTGTCTGGGCACATCCCAATACATCATTTCTTTTTAGAATCAGTGGAATAGCTTTTACCTGTATCGATGTTGGCTCTGTATATTTTTTTTCTATTATAGCTTTTAAAAGAGGTTTGATGATACCCAGTTCTTCAAATTGCTCATTTTTTTTTGTTTCCGTTTCTTTTCTATTACTTACATTGTTCAATTTTATTTACCTTTTTACTTCATTTTGTATCGCAAAAAAAAGTTGTGGCCTTTACCGTCAAGGCTTTCGATTAATAGAAAAAAGTAAGTTGTAGTTTGGATAAAAAATAATGTAGGGGCGGAACATTGTTCAGCCCTTGCTCATTAGGAACGAGAGACCTTAAGAATTAAACACAGAGAGCACAGAGAAAATTAACTTTTTGCTTTCTTAGTGTCTTGGTGCCTTTGTGGTGATTCTTTAGGAGGAAACATGAAATTTATAGTAGATCAAGAATTATGTATTGACTGCGGAGTGTGTGAAGGTAGCTGTCCGGAAGTATTTGAATTGGTTGATGATAAATCTAATGTAAAGTTGGATCCGGTGCCGGAAGAATTTCAAGAGGATGCTTTGGAAGCGGAAGAAAATTGTCCTGTTCAAGCTATTTTGCATGAATAAAAGCTGGTGATTTAGCCACTAAGGACACGAAGAAAAATAAATGTAAAGGAAGCTTTTGAATTGCTCTTTTTTTAATGAAAATGTTACAACAAGGTTCATAGTTGAACTGTGAAATCGTTACTATCTTGTTTAATGAATATTTCGTTTATAATTTAATAATAATTATCAATAAATAACGATTATGAGTTGTACTGTAGATTAGATAAAGTGTGGTGGAAAAATTTTCATTACTTATTAAGTTATGGGTTTAGAATTGAGCCAAAGTATTTCGAAATGCTCAATGAAAGTATCACTAATGCCAAAAATATTTCTGTCCAAAACAATATGCGGTTGTTTTTTGCCTAAGACTCCCAACAGATAATTTCCAACAATTACAGATTTATCAGTTATAATCAGGAAACATTTCGGATATGAAGAATAGTATCTTATTTCAATACTGGGAATGGGAGATGATTTGTTAGAATTTGCAAAATTTTTATGAAGTTCATTTATGTTTGAAACAACAGTCCTCAAGTCAATTTCCTCTCTTTCTTCGTCATCAGCTCGTTCTCTTAAAGATTCAGAATTAGGATCTAATAATAAGATTTTGATTTTGCATTCCTGACTTAATTTTAATTTTATAACTTCTTGTGCAGCATTATCAACAAAATCACTAAGGCATATTCCACATAGACAAATTTCTGTTTTTGGTTCAGCATTTCTCAATAAATCAAGAATGTTGAATTCTCTATTTGGAAATATATTGTTTACGCCGAGTTTGTGCATATTCTCACTTAATTGCATAAATGACATTAAAACATCAAGTTTTGAAGTCAAGCTAGAATTTTCTATAGAATTTGATAATTCTCTATTTATAAGATATTGAAACTGTTTTCTCGTAAAAAAATCTATAGTCATTGCAACTGAACCCGCTGTTAGTATTGCAATGCCAAACTCTTTTCTATGTAGTTTCAGGTTTGTAAATAAGTCCTCAAAACCTATTATGAGAATAATACCTACAACGATAAAAAAAAACCATAATAGAATAAAGCGAACTCTATATAATTTATTACCCAGATTAGACTTATTTTGACTTTTTAGACCATTCATTTCAGTTATTTAATTATGAATTATATTGAACTCTCCACTTAAACTCGTAAAGTGAGTTTACTTGTGGATAAAATTCAATAAATTCACCAAACCAATAACCTTGTTCATTTTTTTTGATTTCAATACTTATGTTTTTCGAAGTTCTTGATTCTTGCTGAGAAACGGATTCGTCCTTTCTGGTTACTCGAATTTTCAATTTGTCTACCGAATACGGATCATCATAAATTCTTATTCGAAAAACTATGAATTTAGTGGGTCTTGATACAAAAATCTGATCCATAACTTCGTCATTGGAAAGATTGAAACTAATCTTTTGTCTATGCAATAACACATCACCTTTCTCAAAGTCACCTATTTTTGGTCGTAATTTAGTTACAAATTTTTTACATTTGTCAGAAAATGGAATAGGGTCTGTTTCTTCTTCAATATGTATTACCTGCTCTTGTTCAGATAAAGATAAAAATTCCATATTAGCATTTTCATTTTCTCTGCGGATTATCTTGTCTTCATTCCGCCAGGTTTTTGCAGCGTCTTGAATAATCAAATTATCATCTTGAAGAAGACTAAAGTCATTTTGATAAAAGGAGTAAGTTCCTTGATAGATTAACTCAATACCTGTTGATTTAATTTCCAATATCTTTTTATGTGAAACTAAACCATATCCTTTAACATCTTCAACTTCTTGACGATATTTTTCTTCATTTGATATTGGTAAATCTTCGTCGTGTTTATTAAGAATTGGTAGTCTATACATTAATTTAGCTAACCAATCTGCAGGCTTAGTTAATCCAATGCGTTCTATCCAAAATGAAATATTTAATGTAAGATTATTCAAATATAAATTCATAAACCACAATGGGTATTTATTTGCAAGGAATTGAGGAAATAATTGCCCAGTCCATAAAACCAACAAAGCACCAAAGATACCTAGTTTAAAAAACAGTGATACAAACAAACCCGGTAATACTAAATTTGTAAAAGGAATTGTATTGAGATTCGGAAAACTTGTTAGTTGAGCTGTGAAGAATACTACAACTATAACAACAAGTTGTCTCCCAGCCAAAAATTTTTTGCTTTCATTATCTTTTTTTATTTTTTTATGGAGGTTAAATGCTATAGAGAATTTGGAACTTTTACTATCCAAATTTTTTAATCTCAATGTGGTAATGCTTATCTGAAGACCTTCAAAAAAAGCTAAAATCAAAATTAGCAAAATTAATATAAGTATAGCCATATTGGGGTCTTTAACAAATGAAGAATGTCCTAAAACAAGACCACCAATTACATTGAATACAACAAACAATGATATCATAGCTAATATAATATCCCAAATCAACTTTATTATTCGTATTCCATTATTTGAAAATACGGAAATATCAATGTTGGCATCGAAAATTTCATTTAGGCAAAGACAAAAATTCTTAAAAGCAATTTTGTTTTCAGGTATTTTTTTTTCTACTATTAGATGTCTACCTGCTTCTAAAGTATCAACAAATTTTTCTTTATTGTTTTTGTCCCAATAAATACTAAATAAAGTCTTAATGTCCTCCCAATCTAAACCATTACGCGATAAAAGAGAATGTATTTTTCTTATTTGCTCATTATATGGATAATTATCATCTTTTTGTTTCATCTCAGGCATAAAATACTTTTCTCTAAACTGAATTTAAAAAAAACGCCAAGGAACATAAATAAAAACTACTACTTGTATATGATTAATATATCAAGTTATAAGTTACTTCTTATGTTTTTTCATACTCAAAGACAACTTAATCCCTTTATAAATCAAAAATTCCGTTTGAATTACTGAAAAAAGTCAATCTTTGCAGTTTTCCAGTTTTTTAACTTTAGTTCGTTATTCTATTACAATTGTATCAGAATTAGATACATTGCCTTGATGGTCTGCTGGCCATTTGACTTCAATCTTTAATACGAAATCATTATGAGGAGTTCTTTCATAACGTAGAATGAAAGTTGAATTCGAAGCAGGTTTTACCTTGTGACCGCTTAAACTAACTTCTAATTTATCCTCAAGTTTTTGTCCAATCTGAGAAATTATTTCTCCGATTTCTTTAACACTACGTATTTTTTCTTCACTAACAATCCACTCTGGTGGTCTGGGATGATGGTGTGGGTGTAACATTTTTTTTCTCCTTCTTTTTTATAATAATCAATTCTGGATTTAAGTCAGGGTATGCTATGCTATATCCCGTAGAAAGTGATAAACAATTTACAGGAATTTCAATAACACCTATTTCAGAGTATATCGAGGATTCCTGATTTTGCATAACGTTCATTAGAATCTCCTTTGTTTTTTGATTTTATTTATATCATGTTTATTTATTTAACAAATGTATATTTTTCTAATAGTCGATTTATTCATTTTACTCTCAGATTTTATTTAACCTATTACTCCTCTTTTCACTGTTGCAGAAGAAAATTATTATTAATAAACGTCAAGTTTAATATATATACATATTCCATAATATAGCTTATCCGCTTTTATCATCCACTTCTCGATCAATGATCTTAATGCATTTTCCATAATATTTTGCCTTCTTTATGAATTACTTGTGCTAATGTGGGTAAAAGTTTTTCTTCGTTAAAACTACTTTCGGTTTTCACTACAAAATCTACTTCGAGTCCGTTTTTACTTGTTTCTCTGTAGAGGTAATTTAAAATATTTTTTCGCTCTTTCCAATCGATCTGTTTTTCCAGAAGAATGGCAATATCAATATCACTTTCTTTATTCGCTTCACTGAGTGCATAACTTCCGAAAAGGTAGATAAATGTAGTATTTTCAATTTTTTTCAGAACAATTTTTTTGATTAGATCAAAATCTTTTTGTGAATACATTTTTCCCCTCAAATTTCACCTCCCAGAAAAAACTTATCGTAATTATCGGTCAAGTTTTAAGAAATGTGAACTTTCATTTTTTATTATTTGACATTGTGAATTATTCAGTTATATTAATTGTTAAAAAAAGAAAATAATCTGGCTTCTCTGTGCTACTCGTGAGGGGTCAGATACGCCGGGACGAAGGAGAAAAAAATGGTACATTTAACACAGGAAACTTTTAAAGAAAAAGTTTTTAATTATGAAAAAAGCAAAGATTGGAAATTTGAAGGTGATAAACCTGCTATCATCGATTTCTATGCAGACTGGTGTGCTCCCTGTAAAATGGTTGCTCCCATCCTGGAAGAACTTTCCACTGAATATGAAGGCAAATTGGATATCTACAAAGTAAATACGGAAGATCAGCAGGAACTGGCAGCAGCTTTTGGGATCAGAAGTATTCCATCTTTATTGTTCATTCCCAAAGAAGGTCAACCGCAGATGGCTATGGGAGCGCTTCCCAAAGAAACTTTCAAGAAAACTATACAGGATGTTCTTAATGTGAAATAGATTTTGCAGGAAATTCCATAGCCATTCCTAACTCGGATAAACCGAAAGCTAAAAAATTAGCACCGAATTAAACGAACAAAATCTAATAAAAAAAGTTCGTTGTTGTTAGTTTTTGTTAACTGCTAAAAAATCTTTTGCCAAAATTTAAGGATTTAATAATTAAGCATTTAAACAGGTATAATAAGAATGAGGGAAGATATGAAGAATGTAGTAGTTTTCAGCACACCAACCTGTTCCTGGTGCAGGAAATTAAAGAGTTATCTCAAAGAAAACAACGTCCGTTTTAAAGACATCGATGTTTCCAGAAATCAAAGTGCAGCCCGAGATATGATCCGTAAATCCGGACAGCAGGGAGTTCCGCAAATGTGGATTAATAATCGCCCAATAGTGGGATTTGATAAAGCAAAGATCGATAGAATGTTAGATCTAAAATTGGAGAAATGATGAAAATAATAATTTTCTTAGTAATTGTATTAATGACAATATTACCTTTGTTTTCAGAAGAAACTTTATCAAAACCGGAACATTTAACTTTAGAAACGTTCAAAGAAAAAGTTTTCGATTTTGAAGTAAACAAAGAGTGGAAATTCAAAGGTGAAATTCCAGCAATTATAGATTTCTACGCAGATTGGTGCGGACCTTGCAAACAAGTGGCACCGATCATGGAAGAATTGGCAAAAGAATATGATGGTAAAGTGAAAATTTATAAAATTGATACGGAAGTTGAGCGAGAACTTGTTGGTATGTTCGGCATCAAAAGTATTCCATCCATTCTTTTTATTCCGAAGGAAGGTCAGCCGCAAATGACAACAGGCGCACTTCCCAAAGAAAATTTCGTGCAGATTATCGAAGAAGTTTTGAAAGTAAAATAATCTAGGTAAGATAGAGATAGCCGTTAAAAAATCTATATTCAAAACAATTTGTTGTATTACCGGGATGGATTTTTTCTGATTCTATTATTAACTAACATTTCCCAGTTGGATTTTTAAACTTATCAAAGTCATCCTACCTATCATGTTTTTCCAATTCTATGATCAATAACCCCTACCTTTTTAACCCGTGAAATCCGAAGGATATTTCTCTGGGTCAGGTAGGGGAACAACGCTAATAACAAACAGTACGGCGTTCACGCCGTTCAATTCATTTCTCATTATTGTTAATCATAAGAACGCCGTAAACGGCGTATTATCTACATATCTGACCTTACTTCCCACACCTGAAGGTGTGGGTTATTGACAAAATTTCATTTCTTTGAATAAATTACTCTACTATGGAGTTGTCCTGATTTCAAGTAATTTTGACTTATTACAATCCATATTTGTATTCCTTTCAACAAGTTAGATGACTGAAAATGAAGTGGGAAATGTTAGTTATTAAGTTGTACTTTTATTAGAATTAGGATAAATATTAGATTTTATGATTAGAAAATAATACATCACATAAGCAAAAATTATTAGAATCCCAATATAAACAACGATCGGAATTAAATTCGGGATTTTCATTCTCATGGTAATTGTAGAGAAAATCGAGGAAGCCAAAAAAACGATTGTAGATACCATTGCAGAAGCTGGAGCAGCAGTTTTTTTGAACCTGGAAAGTAAACAGGAATTAGCAGTAGGAAAAATAAATCCGGCAACTAAACCAAACAAACTAATAATAATAACTATCCAGACAAAAGAGAAAAATTTCAAGAAACAAATGATAACTGAGATAATCAGCAGAAACAGTCCAACTATTAATCCGTAATGTATGATTTTTTCCAGTGGATATTTTCCCACCATTCTGTGAGTGATAAGCAATCCCACGTTATATAAAGCAACAGGAGGTAATAATAGATAAGGAAAAGTATGAGTATCGATTCCTAATTGGGATACAAACCAGAAAGGTGAAGCTGAAAAAAAACCGATGAATCCTCCAGTAGCACAAGCATAAGGTATGGCAAATCCCCAGAAATACCTATCTTTTAGAAGAGTTCTATAATGATTGATTGAATCTTTATAAGTTAAATCAATGTTTTTTTCATGAATAATTTTTAGATTTATTCTGGAAAACAAATAGAGTAAAATCGAGAAAATAAAAAGGAATCCAAAAATAGCTCTCCAGCTTATTAATTTCATAATCCAGCTACCAATAATAGGACCGAGTCCCAACATGCTGGTGCCAACCAAACTTACATAGATCATTCTTTTGGAGAGTTCATTTTTTTCGAATATTTCAGTTAACATTGCTCTACTACAAGGAGCCAGACAACCGATTCCAACTCCTTCCAATGTTCTTCCGATAATATATTGAATTAAACTGTTTGAAGTCATCGATATGATGATACCAATGAGCGATATGAACAAACCCGGATAATATACTCTAACGTTTCCGTATTTTTCAGCGAAAGAACCCCAGAACAACCTTGAGATTGAGAATCCGAATAGGTAGATGGTTATACTTAGTTGAATATATTCTGGTGTGGTATTAAAATATTTTATTAAAAAAGGAAGGGCGGGAAGAACGATTTTTACTGAAAACCAGTTTAACAGAACCATTAAAAAAATAATTCTAAAGACCTGGTTTTTTTGTTTAGAGGAAAATACGTTTTCAACCATAAATTATTTTATCGTTATATAAACCTTCTTTTATTTAATTAATATCATTTTTCTGGTTGAAGTATATCTTCCGGATTTCATTTTATACAAGTATATTCCGCTGGAAACAGGATTATCAGAATCATCAGTTCCATCCCAAACAACTGTATGATAACCTGCATCCATTCTATCATCAATGAGTGTCTTCACTTTCTGACCTTTGATGTTGTAAATAATCATCTCTGTTTTCTCCGTGCTCTCTGTAGTAAAAGAAATTTTTGTTGTCGGATTAAATGGATTGGGATAATTATTCTTCAACTCCATTTTAGAAACAGACTGTACGATATTTTCATCTGAACTGACAGAACCGGAATATGCCTGGGCTGGATTACTGAATGAGCTTTCACCTTCCTCATAAACTGCAGTTACAACATAATAATAAATTCCGTATGAAAGCCCTGTATCGATATAGAATGTTTCACTCGTGTTTGCTAAAAATCCATAAGGATTATTCGGATTATTCCTTCTATAAACATTGTAACTCGAAGGAGTAGTCGATGGGGCTTCCCAAGTTAATTCTATATCATCTGCTACTTTGTCTGCATAAAGATTTGCCGGTGGTTCGAGGAACACATTGGGTTCTACGATGGCAATATCATCGATATACCAACCTTCTTCTGCTGTTGCTCCATCTGAACCGAAAGTAAAACGGAATTTAACTGTTCCATCATAATCCTCAAGATTAAAGAATGCTCTTTCCCAGTCGATTGAGCCTGAGAACACTTGAGTATCACCGGCAAATGGAGGACTATTATCTCCCCTTGTCAGAAATGGATAACCTCCTTCCGGGACTATCTGTGACCATTGACTGTTATGGAAAATCTCAACCAGACCACCATCATAACAATAACCCGGATAAGAACTGCTTGTTTCAGCAGACATCCAATGGTAAAACGTGAGATAGGTATCGCCTGTTAACTCTATTTCGGGTGTTTCCAGTGCACACAAGAGGTTATTATAATAAGAACCTGTTCCCGTACTTCCTATCTTCCAGGAATGCATATCCGAATAATATCTGAGCATTGATTGATGCCATTGGTCCTGCCCTCCATTCAAGGCGAAATGTGTCCAGCCATTGACGCCATATTCCACATTGTCATAAAATCCTACACTCACATCAAGCTGGAGAATATTGTAATATCCTAATTGCTCATTTAACAAAAGGTTTAATCTTAAATTATGAATAGCAGGGCAATCTGCTGAAATAGTGAAGGTAAATATATCATCAAAACCGGAAACCTCACCTGTTGCCAGGCTCGAGATTTGAGAATTATTATTATTGAGTGTGATATAAACATCGTCGGAATAAAGCAGACCTGTGATATTTTCAGCCAGACCTTCTCCATTATTAATCAGATTAATCTGCAAGGAACCTGATTCCCCGGGTTCAAGGCGTCCATCCCCATTTCCGTCTTCAATCACAAAATTAGCAATTTCCAAAATTGGTGCATAAGATGCGATGGAGAAATCGTATTCCCAGGTATCTTCGCTCGAATTTATCACAAGGTGAAATACTAATTGTTCATTATCAGGACAGAACGGTTCTATCTGAATCTGGTAGGAAGTAAGTCCGTATTCAATAGAATCGGGAAGTATATTATTATAATTGGAAAAATCATTTATACTCGTAACATACTGGCTTGTTGAAGAAATGGTTGCATCAATATCCGTTGCTTCTTCAGAACCTACATTTCTTAATCCTACAAGAAAGGATATTTGCTCACCGTGCTCTACAATACTGTTATTGTTTCCTGCTGAATCATCTATAATATAATCGTTACATAAAACATATGCTCCGCCAGGCGGAATAACAGTAACATCATCATAAATCGTTTCAGTATTGAAAGCAGTTACAACCATTTTTGCATCGCCTGCAATCAAAGCATGAGAGACTGTCACACTTCCGAATTCATCGGTTACACCAGAAAAATAATTGCCTTCTTGAGATAAACAAATTAATGCACCTTGGACAGGAGCTCCACTTGACGTAACAGTAGTTGTGAAATCAATTCCCATTAAAATTACTTCATTAGAGAGAACTAAATCTGATGGAGGATCTGTTCTCATATCCAAAGCTGCATCACCGAAAACGATCCAGGTTTCCAGCATCGATTGACCACCGCCATAATCTTCAACTGTCATCAAAATCGAACCATTGAAACAAGCTGAACCAAATGTCTTCTTTTGTACATCAGTTGTGATTCCGTTCTGCCCGGGATATAAGCTGTAATCATAACCGCCAATCAGAAGGTCGTTCACATAATCCTGTCCTCTCATGGGAGGATCCCACGATTGATTTATGGTGGAAGCATACATACCAACTGCTCCACCGTTTTCTTTATGAAGCCAGGCTTCGGCAAAACATTCCGTCGAATGAAAAGCTCCATTAACACAAGCAACTGAAATGATGAATGGAAGCATAGTTCCATTTGTAAGAGCAGCAATATGACTGTTACTGAAACCGGAAGAACCCCAGGAAGTCGATGAACCATGACCACAATAGTTGATAATACTTGTTCCTGAATTTAAAGCACTGGCAACCATGGAAGCATTTGCTGTCGGATCATAAATCGGAGTGTGAGATTCATAAGTAAAAGGATCAAGTTTGTTATCATAAATATTTTGAATATGTACATTATCATATTCACCATCATCACCAGGTCCCTGATTGGAAGCAACACCTGTGGCAGCTTCATACCAGGTTGCTCCTATCTCCGGGTCTCTTTCGTAGGTAATTGTTTTGTTTACTTGCGTTGTTACATGGGTAGTATTGTTTGCACAGAACCTGCCAACTATAAGGTCGGGATATGCATCGCCGCCAACCACGCAACCAAGATTCGGATCTGTGGGAGCACTACCGGAAGTTGGTCCCTGAATATCTGCCCAATCGCCGACGAGCTGAACATAAAGAATATCATTATTCGCATTATACTGGGTGCTGACCAGGCTTGTTACATTTGTTCCGGTGGCTACTTCTTCTTCGTAAACCGTGTATCCTTTCTCCATTTTCCATTGGATGTAAGGAGCGATCGCATCTATATCGCGAGGAGTTCGGATAACAAGAATCGAGCCGAAATCTCCGATTTCATGTTCAAAGCGGGAAACATCATAATTGATAAATATGGTGCGATACATGGAATCCATTTCTCCTAAAATCTTCCTGGTTTGAGAAGGGAAAGGATTAATAACCGGAGTATAATTCTCTGAAAGTTTTACTGTAACATCTGTGTAAACCCGCAAAATATTCTGTTGAGCATTATATTGAAAAGGATAAACATAAACATTTGTGCCGCGAATATCCCTCAAAATAAACGGTTCCATTGCCTCAGCAATATCACCCGGATAAAATTCATCCACAAGCGATTCATCAGCTATTTCATAAGGAATCAGCGATGGATCCTGGTTACGATAAATCGTTCCCCTGGAAGGCAAAAGCGGATAATCGAGCCTGTAATCCACATAATCGGTTGAAGTGATTTCCAGTGAAACATTTCTATCATCAGAAAGCTGAACAGAAGCATGAATAAAAGGCAGTTCCGCAT
>JABMPU010000047.1 GCA_013203665.1 Armatimonadota bacterium
CAAAACACCTGACTTCAGAAAAACCAACTGGCGGCAATGCAGCGATATTATTGTCGATGGCAAACATGCCGGTGACATAGAAGTCTATTATCTGGTAGAAAAGCCGAATTTAGATGAAGGACCGTTCCTAAAAGAAGAAAGATTGGTACTTGATACTATAGCTGAACGATTGAGAGGAATCACCCAGCTTAAAAAAGCAGACGAAGCGCTAAAAGATTCTGAAATCAGATTTCACGGTCTTTTTGAGAACTCCAGCGAGTTCCTTTTCACGCTTGATCTAAAAGGTAATTTCACAGATATAAACAAAGCCGCAGAAATTATTACTGGCTATACAAAATCTGAATTATTAAAGATGAACTTCAAAGATTACACTTCCAAAAGAGATCATAGAAAACTTTTAATTACTTTTTCCAATATATATAAAACAGGGAAACCGCTACATGATTTACCTATTGAAGCGATCATGAAAGACGGCTCTGTAAAATATTTTGAAACCAGTTTCAGCCTGCTGAAAAAAGGTGAGCAGATTATTGGTTTCCAGGGCAGTTCAAAGGACGTCACCGCGCGCAAGCAGGCAGAGGAGGAACTACGTATATCCAATGAAAACACCAAAATAATTATCGAGAAAGCCCCAGTTGGTGTGGTCGTTATTGGCAAAGATAGAAAGATTAAAATGATTAATGATACCGCTCTTAAAATGGCTGGAGTTGATACACCAGACGACATATTAGGCAAGAATTGCAGCGAGTATCTTTGTCCTGCGCAGAAGCTAGATTGCCCAATTCTGGACAGGGATCAGAAGGTTGACAATTCAGAACGGATTTTTCGCAGGAAAGACGGCAAGGAAATTCCAATCATCAAGACGGTCACAGAGATCAGCTTGGATGGTGAGGATGTTCTGCTGGAAACTTTTGTAGATATCACCGAGCGTAAGCAGGCAGAAGAAACTCTGAAAAAGAGAATGAATGAACTTGAAATTTTCAATGATGCTGCTGTGGATAGAGAATTAAAAATGCTCGAATTGAAAAAAGAAATTAATGAACTTCTTGAGAAATCCGGACAAAAACCGAAATATGAGATTCCAGTATAAATGCTCGAGAGCTACGACGAGAAAAAGAGAATCCGGCAGATGCCGGATGTGATTTCCAGTCTGTACAAAAGAAATAAGTTTGAGGTGTAAGATGGAAAGTAACGATAAAACCAGAGAACAGCTCTTAAAAGAGATAGATCTTCTAAAAATTAAAATTTCCGAACTGGAAAAATCTGAAACCGAGCGCAAGCGTGCGGAAGAGATGCTGCTTGATTCATGGTACATGTTGCAGACTGTATTGGACTCAATTCCTGCTGCGGTCTTTTGGAAAGATCGCGATTTAATTTACCTCGGCGGCAACCGCACCTGGCTGGAGGCGGTAGGACTAAAGTCTTCAGAGGAGGTTGTCGGGAAGAGCGATTACGATCTTCCATGGAAAAAAAATCAGGCGGATTCGTTTCGGGAGTACGATAGGAGGGTTATGGAATCAGGTATTCCCGAATACGACATTATAGAGCCTTATCTCCGAGTTGACGGCTCCCACGCATGGGCAAAGACCAACAAGGTGCCGGTGCGAGACACGGAGGGCAACGTCATAGGTGTCCTCGGTACCTATGAGGACATCACCGAGCGCAAGCAGGCGGAAGAAGAATTACAGAACGAACGCTATTTTTCGCAAAACATACTCGACACAGCTCAGGCAATCATCTTGTTGTTAAACGTTGACGGTAAAATCATCAGCATTAACCCCTATATGGAACATCTCACGGGCTACAGTTTGGACGAAGTAAAAGGAAAAGATTGGTTTACAACTTTCCTTCGAGATTGCGATTATAAAAAAATTAGAAATTTATTTAAAACCGCACTAAAGAACTCACCTACAAAAGGTAATATAAATCCTATAATTACCAAAGACGGAAGAGAAATATTTATTGAATGGTACGATAATGTCCTTAAAAATAATACCGGCAATATTATCGGTTTACTATGTATAGGGCAAGACATCACCCAGCGCAAGCAGACGGAGGAAGCTTTAAAGGAAAATAAAGAAAGATACAGGCAGATTTATCAATTTTCACCAGATTCGATTATTATCCATGATATGGATATGAATATCTTGGATGCCAATAGTAAGGCAGTAGAAGAGTTTGGCTATTCAGAAGTAGAACTGCTAAAAATGACGATTTTTGAAATACATCCCGAGATCGAACAAAAACATTCCGCCCAAGTATTGGCTGCTATGAATAAAAAAGATATGTTAAATGTAGAGACAAAGTTCATGAGGAAAGACGGCTCTGTTTTTCTTGCCGAAGCAACTCCCTGCAAATATACGCTTGGAAGCAAACCGATAATTCATGTTGTTATTCGAGACATCACCGAGCGTAAGAAGGTCGAGGAAGCTTTGAAAGATAATGAAGAAAAACTAAATGCCATTGTAAACAATTCATTTGATTTAATGACACTTTTAGATTTGGAGGAAAAAAAACTGGTCTGGTCAAATAATATGTGGCAAGAAGTTTTAGGATGGTCCCCTGAAAAAATCATAGACCCATTGGAACCCTGCCATCCTGATGATAGGGAAAAAGTTGTCAAGGCTATGACCGATATTCTTCAAGGCAGGGTCCAAGAGATAAATGATTTTGAGTATAGATATAAAACAACCAAGGGAATTTATTATTATTTCACCTCAAATATCACAAGAATCAATATTGGGAGTAAATACTATATTTTTATAGATGCTCATGACATTACCGAACGCAAGCAGGCGGAAAAAGAAATTAAAGAAAAATCTATAGAAATGGAAAAGCAATTTGAAAGAAGTGAAAAACAAAGAATTGCTACTTTAGCTGTTTTATCTGATCTTAATGAATCTACGAAGGACTTGAAATTTGAAAATAAAGAACGGAAGCAAGCGGAGAAAACACAAAAAACATTATTTAACATTTCCAATGCTTTGAATACAACCGATAATATGCACGACCTTTACAGCAAGATTAGAGAATTTCTGGGAGATGTGATCGATACTACAAATTTTTATGTTGCCCTGTATGATGAAAATACCAATATGATCTCTCTTCCTTTTGATGTTGATGAAAAAGATGATTATGAAACTTTCCCTGCCGGTAAGACTCTTACTTCTCTGGTCATCAAAACAGGTAAATCAATGCTTGTTGATGAGAAGCTTTTAGCAAAGCTTGTAAAAGAGGATAAAGTTGAAACAATTGGAACTCCTTCCGAAATCTGGCTGGGTGTTCCTTTAAAAGTAGAGAACAAGGTTATTGGTGTAATCGCAGTTCAAAGCTACGATGATCCACATCTTTATACTGAGAAAGATATTGAAATTCTAACATTTGTTTCGGAAGAAATTGCTCTAGCCATCAAACATAAACAAGCAGAGGAGAATATTCACAAAGCTCATGAAGAGCTGAAAGAGCTTCATAGAGGTCTGGAAATAAAAGTAGAAAAAGCAATAAAAGAATTAAGAGAAAAAGATCACATCATTATCCAGCAATCACG
>JABMPU010000048.1 GCA_013203665.1 Armatimonadota bacterium
AATCTTGATAATGCAGCTTAAATCACTAATTTTGCACTTATGCTTAATTCTATAAAGAACAAGATGTTATGGAATATTATGAAATACCTGAAAGCAGTCGTGATGATAATTCACACTCCTGCGAAACTTAAGTTAAATATTTGCAAAATTTCTACAAAATTAGTAGGATATTTCAAGTAATAAAATAAAAATTAAATTGTTTGACAAACTTTTCGGGATATAAAATCTCGCTCCTAAATTTTATCAAAAAAAAATATTTTTTAAGAAAATAGATTCCGTCAACTCGTATTTCTGAGAAAGAGGGAATGTTGAAATTAATAGTCTGGTTTATTACTAGTACGATAAATTTTTATGAATTTGTTTCTTGCATAACAGATTCTAAAAATTACTCCTTATCCGAATTCAGAGCACAGCCGGATAAATTGTTATTTATTTAATTTTTTTAAAACGTAGTTTGCTTTAATTAACAAACTACGTTTTTCTTTTTCAGTTACTCTGCTTAGTTAATTGAATATTTTCTACAGGAGACTTTATGAGGTATTGGGAAGTGCCGTTTGGCAAAGAAAAGCCAAAAACTCCTTTTGGCGAAATCCATATACTCAAAGAAAGATGTAAAGGATGCGGTTTCTGTGTGGAATACTGCCCAAAAGATGTCCTTGAAATGTCAGATGAATTTAATTCCAAAGGTTATCATCCTCCAAAAATAGTAAATGAAGAAGCTTGTGTAAACTGTGGTTTATGTGAGACTATCTGCCCCGATTTTTCTATCTGGTGTACTTTGAAAGAGGAGGTAGCTCTTGAAAACTAACTCAAAAGCGGTTATGACAGGAACACATATTCTTATTGGTAATGAGGCATGTATAGAGGGTGCCTTTTATGCAGGATGCCGTTTTCTTGCTGCCTATCCTATCGAACCTGCCATTGAAACAATAGAAAGATACTTGAAAAGAAGCGCAGACGTGGGCGCTACCTTTATTCAGATGGAAGATGAAATTTCAGCTCTCGCTGCTGTCATAGGTGCATCCTGGACAGGGAAAAAGTCGCTGACAGTAACTTCTGGCCCCGGTTTTTCTAATATGATGGAGCATTTGGGACTTGGTGTGATGCTGGAAACTCCTTGTGTAATTATTGATGTTCAAAGAGCGGGACCGGCACTAGGAATTCCAAATCGTGTAGGACAGGCCGATATGATGCAGGCAAGATGGGGTTCTCATGGAGATTATGAAGTAATAACTCTTGCTCCGAGCTCTCCTCAGGAAATGTTTGATTTTACCATTAAGGCATTTAATTTCTCTGAAAAATATAGAACACCTGTCATTGTTATATCAGATGAGTATGTGGCTCATAAGAAAGAAAAGGTAATAATCCCTCTTGCTGATGGAATAAAAATTACACCGAGACGATATTTTAAAGGACAAAAGGATAAGTACTTACCATTCAAAAGAGATAAAGATTTTGTCCCTCGCATGGTAGATATTGGAGAAGGTTTTAAGTTTCATGTTACAGGTCTTACTCACGATGATAAAGGTTATCCTATTATGCTTGAGGAGTGTCAGGAATATAATGTTCATCCCATTTTATGGAAGATCCGCAATCATGTAGATGAGATCATTGAATTTCAGGAAACCGGCACTGAAGATGCTGAGATTGTAATTGTCTATTATGGAGCAACATCAGAAGTAGCGCTCAAAGCAATAAAGCAGGCAAGAGATCTGGGTATAAAAGTCGGTGGTCTTAAACTTGATGTTGTTTGGCCCTTCCCGGATAAAAAGATCGCTGAACTGGCAGAGAAAGTAAAAGCTTTTGTTGTTCCTGAAATAAATTATGGGCAAATTGTTTCTGAAGTTGAGCGCTGCAGTTATGGAAATGCAAATGTTGTATTTTTATCTCATGGAGAAAAAGGAATCGATAACGCAGATGATTTAGTTTCTGCAATAAAATTAGCTCTGAAAGAAGAGAAAATAAAAAAAGGGATTATTGAATATCAGAATCAAGCAGGGAGAGCATAAATGGGAACTTTAAAAAAGGCTGAAAAAGATATTCATCCAATGGATGACTTGCTCCGTATGGATAGAATTCCTCATATATGGTGTCCTGGTTGTGGAATTGGTACAGCCGTAACTGCTTTTGCTGCAGGTCTTGCCAAGGCAGAAATTGATTTGAAAAAGACATGCATCGTTTCCGGTATTGGTTGTACGGGCAGAGTAGCTGGTTATGTAAAACTGGATTCATTTCATACAACTCATGGTAGAGGTATTGCTTTTGCAACAGGGATACAAGTTGCTAATCCGGATTTGAAAGTAATTGTATTTTCAGGTGATGGTGACTTAATATCAATTGGCGGAAATCATTTTATTCATGCAGCAAGAAGAAACGTAAATATGCTGGTTATCTGTATAAATAATTTTATCTATGCAATGACAGGTGGTCAGGTAGCGCCAACCACTCCGCTTGCAACTTATGCTACAACTTCACCTTTTGGATGTGTTGAACCACCATTCAATATTCCATACCTGGCAGACTCCTCCGGAGCAGTATATGTGGCAAGATGGACAGCTCTTCATGTTCGCAGACTAACAAATTCCATTGCTGAGGCATTAAAGAAACCCGGCTTTTCCGTGATTGAAGTTATTTCACCCTGTGCAATGTATTATTCAAGAATTAACCGGCTTGGTGATGGACTGGATATGATGAAATTCTATCATGATAATACAGAGATAAGACACGGGGAAGATACAAAAAATCTTGATATTGGATTTCAAACAAAGATTACTGTTGGGAAATTTGTTGATAGAGAAAGACCGACCTATATGGACTCATATAATAAATGGCTTTCCGGTACAAAGAAGGACTGAAAATGAAAGCAAATCCAAGAGATGTGAATTCAGGAACTTATTACATGGATGGCGATGTAGCAGCCGGTTATGGTGCTTTAGCTGCAGGATGCAGATTTATTGGAGGTTATCCTATTACTCCCTCAACCGAAGCAGCAGAGACATTTGCACGCATTGCGCCCAAAGCCGGTGCTGTGTTTATTCAAATGGAAGATGAACTGGGTTCCATTGCATCCATCATGGGTGCAAGTTGGTCCGGGGTAAAAACAATGACCATTACATCAGGACCCGGCTACTCTTTGATGATGGAAGCTATCGGACTGGGTGCAATGATAGAAGCTCCTTTTGTGATACTTAATATCCAGCGTGGCGGACCTTCCACCGGAGTTCCTACCAAAACAGGTCAGGCAGATATGATGCAGGCAAGATGGGGTTCACACGGAGATTATGAAGTTATTGCTATCGCACCTGATTCTCCGCAAGAATTATTTGATTACACAATTAAAGCATTCAACCTGGCGGAAAAGTATCGTTGTCCTGTTATGATAATGTCTGATGAATGCGTTGGTCATATGTCTGAAAAGGTAGTGATTCCCCCTGCTGAAGAGATTGAAATTGAGCCACGAAGATTTTATAATGGTCCCAAAGAAAAATACCTGCCATTCAAACCGGATAAAGATCTTGTTCCTAAGATGGTAAAAGCAGGTGATGGCTACAATTTGTATATCACAGGACTTATCCACGATGAAAGAGGATATCCGATAAAAAATCAAATAGAAAAAGGCAAAAGCCAAAAGTTACCTACAAGAAGATTAGTAGATAAAATACGGCTCAATGCAGATAAGATTATAGAATTGGCTGAAGAAGGAATGGACGATGCTGAGGTTGTTGTAGTTTCTTATGGGATTTCATATCGGGTTGCAATAAGAGGAATTGAAATAGCAAGGGGAAAAGGTATAAAAGTAGGTCACCTTCGTCTGATAACGGTCTGGCCCTTCCCTGATAAAAAAATAAATGAACTCGCTTCCAAAGTAAAAGCATTTGTGGTTCCTGAAATAAATTATGGTCAAGTTGTTTTTGAGGTAGAAAGATGTAGTCATGGACAGGCGAATGTTGTGCTTGTTCCTCACGGCGGAGCAGGAGTTCATGATCCTGATGATATAGCAGAGGCAATCGAATATGCAGCTAAGGAAAAGAAGAAGATTAGAAAAGTTATCGAATGGAAAACACGACTTGAAAAATTTGTTTTTGAAGGAGGTTATAAATTAAACAAATGAACCCAATTATAACAGCTTTTACAAACGGAATTAAAAAGTCGGGACTTGAACTATCTAAGGTTGTGGTTGTCTCGGATATCCCATTTGAACCTGAAGTAATAAAAGAAATTGGAGTTGACTTTTTCCATGTAACCCGCGGTAGAGCAATTGCCTTTGGAACCGGATTAAAACTGGGAAACCCTGATCTGAAAATAGTTGCCTTTATTGGTGACTTGATGACTTTGGGTGGAAATCATCTTGTTCATTCGGGAAGAAGAAATATGGAAATGCTCGTTATTTGCGTAAATAACTTTGTTTATAAAGAAATAGCCGGAACACTCGCTCCCTCGGTTTCTCCCGGATTTTCTGCTTTTTCAACCTTTGAGAGACCGTTCAATGCTCCGCATCTTGCAAATTCCTGTGGTGCAATATATACAGCCAGATGGACGGCTATGCATACTAATGAACTTGCAAATTCAATAGCTAATGCTTTAGATAAACGAGGGTTTTCTGTGATTGAAGTTCTGGCGCCCGGTCCGAATTTTTATAAAGATATTAATCAAGTTAATTATGAATTACTGGATTTTTATTATAAAAATTCTGTAACTAAAAATAATGTAGACACTCGTAATGTGGAAATAACTTCTGAAGAAAAAATTGTAACAGGCGAATTTACAGATAAGGAAAAATCCCCATTTATTGACACCTATAACGCTCAACTTGGTAAAATATTAGGCGATAAATTTATCCCGCTTGGAGGACAAAGTGGCAGAGATTAGATTTGCCGGTTATGGCGGACAAGGTATTATCAGGTCAGGAATTATTGTGGGAAAGGGCGCCTCGATTTATGACAATAAATTTTCTACTATGAATCAAGCATTTGGACCTGAAGCAAGAGGTGGAGCATGTAGCTCGCAGGTATTATTGTCGGACACCAAAGTTCTGTATCCGTATGTTACTGTTTCAGATGTCCTTGTTGCAATGTCCCAGGAAGGTTATGATATGTTTGAACCGGAATTAAATGATAAAGGGATACTTTTAATAGATGAGGATCTGGTAAAGACTAAACCTACTCGTGGAAAAATTAGGAGTTTCTCAATTCCTTCCACCAGACTTGCTGAAGAATTGGGGAATAGAGTTTTTGCGAATGTTGTGATGCTGGGATTTTTCACTGCTGTTTCCAAGCTGGTTTCAAAAGAAGGAATGGAAAAGGCGGTTGCAGATTCTGTACCGGAAAGATTTATTGAACATAATCTAAAAGCATTTCAAAAAGGATTTGATTATTACAAATGATGGTTCAAGGTTCAAAGTTCAAGGTTCAAAGGTTCTAGGTTGGAGAAAGTATGGGAATTGAACGATTTGAAGATATTGAGGCATGGCAGTTGGCCCGAGAACTAACTCATAAGGTCTATGCCCTGACAAAGAAGGCCACGTTTGCTCGTGACTTCGGGCTGAAGGGGCAAATTCAGGATGCAGCAGGTTCATCCATGCATAATATCGCAGAAGGATTCGATTCGGAGACAAACCCGGAATTCATACGTTTTCTTCGGTATGCAAAGCGGTCTTGCAC
>JABMPU010000049.1 GCA_013203665.1 Armatimonadota bacterium
TGAAGATAAGCCTTTATGGCTCAATTTAGCCAAACAACTTGATTTTGAAGAATTGAAACTAGGACTTCAACAGGTTAACCATAGAAAATCAAAAGATGTTAAACTGTTTGAAATTTTGAGAAAACAATTAAAAATTTATTAACGGTAATCCAAGAAAACAAAATTATAGATATTTCTTCAAATCCTGATCTTTAACTCCTGCATAAAGCTCGATATACTTTTTCACAGGACTGAATGCAATTTTGGGAAACAGTACCTCTTCAACCTGGAAAAACCCGACAGACTGACTCATCTCCACCAGAATTTTAACCGGCTTTTTCTCACCCGCAAGAATATTCACTTTTTGTATAGATGTAGAAGAATATTTATGAATATCTCCAACGCGTGGTTTATTAGAAATCAAAGTGGAAATTCGTGCTCTTCCTTTTTCCATATCACAACCATCACCCACAAGAACCAAACCTGCTTCCAGGGAATGAATGGGCTGGGTTGCCATATGCCCGAAAATGCCTTCAATTATCAGTGTTTTCAGAGCAATTTTCTTTTCCAATTTCAGATGATAGAATTTATCCAATATTTTATCAATAATCGGAATTGCTAAAATCACACTCATGAATTCGTGTTTTTCCCTGGAAATACTCATTCCCAGATCGTGCAACAGAGATGCAAGTAAGACGGCAATTTTACTGTCTTCCTCGGTGCCGATTCCTTCTCTTTCCAAATTGAATTGAACGCCTGAAACCGCCAGGAGATCAAACATAATGAGAGCATTTAAAGCAGCTTTCCTCATATGAACCGGTCCATGATCATTAAAACCCAACCTTTTGATGGAAACCACATTCGCATGTTCATGCAGCATTTGAATCTCTTTATTAGAAAATAGATAATCCGCCACTTCTAAGGGTTTACCCTTTAATCGATTTTTAATTGCTTTTTCAAGGTTTATTTGTTTAATTGATTTTTTCATCATATCTCCAAGCCATATTTTATGGTCTCAAAAACTTTTCCTAAAACAATATGTAAAGGTTTTTTATGCAAGTTTTCTGGCAATAAAAAATATTGACATCAGAAAGAGCGATTTTTTGTTTGACCAGCATTAGCAATAAGGGCCTGTAACTCAGTGGTAGAGTATCTGCCTTTTAAGCAGAGAGTCGATGGTTCAAATCCATCCAGGCTCACCAGAAAATTGAAATTGTGTCCCCTTCGTCTAGTGGACTAGGACTCAGGATTTTCATTCCTGCAACAGGGGTTCGATTCCCCTAGGGGATGCCATAATTTAGATAAAGCCGTTAACTTTTTTTGTTAATGGCTTTTTTTATTTTGTTTCAAGATATTATGATTTATTCTCATTAATCATTTCAGCTAATTGTTAATCTTTCTATTTTTAAAAAAATCCTTGCAAAGAATTCAAGATTTTATTTTCCTCGTAATTAGATATTAATAAATGATTTAAATTAAGTTTTCAGATTACAAAATGTAAAAAGAACGAAATCGAGTTTTGAAAATTCTATGAAGGAAAAACAATGAAAATAATCGGAGGAGCAATAGGTAAGGACATTCATATTGCAGGAATCTTGAATTTCTTTGCTATGGTAAAAAGTTTAGGATGGGATACCTGCTATTTAGGACCAGCAAATTCTATCAGCACTCTTATCTCAAACATAAAAAAAATCAATCCGGATATTATTGCAATCAGCTACAGGTTGAGTCCGGAAACAGCAGAAGAATTACTACTTCAACTTAAAGCTGCAATTGAAAAAGCAGGATTCACAAACAAAAAGTATATTTTCGGTGGAACTCCCTCAACTGCAGAAATTGCTGAGAAAACCGGAATCTTTGATAAAATTTTCACGGGTGGAGAATCTAAAGAAGAAATAATTAAATATCTGACCGGTAAAGATTTAAAAACGACTCGGAAATTTCCAGATAATCTGATCGATAGAATCAAATGGAAAAGACCAATCTTAAGACATCATTTTGGATTACCTTCTTTAGAACAGACAATTTCCGGAGCAAAAGAAATTGCTGAAGCAGGAATATTGGATGTTATTTCTATTGGGCCTGACCAGGATGCTCAAGAATATTTTTTCCATCCTGAACTGCAAATTTCAGAAAGAAAAGGAGATGGCGGTGTTCCCATCAGAACTCCGGAAGATCTAAAAAGAATTTATAAAGCATCTCGCTGCGGAAATTATCCTTTAGTCAGATGCTACTCTGGCACGAATGATTTGATTAAAATGGCTGAGATGTATATTGAAACAATAAATAATGCCTGGTGTGCAGTTCCTCTAATGTGGTATAATGTATTAGATAAAAGAAGCAAGAGATTATTGAAGGATTCAATAACAGAAAATCAAAAACTAATGAAATGGCATGCTGAAAGAGGAATTCCCGTAGAAGTAAATGAATCTCATCATTGGAGTTTACGAAGAGCGCCCGATGTAATTGCGGTTGCAATGGCTTATATTGCTGCTTGCAATGCCAGGCAGATGGGAGTGAAAAATTATGTCTCGCAATATATGTTCAATACTCCCGGAGAAACATCTCCCAAAATGGACCTGGCAAAAATGCTGGCAAAAATTGAATTAATCGAAGCTCTGCACGATGATAATTTTAAAAGCTTCAGGCAGGTAAGAAGCGGACTTCTCAGCTTTCCGCCAGATCTTGATATGGCAAGAGGTCAGCTTGTCTCTTCTATTTATCTTGCTATGAATTTAGACCCGGATATTGTTCACGTTGTGGGTTATTGTGAAGGTTCTTACATAGCAAAACCAAAAGATATAATTGAAAGTTGCAAAATGGTTCAGCAAATTATAAGAAATTATAAAATGGGAGTTCCGGATATGAGTTTGGATCCAGACGTGCAAGCAAGAAAAGATAAATTAAAAGAGGAAGCTTTTCTATTAATCGATGTTATTAAATCTTTAGAAATTTCCAAGGATCCACTGACAGACCCAATAATTTTATGTAAAGCTGTGGAGATAGGTCTTTTGGATGCTCCGGATCTTAAGGGTAATAAATACGCTAAAGGTGAAGTTTGTACCAAGATGATCAATGGGGCTTGTTATGCCATAAACCCAAAAACCAAAGAACCTATATATGAAAAAGAGAGAGTAAATTGTATCAAAGAGGTGGTTATTGGAAATGAGTAATTTAAGAATAGGTTTATTGAATAAAAAAAGAGGAAATTTCACACTTCAGGAAAAATTTGCAGGTACTGACGTAGTTGTTGACGAAACACATAAAGAAGTGGCACATCATGAAAAGGCTTTGACTGAGGCTGGATACGATGTTGTAAGGATAAATTGGGGATCAAGTATCATTGATGATATAAAATTGGCAAATGTTGATATTGTATTCAATGTTTCGAGTCTGGTGGAAGCAGCAATCTTAGAAGAACTTGAAATTCCCTATGTTGGTTCTGATCCATTTGCAATAGCTCTTGCTACAGATAAATCGCTCGCAAAAAGGATATGGCAACATGCGGGATTACCAACTTCGCCTTTCTATGTAGCGAGAACTGAGGAGGATTGCCTAATTTTCAGGAAAAACTCTCCATTAGAATACCCTTTATTTATAAAGCCTGTCGCTGGAAGAGGGAGTGCCGGGATAACCGAAGAATCTGTGATTGAGAGTTATGATCAATTAGTAAGTGGTGTGGTAGATAGATACGAAACGATAGGGCAGCCTGTATTAATTGAGAGATTCTTAAAAGGGAGAGAAATATCATTTGGTGTTTTGGGTAATGATGATGATATAAGAGTACTTCCTCCTCTGGAGATAGTTTACAAGGATGGAGCTTTTACTTTAACATATGATAAGAAGGAAATAGATGATGATGACTTTTTTTGTCCTGCAAGATTAAGTTCAGAAGAGGTAAATGAAATGCAATTGCTGGTAACAAGGGCTTACAAAGAGTTGGGTTTCAGGGATTATGTAAGGATAGATACGATATTGACAGAAGAAGGTCCTTTCCTTTTGGAGGGAAATCCTTTTGCTGGCTTGATGTGTACTCCAAAAGAGAAACCTCATAGTTATATTGGTTTTATGTCGGTTGCAGAAGGGAAAAGTGGTAAAGAGTTGCTTGGTGAAATAGTCCAAGCTGCGATAAAAAGATATAATTTCAGGTAATTTAGTATGACAGTACCCAGACTTGAGATAGAACTCAAAAAGATAGGACACAATGTAAAAGAATTAAGAGATTTATTCGGTTACAAAGGTATTTCCGTAACTGCTGTGACGAAGGCAGTTTTGGGATCACCTGAGATCGCGAATGCCTTAGTTAAAGGAGGAATAAGCTCTATTGGTGATTCCCGGATTGCAAATATATCTAAGATGAGAAAGGCGGGGATAAAGGCTCAATTCATATTAATACGTACACCTATGGTTAGTGAAGCAGCGGATGTTGTCAGGTACGCAGATATAAGCCTTAATTCTGAGATCTCGGTAATGAAACAACTTTCTAAATATGCAGTGGAGCAGGGCAAAAATCATAAAGTAGTTCTGATGGTAGAGATGGGCGATTTAAGAGAGGGGATTATGCCTTCTGATCTGGAAAAAACAGTAGAGGAAACAATACATCTGGAAAGCATTAGTCTGGTAGGCATAGGAACAAATCTGGCTTGTTATGGGGGAATAAAACCAAATGAAGAGAAAATGCAGGGATTATCTTCTATTGCCAATGATATCCAAAATAGATATGGAATAAAATTAGAGATTGTTTCAGGAGGAAATTCAGCAAATTATGAATGGTTTATGACAACAGATGATATTGGCTTAATAAATAACCTCTGTATAGGTGAGGCAATATTATTAGGTTGTGATACATTACACAGGCGAGAAATACCTAACCTTTACACCAATACTTTTACATTGATTGGTGAGGTTATAGAACTGAAAATAAAACCTTCTGTACCTTATGGAGAGGTTTGCAAGATGCTTTTGGCAATGTGCCCAAGTTTGAGGATAAGGGTTATATGAAGAGGGCGATAGTAGGTCTTGGCAGACAGGATGTTGATACAACAGGTATAAAACCCAGAATGGAGGTAGAAGTGCTTGGATCAAGTAGTGATCATTTAATTCTTAATATGAAAGATTCTGATTTGAAGGTTGGCGATGAAATTGGATTTGATGTTAATTATAGCGCATTAGTTAGAGCAATGACATCTCCTTATGTGAAGAAAATGTATCTTTGAGTATTATGTAACTAACTTTATACTATCTATCCGATAAGCTTAAGATGTGGAACATACATAAATAGGAAAAAATCAATGCCAAAACGGAGTTAAAATTGAAGTTAAGAATAAATGAGTTAGTTTGGCAGTAGGTGTGAAAAATATTTTAGCTAAAATGCTGAATGCTAAAATTAATTATAAATCAAAAAAAGAACTAGTCTGATATTAGATTAAACAAGAATATCTTAGGAGATCTCAATGAAAAAAAATAAACCGAAATTCGCAGTTATTGGAGCCGGCCATGGCGGTTGTGCAATGGCTGCTTACCTGGCTGCTGTTGGTTGTGAAGTAAATCTTTATAATCGAACTCCAGAGAACATCCACAGCATTCAACAACTTGGTGGAATATATTTGCGATATACGCCAGAGTTGGAAGAAGATATTTTTCCACAAGGTATAGCTTTATCAAGGGATTCATATCCTGAACAAAAAGAACATTTTGAAACCGGAACAAAACTCGAATACTCTTTAAGACCACAAACAAAAGAGCTCGTTGAAGAGAAAGTTGAACAGATTTTTGCAAAACTCAATATCATCTCATCTAATATCCAGGAAGTTATAAAAGATTGTAATGTAATTATGGTGGTTTTACCTGCTTCCGGTCACAAGATCATAGCTGAAAAATGTGCTCCCTTTCTAACGAGTGGTCAAATTGTTTTATTGAATCCAGGTAGATGTTTTGGAGCAATAGAATTTTATAATACCATAAAAGATTATTATAAAAATAAAAAACTACCGGATATTACAATCGCAGAGGCTCAGACGTTCATCTACGCTTCCAGACGTACAAAACCTCGTTCCGTAAGAATATTAGGTGTAAAAAACAGTATCAACATTGCTGCCATACCTTCATATAAAACAAAAGATATTGTAAAATATGTCGGTGAAATTTATCCGCAATTCACTCCCACCGACAATGTTTTCAAAACCAGTCTGGGCAATCTGGGTGGCATATTCCATGTTCCCATCACGATTCTTAATGCTTCCAAAATTGATGCGAAACAAGGTTTCAAATATTATATTGATGGAGTATCCGAGCATATTGCATCAATTATCGAAGATGTTGATAAAGAAAGAATCAACCTGGCAAATGCTATGGGTGTGGAAGTTATTTCAGCGCGGAAATGGTTGTATCAAGTTTACGGAGCGGAAGGTTCTGAACTATATGAAGCGATTCAAAATACTCATGCCTATAAAAGCATTGAAAGCCCGGGAAGCATCAATCATAGATACCTGTGGGAAGATGTGCCAACCGGTTTGGTGCCATTATCTTCTATTGGAAAGAAACTGAATATTCCAACACCTATAATCGATTCATTTATCTTTCAGGCAAATTCCATCTTAAGAAAAGATTTCGATGTAGATTTCTTTAAAACCGGACGAACAATGGAAAAACTCGGTTTAAAAGATATGAGTATAAATGAGATAAAACAGTTCGTCGAATCCGGTGAGAAATAAAAGTCTTTGACTGAAATAATAACTATTTTTAAGTTTGTTTAAAGGGGGTTTTTTAAAGAATATCATATATGAAATTGGTGATTTGGAAATTTGGAATTTATTTATGATTTGTTTATTGTGATTTAAGATTTATTTGTTATAATTAGAAATTATGCAGAACTCATTTATAATAAAATAATTGGAGGTTCATTAATGAAATTATTAAAATCAAAAGTGTTTCTTGGTTTAGCATCATTTTTCTTTATGAGCAGTTTCTTATTTGCCCGGGCTGTTGATGATGGGATTGGGATCGATGAAAAAAAGCGTGATTCCTCTACGGTACACAATGTGGGAAATATCTGGCTCAGAGTGAGTAACTATGGTTTTTTCGGTTCTGGAGATAATTCTCCCAAATGGCCTTCTCTCGAATATCCCGGTGGAAGTGCTATTGATTATTTATACCAGGGATCCTTGTGGTTTGGAGCAAAAAAAGTAAGAAGAGATGGATTTGGAAACAGGCTCTACTGGCTTGAAGATGCAAACGATGAAGATGATGTTATTCCTGAAACACATCCTGATTGGAATGAGAATCTGCAGCTTGTTGTGGATACACTCACAACTGTTGGATTTGATGGAGATTATCGCTTATATGAATTTTTACCTGCCTATAATTCTTTAGAAACCTCACCTCTCGGAACTCAATTCAGTCAGTATAACAACTATGATATTGTGATGAGCGCATCTGTCAGAAGCCACAGAAGAGGAGTTGACGATGATGGTGACGGCTTGATCGATGAAGACCCTGTTGGATATGGCTTCCCGTTCAGAGCCCCAGATGAATTACCTGCAAGTTTTAGCTGTTATGGAGGTGATTACTTACCAAATACACAATATTTGCATGGTATTCTTCCAATATTGGAACATTATGACATCTGGTTTCCTCTTGGTTTTGTAGATCTGAGCGATGAATCAAATGAATTATACAATTTTGCTCAACCTAAAGATGATGATATGGACGGTCTTTTAGACGAAGATGGTTATCCTGTATCCGAGCAGGATTACATTGGTTATTATTTTGATTACAGTCCATTCGGAACTTTGGGAGATAGAGATTTCGGATCGGCACAATCAAGTAGTATACATGTGCCGTTGAATGTTCGTGTTCGCCAGATGAGTTATCAATGGAGTTATGAATATATCAAAAATTTAATATATGTTGAATTCAACATCACTAATATGAATAACGCTTATGAAGATAGTCTTTACGACTGTGCAATGGCTGTTTACATGGATTGCGATGTGGGACCTCAAGCCTGGGGCGCGTTTTATGATGATGACATCAGCAGTTATGTTAGCGAACCTTATGAGTTTGCCTATACTTATGATTGGGATGGTGATGGTGGATTAACAACCGGATTTGTTGGCTCTCGTGTGTGTACTCCAGATCCCGATTCCTTAGTATTCGCTTGCTGGACCTGGAGCAGTGGTAGCGGTCCTGATGATTGGGATCAACTTGATTATTTTGGAACAACAAATGTAACAGCTAACGAAAAATATTGGCTCATGACAGATAGAAATCCTGATGATTCAAAATATACTTCATTAAAAGATTTTCCGAATACACAAGTGGGAAATCCCACTGATACCAGGTATCTTTTTGCCTTCTTTGGTGATATGCAGGGCATGTCGAATCCCACATCAGGCTCATGGAATCTTGGTCCGGGAAGAACAATGAAAATTGTGATTGCTGTTTTTCCCGGAGATGACATTCCGGAATTGATGGATCAGGCTGAATGGGCAAAAGTAATTTACGAAAATCCACAGGTTCTTACAACAGTAACTTTACCGGACACTTTTATTCACTATGTAGCACCTGAACCACCCAGAATTCCCCGGATGTTCGCTGAGCTTGTTGATAATGGCAACAAAATCAGCGTATTTTGGAACAACAGGTCTGAACTGGAAAATATAGATACAAAAACAGTAACCAAAGGTCAAGTGGGATGGCAGGATATTAATCCCGGTATTGACAGCCATATAGATCAATATGAAATCCAGCAGAATTTATACGGATATTTTCCTGATGAATTTGCACCACCAGACCCTGCCGGTTATCTGAATCCTGCCAGAGTTAATCCTTGGACTGCATATAGATTACGTCACGATTTTCAAGGTTACACGCTTTGGGGAAGATCCGGAAGCGGTTCCCAGGAAGACTGGATAGAAATAGATAGATGGGATAAAATCGATACAGCTCAGGATTTACTTGATTATATGGTTAACAGCGATAATGATTCACTTTTTTATAATTTTGGCGGTGATCTTGGAATTGATAAAGGATTGCCACAACCAAAGATTTTAGACCAATCCAATCCTGAGCATGCAAAATATCTGAACTATTTTCTTTATAATGGATTTTATGAATTTGTTCCTTATGTATATGGAGATATCTTTTATGGTGAACCTATCTTCAATTATGAAATCGTTTATAGTGATAGTTTGCAGAATTATGCAAATGGTTTAAGTTTTGATGATCAAGCTTTATTATTCAGGAATCCTGATATGAGAGAAGATGTTTATCTTGCTATTTACAATGATAAATTCATTCCTCTTGATTTTCATGGTGGACAGGCTTATGTTAATAATGGTGTAGAAGATACTCTACATACAAATCAGCGTCTTGCAAGCAGGTATTATTACTCTGAAATTACACGTCCTCCAAAGGGTATCGAATATTATGTTGCCTCCACTGCCTGGGATAGAGGAATTCCGGAGATGAATTTACTGGCACTAGAATCCGGAAGAGATGCCGATGCAAACATGAAAATACTATTCCCCGGACCTTCCGCAAAAAGCAATATGGATAATATTCATGTTGTACCCAATCCTTATGTAGGACAAAGTAAATTTGACGGCAGACGTGAAAATGATGATAAGGGCGATAAGAGTCGTCGGATCTGGTTTGTTAATCTCCCGCAAAGGTGTACTGTCAAAATATTTACACTTGCCGGAGATTTGGTTGATGTGCTTCATCATGACGGTGCAGAAACAGAAGATATCATTTCTGTGAGCAAAGCAGCTTATGAAGGTGTTGCTGCCAGCGGAATGGAGCCTTGGGATCTGCTTTCCAAAAATAACCAGATAATTGCTGCAGGCGTTTACCTTTTCTCCGTGAAAGACCATGATAGCGGAGATAAAAAAGTCGGTAAATTCGTCATTATCAAGTAAGAGGAAATGATTAAATAATATTTTGCTGTTTTGATAAAACCAAATTCATATTTACATGGTTTGACTAAGTTTATATTGCACTTAGTCTCTTCTTCTCAAACCACTTATATAAATCTTTATTTGAGCTAATGTTCCATTTTTTATAATTCATAATCATATTTATGATCATCGTTTTTACCAAGAAATCAAGATCTATTAACTGAGAATAGGTTACGTTCACATATCCTTGATGAACGATATCATTTCGGATATTATAAGATTTATCTATAATTTCCTGAATTCTTTTTTTATCTTTTTTTGTGCAAAGTAATAAAGAGGAACTTCGCTGTTTTAAATATTCTTTTTTATCTTCTTTAAATTCATTAAATAACAACAATGATTCTAAACAGATGATTAATTTTAGAAATTTCTCACCAATTTCATGTGACAAAATATTTAATTGATCCTCTTTATTCTTATCTTTTTTATTCTTTTGATATTTTGCTAAAGATACATCAAAAGATTTCGCATACCAAAAAATTGAATTTAAGATTCTTTTTTCAATCTCATTTTTTTTATTTTTTACAAGAATGCTTTTAAGAATCTTGAGTCCTTTGGAATTTGCTTTTTTGATAAAATCATGATCAATTGTAAATTTATTATTATATCCTATTAATCCACCATCTGTTTTCCAACTAGACCCATTTTTTAATTTTAATAGGCATTCAAGTGCTCCCATTTTAACTATCGTACCTTCTAATCCAAACTGACAGTTATTTCTTACGTGCATATGATTACTAAATAATTTCAAACATGCAAGAGCAGTTTGAATTTTTTGTATCGAATCTTCATAATTTCTTTTTGGAGATTTGTTAAAGTCTATTATTGCACACACGTTATTGTGAAATTTTTCATCTAATATTTCTTTGTATTTTTGCGTCCAATTTTTGATTTCATTTGGATTATCTTTGTAATAAGGATTATTTACCATTAAGTTTTTTATAGATTTCAATACTTTTTGAAGTTGATAATTTGTGAAATTGAATATTTTCACATTACCAATTTGTAGTGATCTGCGATTTAATTTTAAATTCAAAATTGGAAAAATTACTTCAACATTTTTTCTTAAAGAGATTAGTTTTTTTTCAATAGAATTTCCTTCTTTAATAATAAATTTTAGACGGTCTTCTTTTTTAATTTTTATTAATTCGGTCAAAGTAGATTGCAGATATGATATTACTTCCTCGTGTGTTACAATTTCTCTTATCTCGGGTGATTCAAGTATATTTTCAACCACTTTATAAAAAAGTTTAGATCCTTCTTCAGTTAATCCGGTTCCTTCTAATAAAGTTGCCCACCACATTTTATATTTGGAACCTTTTAAATTGTCTTTTAAAATAAAAGATTCAATCATATTTTCATTGAACATTTTCTTTATTTTGCCAATTATAAAATTTTTATTCATTTTTTCTCAACGTCATTTACTTTCATAGTTTTTTTTAATCATATTACATTCCTCACACTAAATACCCTGCCAAAACACGTTCCTCTTTTTCAAATTCCTGCAACATACTCACAAGATAAATATCCGCTTCGGGATATGTCTGTTTGAACTTTTTTAAATTTTGCATCGAACCGGTATTCCATTTCACTTCCAAAGCAAATAACTTGTTTTCCTTCTGCAAAATAAAGTCGATTTCCTGTTTTGCTTTTGTCCGCCAGAAATTAATCTTTGTAAGAGGATTAGATTTTTTCAACAACTGGCTGAAAACATAATTCTCTAAAATTTCTCCTCTATCTGATCGAAATTCAATTCCACTGAAATTGGAAATGAGAAAGTTACGCAAACCATTATCAATGAAATAACATTTCGGAGTTTTCCGCAGTTCAGAAGATAAATTCTTATGAAAAGGACTAATCATCTTAATAATATAACTCGATTCTAATGAATTAATATAGTGTTCGAGAGTTTGTTTGTGCAGTCTGGTTTCTGTTGCTAATTGCGAAATGTTTATCTCCTTTCCCATAAAAGCAGCAAGCAATTTTACCAGATGATTGAATTGTTCAATCTTTTCCAGATGGAAAATATGACGAATATCTTTCATAACATATGATTGAATAATATCTTGCAGAACTTTAATTTTTCTGGTTTTATTTGTTTGAAGAACAACTTTTGGGAAACCACCATAAATTAAATATTCTTTAAGCAGATGTAATACTTTTTCTCTTTCAAATCGTAACGGGTCTTCATTTAATTCAAAAGGATTTTGTTGTTGAAGAATATCGGCAATTCTGTATTCATTTTGAAATAAGCAGAATTCAGAAAAAGTAAGAGGATAAAGTTCAAAAACGATTTTTCGCCCAACCAATGATTCTTTGAATTTCTTACGAATTTGCAGGGAGGAAGAACCACTGAGAATGAGTTTATATCTATCTGAATAATTATCAACCAGATATTTTATGAGGCTGGAAAAATCTGGGGCGTACTGAATTTCATCTATAAAAATATAATTAAGTTCTATTTTTGATAGCTCTTGAAAATTCAAATAATTGAGAAACTCATCCACACCTTTATTGAAAATCGAAAGGTTGGATGGATTTTCTAAATCGAGATAAAGAACACGCTCATTTGCAATTTTTTTCATGATATGCTTCATAAGAGATGTTTTCCCAACCTGGCGTGCACCCAAAATAAAAATTGCTTCCGGTGAATTCAGATATTCATGGATTGAGTTTTCTAAAATTCTTGGATAATATTTCATTTTACCCTCAGAACAAAAATAGAAATACTGTAATAATGGTCAAACTATTTTTACATAAGATTGTAATAAGGGTCGAACTTTTTGCATAATATTTCTTGGGATTTAAAGTTATTTTCCAATACAGAAATTTTCAAAAATTTGATTACTCATCTGTCTCCTGTGATAAAGAGGATAATTTTGTTGAAGGTTGAATAAATCGGAAAACATAAAAACCCTGAAAAAGTCTCTTTCAAATATTCATACATTTGACTCTTTCAGGGTTGGGATGAAACTAAAACCTGAATGAAACCTTGAAAGTGCTAAGCACGGAGAAGTTTTTAGAAAGAAGCCTTTTCAAGGATGGTTTTTCCCTAAATGTTTCAACATATTACTTTCATTTAACATTATAATGACCCGTTTTTTTGATTAATCCTTCCAGGTTGAATGACATTTTTCTTAATCATATAACCTATTTATCCAAATCTTAAAAATCGGGTTTTCGAATTTATAGGAACCGTTCGATCTCAGGATCAAAGTTTTCCGTAAAAGACTGTTAAGTGCTGTATTGATGGTAGATTTCGGTGGCAGGTTATATTTTATCATCGTGTCGTTCGCCAGGATGCTCTGACCATTCAAATCGCTGAGAGCATATAAAACTTTTCTCTGATTTGCATTTAATTGCTCATAAATCGTACGAAAAGCGTCGGATTGACTTTCAATTATACGTGAAAGCCATATATCTTTGAAGTTATCATTCTGCGGAATATCTTGAAAAATCAAATCCCACGCAACATAGGCTGCATATTGCGTGTAATGTGGATGACATTCGCTGAGTTGCAGAATATTTTCAATGGTGCTTTGTTGGATTGGTAATTTTGTCTCGTTGAACATCGATTTGATGTAGGAAGTTAAATCAGAACTGGAAATAGGACCAAGATTCATTTTATCACCAAATTGGAAAAATGGAGATTTTGCATCGGAAAAAATTGCATTCATCAGCGATTCTTTACTTCCCAGAAAAATGTAACTCACATCTTGCTGATGCTGAAAAACCGAACGCATAATATTTTTCAGGAAAGGATCTAATCGCTCAACTTCTTGGAATTCGTCGAAAGCGATACAAATTGGTTTTGGGTAATTCAGTTTTTGTGGTAACTCTAAAATTGATTCGATGGTTCGAGATATTTCTTTTGGTTTTATATCAAGCCCAATTGATGGATTACCTATTGCATCCAATGATACTGTCGGAGTTACGTTTTTCAAATAATCTGATAACTTTTTTAATATTGAAGTAACACCATGTTTCCATGTGAACAATTCATGGGTTAGAATGTTGAGATATTTTGTGGCAAATTCTCTATTGTCACGGATGTTGAAAAGATCGAAATAGACAGTCTTTACATTTTCAATGCGGGAAAAAACGTTTATTATCAAAGATGTTTTTCCAAATCGGCGTGGTGAATATAACCAAAGAGAGTTTCCGCTCTTGATGGTAGAAGTCAGATCATGAAGTTCTCTTTGCCGGTTACAGAACTGTTTATCCCGTACTACTTTTCCAAATTGAAACGGATTAACCATGTTTCCTCCAGTACGCAATTTTACGGTCCGGATTTTTACAAACTAATATTTGATGTCAATATCTTTTTGATATTGAGATGATTAGAAAGTAATTTAATAGTGTGTCTTGTATATCAATACAATCAATTCCGGTGCGTAAATTTACGGTCCGCAATTTTACGAACCGAAAAATTTCATTTTAATCCGTGATATTACTTCACTTTCCAATACAAAAATTTTCAAAAACTTGATTT
This sequence comes from Armatimonadota bacterium, assembly GCA_013203665.1. Classification (GTDB taxonomy): domain Bacteria; phylum Cloacimonadota; class Cloacimonadia; order Cloacimonadales; family TCS61; genus JABMPU01. The sequence goes on from JABMPU010000049.1 coordinate 14,431, forward strand.
AGAATATCATCTGTAGTGATTTTACCGATAATTTCTTCCAATGCAGAACTTGCTTCTTTTAAATCGAAAGCTGTAAATTCAAAACCAAGTTTGTTTTCTAATGAATTTATTGCACTTTGAATAGATTTTATTGCTCGTTTTACAGCAGCAACTTGACGAGTATTACTCAAAATACCGGAATGCAGTTCTTCTTCTGAAATCTCGATGTCTTTAATTAGATATTCTTTTATTTTTTTTAACCCGTTTTCCTGGATAGCAGAACAGAAAATATAATCTTTCCTGAACTTTTTCAGTTCTTTATCAGAAAAAATATCTGCTTTATTCAGAACTTTTATGATTTTATCTGGTCCGACTATATTTTTGAGGATTTCAAATTCCTCGTTATTTTCGTTACCATCAATAATGAAAAGAATCTTATGTGAGTTTTTGATAATCTCATAAGAACGTTTTATTCCTACTTTCTCTACAGAATCAGAAGTATCATGGATTCCAGCAGTATCGAAAATTCTTATCAAATAACCATTAAGAGAAATAGCCTCTTCCAGGTAATCGCGAGTTGTACCCGGAGAAGGAGTTACGATTGCTCTCTCCGTTTCCAGGAAAGCATTGAAAATACTGGATTTACCAACATTTGGTGCACCAACCAAGCTAATCTTAAATCCATCTCTTAAGATAAGTCCTTCGGTTCCTGTCTCGGCTAATTTCTCTAATTCTTGTTTCAAAGAAGATAGATTATTTTCTAATTTAGAAACATCGATATCAGGAACATCCTGTTCTAAAAAATCAATTTCCACTTCAAGTAAAGTTCGGTAATCAGTTAGTTTTTCAAGCAGATTTTCAATATGCTCATAAAGACTTCCTTCGAGTTGCTGGATAGCAGCATTGAGCGATTTTTTTGTTTTGGCATTTATGAGGTCTCCCACAGCTTCTGCCTGAGTGAGATCCAGCCTGTTATTGAAAAAAGCACGTTGGGTGAACTCACCCGGTTCTGCCAGGCGAGCTTTTTGCAAAATGATTTGTAGAATTTGGTTGGCAATAAAGGTGCTGCCATGACAGGAAATTTCAACAACATCTTCTCCTGTATAGCTGTTTGGAGTCTTGAAAACAGTAACTAAAACTTCATCGATGATTTTATTGTTTTCAATGATCTTACCAAAATGAACAGAATGTGATTTAGCTTTTTTTAATGGTTTGTTACCCTTAAAAATTTCAGTAATTATTTCAATCGAATTCTCACCGCTGATGCGGATAACAGCGATTCCTCCAATTCCAACAGGTGTGGAAATTGCGGCAATTGTATCGCCTTTGTATTCCATGTCGGATCTATTTTATGATGGTTTTTATTTTTTTGTAAATTTGTTCGGGATTAATCCCTATCAGTTTTCTTAGCTCAGAGATTTTACCGTGTGTCACAAAATTGTCTGGAATACCAAATGAATAAACCTTTATCTCGGAATCCGAATAAAAATCTTTGATTACATTGCCAAAACCACCGATAAGACTGTTATCTTCAAGCGTGAATATAGTACTGACTTTGCTTTTAAGACTTTCAAGGAATTTTGTATCAAGAGGTTTCATGAAGCGCGGATTTATCAGGAAAGGTTTTATTTTTGGAAAATCTTTCTTCATGAATTCACAGATTTTCTTTGCATCGTCAAAAGCGTTTCCAATTCCCAAAATCGCAATATCTTTTCCCTTTTGGATAACCTCATATTTTCCCAATTCTACGGGAGTGATCTCTTTTTTACAGAAAAAAGCATAACCGCGAGGATAACGAATTGCAATAGGTCCGTCCTGATAATTTCCAGCAAACTTGAGCATAGCAGCAAATTCTTCTGCATTTGCAGGAGCCATGATTACGAGATTTGGGACAAAATTAAGATAAGAAAGGTCAAAAGCGCCGTGATGAGTTGCTCCATCCTCACCAACCAGACCGGCTCTATCTATACAGAAAACAACCGGCAGTTTCTGCAAAGCAATATCGTGGATAACCTGATCTAATGCTCTTTGTAAAAAAGTGGAATAAATTGCTAAAAATGGTTTGATTCCCTGAGTTGCCAGTCCTCCAGCAAAAGTCACAGCATGCTGCTCAGCAATTCCTACATCAAAAAATCTTTCCGGATATTTTTCTGCGTATTTTTTCAGTCCGGTTCCATCAGTCATGGCAGCAGTGATTGCTACCACATCTTTGTTTTCTTTGGCTATTTCACATAAAGTATCACCAAAAAAAATGGAGTAAGAAATTCCTTTCTTATGATTAACTTTGCCGGTTTCAATTGTAAACGGTCCGAGACCGTGAAATTTTGGAGCATCGTTTTCTGCGAATTCATAACCTTTACCCTTCTGGGTGACTATATGCACCATAACCGGACCTGTCATATTTCTCTTTACTTTATTAAAAATCTTTATCATTCGCCCAATATTATGACCATCAACAGGACCAACATATTTAAATCCCAGGTCTTCAAAAATGACATTGGGAACAAAAGAATTTATCAGGTTCTCTTCAAATTTCTGAGCACTCCAGATCAATCTTCTCTTGATCCTAAGAGGAAAATGCTGAAATAAATCCCAGATCTTTCCCTTGATAGCATTATAAGAGCGACTAACCAAAATGTTAGTGAGATAAGCTTGCAAAGCTCCGACATTTTTTGAAATAGACATATTATTATCGTTCAGGATTACAATGATATTTTTTTGGAGATGACCTACATGATTCATTGCTTCAAAGGAAATTCCACCTGTAAGAGCTCCATCTCCTATTATAGCAACGGTTCTACCTTTTTTATGTTTCAAATCTTTAGCTGTGGTAATGCCCAAAGCAGCAGAAATTGAAGTACTGCTGTGCCCCACACCAAAAGCATCGTATTTGCTCTCAAAGATATTATTGAACCCGCTTATTCCGTTAAGTTGCCGCAGTGTATCGAAACGGTCATTTCGCTCGGTTAAAATTTTGTATGCGTAGGATTGATGACCAACATCCCAGACAATGCGGTCATAAATCGGATTAAATATTTTCAGTATAGCAATTGCCAGATCAGTGGCACCCAAGCTCGGAGCAATATGTCCACCATTTTTAGCAGTTACTTCGATAATTCTTTTCCTAACATCTTTTGCCAACTTCTTAAGTTCTGGAAGAGTCAGCTTCTTCACGTCCTTAGGAGTTTTTATTTTCTCTAACATATATTTCCTTTTTTTAAATTCATTAATCTAATAACATGTTTTTCTTATGAAAAAATTAGTCAAATTAAATCACAAAATTTGTTTATCAATCCACGTTAGAACATTCTCTATTCCGGTTTTTTTCAAAGAAGAAAAAGGATGAATGTTTTCGTTTAGAATATCAAATTCTGTTCTCAATTTGTTTATCGCAGAACTGATTTTTGATTTTGCGATTTTATCTGATTTTGTGGCAATGATACAAAATGGAAGATTTCTGGATTTAAGCATTTCGATTATAATTAAATCTTTTGAATCGGCTTTATGGCGAATATCCACCAGAACGATTACACCTTTCAAATGTAATCTTTGCTCAAAATAATTTTGAATCATTTTTTTCCATAAATTCCGTTCTGTTTTGTTAACTTTAGCATAACCGTATCCGGGTAAATCTACAAAATTCACAAAACCGGATTTCTCAGCAATCTTGAATCTGATCTCAAAAAAATTGATCAAACGGGTTTTACCTGGAGTAGAACTTGTTTTGGCAATTGCTTTTCGGTTCAGGATTGTATTTATCAACGAAGATTTTCCCACGTTGGATTTACCTGCAAAAGCAATATCAAAATAAGCTGAAGCTGGATAATCATCCGGATTAACCGCACTTTTAATGAATTTGGATTCAACTATTCTTATCATTTATTTTACCACAAAGCCACAAAGACACAAAGTTTTATTTTTCCTGTTAATCCTGTTTATCCCGTCAATTTTTTCTCTGCAAATCCGAATATATCAACGAAGATTTATCTGATTCCCAGATTTCAACTTCCACCAATCTGCAGTCTTGGATATTGATCTTTTTACTCATTTCATTATAGATGTACTTTGCAATATTTTCCGAGGTTGGATTTACTTTTTTAAAGGCTTCCAAATCGTTTAAAAGCTGATGATCCAATTTATCTGTTATTTCATTTAAATATTTTTTTACTATTCCAAAATCTATGGTTAAACCGATTTCATCAAGCTTTTGGCAATTAATTGCTACCCGAACTTTCCAATTATGTCCATGAAGATTTTTGCAGGGACCATCATATCCTACAAGTTTGTGCGCGGCTGAGAAATCGGAAGTTACATTTAATTTGTACATTTAATCCTCCCACCTAATAACTGATTTTATATATCAAAAAATTTTTTTCAACTTCAATTTGTAAAGAACTTTAATAATTGACAAAAAAACTCAAATTCTGAACTTACCTCAACAAAAATGATATTGATTTATCTGAAACAAAAGGAAGATCTATGAAATGCAAAGGTAAAATAAAAGAGAAAAATCGATTTGGCAAAGTGATAAAACGAACTTGTGGAGAAAAACTATCCGAACATGCAATTTTCTGTCATGTTTGCGGTGAGCCCACGAATGCACTTTCCGCACCACTTTCATCTAAAGCAAATTGGAAAGAAACCTGGATAGAGTTCAAAGGTAGGAAATCAAAGTTTTATCCTTTTGCGATTTTCATCATCTTAACCGCTTTTTTACTGGTTGGATTATCAGTTTATTTTGGAAGTGGACATTTCTTTGATAATAATTATCTTTTCATAAATTTGTTCTTATTAATAACAGTTCCGCTAGTTTTAATTCCTCTTTCTTTTAAAAAAGAAAGCTATTTAAATTATTTTACTATAAAATCATATTTTGCGAATTTCAAATACTATCCGAAATTTTTCTTATTTACTTTAATAAACATTTTCTATTTTTTTCTTTTGAAGATCATTTGTACAGGCTATCTTTTGAATATTGCCATTGATCCTGTTTTACATATCGTAAGATTGGTAATGGTTTTGTATTGGATTGCCATCGTTGTTCCCGCTCCTGTTCTGATGATTAGGAAATCTATAAATCCGATAAAGGCAATTATTGTGAGTTATAAAGCCGGAAAAGAAACACGTTGGCAGCAGTTTTTTCTGGCTATCAGAATTGTACTGGTAAATATTTTAGGAGCAGCTATTGTAGGCCTGGGCTTGCTGGTAACTATTCCTCTCTCATATTTGCAGCTTGAAAAATATTATTCAAAAATGGAAGAATACAAACTTTTTGTGAAATAGTAAAGCGACCAGCTTGGTCGCTAATCTCGATATGTTTTTGCTCGTTACAAAGTTTAACTTTGATTGCAATAATGTTCCCAAGTGCAACTTGGGAACAAGGGAGCTTGGTCGCTAATCTCGACCTGGCAGGTCGAGTTACATAAGGATTTGAAATGGAACATCTCAGAATTGGAATTGTTGGCAATATTGGTGTGGGAAAATCCACTTTGGTAGATGCGGCAAGCACATCTCCTTTGAATGAAATTTTACTGAGCACAATTCCTGATAGAAAAGGTGATGAGAAAGTATTTGCTTTCAAAGAAAAGTTCAATCCTAAAGTGCTCGATGCTTTCTATAAAAATCCTGTTGAAAATGCCTTTATGGCTCAAATAGAATTCTTTAATGGCAGGTTGGATAGACAACTGAAGATCGAGGGCTGCAAAGGTGTGATTTTAGAAGACAGGACTCTGCCTGAAGATTATTTTATTTTCGGTCTGGCTCAGAAAATTCTGGGAAATATGAGTGAAGAAGAATTTTTAGCTTATCAACGCACATACAACCTGATGACAGAGAAAATCCCTGAGCCTGATTTGATTGTTTATTTGAAAGCCGAAGTTCCAATCCTCCTACAAAGAATTAAAGAGCGAGGAAGAAAAAGCGAAACCACGATCCCGGCTAATTATCTTTCACTTTTAAACGAGCTTTATGAAAAATTTATTTCAAGGCACGTGAATTGTCCCATTCTGACTATCGATGCTAATATCGATACTCCTATCAAAAAAATTTTATGCGATGTAGTAATCAGGATTGCAGATAAAATCAAAGAGCTGGATATAAGGGTGGCAACTCCGGGAATCAGTGAATGGGTAACTTTACCGGAAACTGCTGCTACCCTGAAAGCAATCGATGTTGAAAGAAAATTAGAGACGTTTTTAAAAGAAAATCCGAAATTAATTACCGTGGCTGGCAATGTTGGTCTGGGAAAATCCACTCTCGCAGCAATTATGGAACGAAGTTTGAATATCAAAGCTCTTTACGAAAATCCAGAAGAAAATCCTCTTTTAGAAAAATTTCTGGCAGATAAGGCTACCTATTGTTATGAACTTCAATTGCATTTTCTTAAGATGAGAGCTGAACTTCATAAGGAAGGAAAAAACTCAAAATGCAGTTGTGTGATGGATCGAACGATTCCAGAAGATCTGCTGATTTTCTGCTATCAATTTCTGAGAGATGGTTATCTGACGAGAAATGAGCTGGACTCTCTTACAACGAGTTTTAAGAAAGTTTGTGATGAGCTGCCATCTGCTGATTTGATGATTATCTTAAAAGGTAAACCGGAATTTGCCTGGAACCGCATTCAGCAGCGTGGAAGGGAAATGGAAATTGAAGGTGGCTGGAGCAAAGCAGAAATCGAAGCTTTGGGTTTCTGGTACAATTCTTATGCGAAAGACGTAATAAAGTTTGGATTTCACGGTGGTAAAATTCTGGAGATAGATGTCGAAAAGATCGATTTTACAAACAGGATTCATGTGGGTTATATCTTTGAGGATATTTATAATATTTTAATGGCTCTCAATTAAAATATTATGTCATTCCCGCTTTAGCGGGAATGACAATAATTGGGAACGACAAAAAAATGGGAACGACAAAAATCGAGAATATCAAAACAAAGTAATAAGATAAAACAAAATAATGATAAAAAAGGAAATCAAATGAAAAAGAGAATCATTTTTTTAATAGTATTAAGTTTTATTTTTATATCGCTTGCTGCAAGTGAAGAAAATGGAAAGAGCCTAATCCTAGAAGATGAATCTATGTTAATGGCTGTACTCTGGCATCAGACTTCTGCAGAATACGCAGCTCTGGCATATCAGGCATACAATATTGCCAGGTTGAGATTAGATGAAGATTTACAGATTAAGAGAGAAAAGAAAAGAGCTATTATTGTAGATATCGATGAAACTGCATTAAACAACTCATTTTATAATGCCAAAGGAATAATTCAAGAGCAGAAATACCCGGAAGAGTTTTATAAATGGATAGATGCAGCAAAAGCGGAAGTAGTTCCGGGAGCTTTGGAATTTCTTACATACGCAACTAAAAAGGGTTGTGAAATTTTTTATATTTCAAATCGTAGAGGAATATGCATCGAGGGAACTATGAAGAATCTGAAAAAATTTGGCTTCCCTTTTGCAGATGAAAAACATATACTCTTGAAGAAAGATAGGATAAGTAAAAAAGATAGAAGACAAATAGTTGAGAAAGAATATTTTATTGCTCTTTTAATTGGAGACAACCTGATCGATTTCGCAGAAGTTTTCAAAGGAAAAACAATAGAAGAACGTTTTGCAGATGTTGATAGACTAAAAAATGAGTTCGGTAAAAGGTTTATTGTTTTACCAAACTCAATGCATGGAGAATGGAAAAAAGCTCTTGATGATTATGAGTGGAACCTGACAAAAGAACAAATGATGGAGAAGAGAATTCAGCATTTGAAAACCTGGTAAGACCTTGCGAATTTATGCCGTTGAATCCTTTTTTTATTAAACTAGTATGGTTTTCCACAGCCCTCTGTGCCAAGATGACACTGGACACTTTTCGACACTAAAATAGTGTAGAAAAGGAAGGTGAAAAATGCGAGATGAGAAACGAATCATCGATTTTGGGGAATTGGAAGGAGACCGTAGGTCGACTGGAGATTCCCCAAA